>MPMU01000065.1 GCA_002238665.1 Gammaproteobacteria bacterium bin55
AACTTCGCAATGAATCCGATAGTAATTGGAATTCCAGCCAAGGACAGTGCTGCAAGAGTGAGTACGGCGGCTAATATGGGTTGATTCCAGAACATACCTTCGTAGCTATCCAAGGAATCACTCGCGTTTTCCTGCGATACGGTGACTAGGCTAACGACGCCAAAAGCAGCGAGGGAGATTAGGAAATACGCAGCTAGATAGATCATGACCGTTTCTGTTGCGAACTGAGATTTTGCTCCCGCTACCAACAGAATCGCTATCAAAAGATAGCCAAGGTGGGCTATGGAGGAATATGCGAGTAAGCGCTTGATATTTCTTTGTAAAAGGGCAAGAACGTTGCCACCGATCATTGATATCAAGGCGATGATGGAAATGATGGTAAATATGTCGTCAGTCTTAATGAAACCAGTTTCAACGGCGTATCGCAACACTAATGCAGCTACTGCACCTTTCGATACCGTAGCCAGATACCCCGTGACTACTGTAGGGGCTCCCTGATAAACGTCAGGTGTCCACATATGGAAAGGAATCAACGATAACTTGAACGCCAACCCGCCCCACATGAGGATATGGCCGATAACCGCATAGGACTGTTCAATCGGTGAATTTGCGGTACCTGTCCAAAACTCCATTGTGCCGTAAGCCGCGTAGATCAATGCCATTCCGAACAGAATGAATGATGAAGCGACGCCAGAAAGGATCAAATACTTGAGTGCAGCTTCCAACGGTGGTCGTTCATCGTCAGGATACGCAATCATTGCGTAGAGCGAAATCGAGAGAATCTCGAGACCCAAAATGAACGGAATAAAGTTCGTTGCACTGACCATTACCATCGCCCCAAGTGTGGCGGTCAACAGCAAGAGATAAAACTCTTCTCGATTTTCAGAATTACGTTCCAGATATGGCTGAATGAGAATTGCGGAGACCAATGCGGCAATCAAAAACAGCACGTTGAAGAAATACGAATAGCCGTCGACCATCGTTTGATCGAACAGTTCGAGTCCTTCCGTAGGTAGCCTGTTCCAACCGTAGAAATGCGCCAGAATAGTGAGCAGAATGACGAGCGTAGTCGACCAGAATGCGACTAGATGTGTCCGTTTGATCGCCACCAGCAACATGACCAGCAGGATGCCACCACTGAGGATTAGGTAGGGCAGGCCAACCTGGAATGGGAGAAGATCCATTAGCCTAGCTCCAACATTTCAACAACAGGTGAAGCGATATCCAAGATATGCTGTGGATAGACACCGATCCAAATCAATGCGATGATCATCAGAACCATGACACTCATCTCACGGAATCCATAGTCATTCATGGCTTGTATGTCCGGATTTGGTGTTCCTTGAAACGATCTCTGCATGAGAGAGAGCCCGTAGACGGCGGCAACCACTATTCCAATCGTCGCAAGCACGGTCATTAGAACATTGACCTTAAATGCACCAATCAAAACTAGAAACTCACCGATGAAGTTGCCTAGGCCCGGCATACCGACGGAGGCGACCACGAAGAACATCGTCATGACCCCCATGCGCGGTGCCTGAGTCCACAATCCACCCATTTTCGACATTTCGCGGGTGTGCAGTCGTTCCTGCAACGATCCAGCCATCATGAAGAGTGCGGCAGTGGAAAATCCGTGGGCAACCATCGTGACAATTGCTCCTTGCATGCCTAATTCATTGAACGCGTAGACACCGACCAAGATGAATCCCATATGTGCAATTGAGCTGTACGCGACAAGGCGCTTAAAGTCGCTTTGACTGTACGCCATATACCCACCATACAGAATGCTGATCACACCGAGCAACATGCCAATCGTGGCAAAGTCAGCGGATGCTTCTGGGAAAAGTGGGACCGTGAACCGAATAATGCCGTACCCGCCGGTTTTCAACAGGATGCCTGCTAGGATCACAGACCCTGCGGTAGGTGCTTGTGTATGAGCGTCGGGTAACCATGTGTGGACTGGGACACTCGGTAATTTGGTAATAAATGCGATGAAGAATCCCAGCATCAGAAGATGTGCCACACTGGAAGACATCTCGACCCCTAGGAGATTGTCGTAGGCAAAGGTAATTTCACCAGTGCCTGCGTAGTTGACCCAGACTAAGGCGACGATGGCTGCCAACATGAGTAGTCCACTTGCCTGCGTGAAGATAAAGAATTTCATTGCTGCAAATTCCCGATCTTCGTGTCCCCAAATAGCAATCAGGAAGTACATCGGTATGAGCATGACTTCCCAGAAGAAGAAGAAGAGGAACAGATCAAACGCTGAGAATACGCCCACCACTCCCGCCATCACCCAGAGGATGTTGAACTGGAAGAATCCGTGTCTATGCTTGGTCTCAGACCAAGAACTAACGACAGCGATGATTCCAAGTATCGTGGTCAAGCCAATCAATAACAGCGACAGACCATCCACGCGTAGGACTACGTTGATATCAAACTGTGGAATCCAAGGGATATAGGTAGTCGTATAGTACGGTCCGTGAGCTCCCGTACCTGACATCCAAATCATGACGACCATAGCAGTGGCTATCGCGAATACGCCTAGAGATATCCACCTGGGTAAATCCTTATTTACCCGTTCTGCGAGCCATGCGACCAGACCACCGGCCAACAGCAGAGAAATTAGCCAGAATAAGATCACAGTACAAATACCACGAGTAATGCAATGGCAGCGAGACCAACCGACATGTTGAGTACATACCAGCGCAGACTACCATTTTGAGTAATGACAATGAGGTTGTACGAATACCGCATGATCGCCGTAATAGCCTTATAAATACTGTCCACAACGTCTGATTTATTCAGTTTGGCAATCGCCACAAATGGCTTGACGACGATTTGGTCGTAGAGCCAATCGAAACCCCAACCAGAGAAGAAGAATCGACTCAGGTTGTGTCCAGCAGTTGAATTAGCGATCTTTTCAATCGACTTTCTGTTCTGAGGTCGAAATAGGTAGTAACCCAGAATGACGCCAGCAATAGGCACTAGCATCGTGATCAGGGCGATTGGATCAAAATGAAACTCAAGTGCTTTCATTCCCTTGTCGGCAAACAACTCTTCGGTGACTTCGAATCCGAACCATCCACCGACGATTGACAAGGCACAGAGTACCAGCAGTGGCATCCACATATTTGCTTTTGAATGGTCGTGAGGCTCTGTCTTTAAATCCCCAAAGAACGTGATCATCATCATCCGCATGGTATATAGGGAGGTCATGAAAGCGGCTAATACCGCCACCGCCCAAAACAATAGGCCGTAATCTGAATGTTGTTCAGCAGTAATCAAAATGGCGTCTTTCGAGAAGAAGCCGGATGTCAGCGGCAATGCTGCCAGAGCAGCTGAACCTATCGCCATACTCCAGAACGGAACAGGAAGCTTCTTCGCCAGTCCACCCATTTTGAAGATGTTCTGCTCATGGTGGAGCGCTAGAATCACGGAACCGCTCGCCAGGAACAAGAGTGCCTTAAAGAATGCATGGGTCATCAGGTGGAAGATTCCAGCTGACCAAGCTCCGACACCTAGTGCAAAGAACATGTAGCCGATTTGACTCATCGTTGAAAACGCAAGAATGCGTTTAATGTCTGTCTGTACCAGAGCGGTGAATGAGGCAATGACTAAGGTAAGGAGTCCAACTACCGCGACGATATCCAGCGCGGGTCCATCAAGTAGGTACAGTCCCTGCATGCGTGCCACGAGATAAACTCCGGCGGTCACCATGGTCGCAGCGTGGATGAGCGCTGAAACGGGCGTAGGACCTGCCATGGCATCTGGCAACCAGGTCTGAAGTGGTACTTGCGCAGATTTACCAATTGCTCCACCTAATAGGAGTAGACAAATAGCGGTATTCATGGTTGAGCCATCCGGCCATAGCGTGGTAGTAGCTGTCTCAACTGCACTCTGTATCTCCAGAGTACCTACTTCACGGAATAGCAGGAATAATCCGAGCGCCATGAAAGTGTCACCGACTCGGGTGACCACAAAAGCCTTTCGAGCAGCGTACCCGTTTTCTGGTTCGGTATGAAAAAATCCGATGAGCAGATAACTACACAGGCCGACGCCTTCCCAGCCAAGGAATAGCACCAATAAGTTATCGCCTAGCACGAGCATAAGCATCGCGAACACAAACAGATTCATATAAGCGAAGAAGCGGCTGTATCCATCTTCTTCCCACATATAACCCGTGGCATAGGTGTGGATCAAGAACCCAACACCCGTGATCACGCCCGTCATGACCATTGCAAGTGGATCAAGATAGAGTGTGATATTTGGTTGGAAATCTCCGACAGACATCCAGGTCCAAAGTTGGTGTGAGTACGGAGTAGCTTCCTGGTTGTAGAAATCGATGCCGACCAAAAGTGCAATTAGCACTGCAATGCCTACCGATCCCGCGCCGATCAACGCGACGGAGATTTTGTTGAGCCTGCCTTCCGTAATGAACAGGATCAAGAAGCCAAGTAATGGCAACAGAGGGATATAGGGAAGGAATTGCATCAGTCGTTCAACTCACTCGCAGCGTCGATATCCAGAGTGTTAAACCGTCTAGCAAGCTGGATCACCAGACCCAACGCGATGGCGACTTCTGCCGCTGCGATTGCAAGGATGAACATGAACATGATCTGTCCATCGGGTTGCCCCCAGCGTGCACCTGCTGCAATAAACGCGAGCGCACTTGCATTCATCATGACTTCGATCGAAATCAGAATGAAAATAATGTTGCGGCGTGTCAGTACGCCAAACAAGCCAATCACAAATAGTGCAATGGCTAACAGCATTACCAAGTCGACCGGGATGGTCATTGCATTACCCATGGTTTGCTACGACCTCCTATCCGATAGATAACGTCTACCTAGGTGGTAGGCACCCACTAGACCAGCAAGCAACAAAAAGCCAGCAAGCTCGACAGCGATGATATATGGACCGAACAGTTCGGTGCCGACTTCCTTGGGAGAAACCATTGTTCCAGTCGTGTCACTTGACGGACTGTCGTAAATGGCTACACAAAGGATCGCGAACAAGATTGCAGATAAAACTGCCGGACCATACCACATGCGCGGTTGCAACCATCGTTGCTCTCGTTCGACGGAACTCTTACCTAGATTAAGCATCATGACTACAAAGAGGAACAGGACGACGATCGCACCCGCATAGACCACAATCTGTAAAGCAGCCGCGAACGGTGCGCCAAGCAGAAAGAAAATGACTGCGAGGGCAAGCAATGTGACCACCAGATAAATCAACGCATGAGACGCGTTAAGCCTCGTCAGCGCCAAAATCGACGAGCCGATGGTGATCGCTGCGGCGATGATAAAAAGGATGTATTCCATGCTAGCTGACTTGAAACTAGGGCAGTAGACTATGCACGTCTGATGGTTGTTCTTCGCGTTCCGCTTCGCCTTTGTCTTTGCCATCAATGGTCTTTCCAGCGATGTTCCAAAAGCTATAGTCGGGGTACTTGCCAGGTCCGTTGATTAGCAAGTGTTCTTTCTCGTAAACCATGTTGTTGCGGTCGAATTCACATAGTTCAAAATCTGGTGTTAGTTGGATTGCATAGGTAGGACAAGCCTCTTCGCACAGGCCACACATGATGCAACGGGAGAAATTAATCCGAAAGAACTCTGGATACCAACGCCCGTCATCTTCTTTTTCGGTTTTCTGCAGAGCAATGCAATCGACTGGACAAGCGACGGCGCACAGATTACAAGCGACACATCGTTCTTCGCCATCTGGGTCTCGAGTTAAAACGATTCTTCCTCGATATCTGGGAGCCTGATAAGGCATTTCCTCTGGATACTGTACGGTCTCATTACGTTTCCACGTATGGGAAAGTACCGTCCATATAGTGCGAAGTTGACTTAGCATGAGTGAATCGACAGCCTCTAGATTAAGAGAAGCACTGCACCTGTTGCCAGCAGGTTCAGTAGTGAAAGGGGAAGCAAAATCTTCCAGCCAAGTGACATGAGCTGGTCGTATCTGGGACGCGGGATGGCTGCACGTAGCAAGATAAAGAAATTGATCAGGATAAATACTTTCATTCCGAACCAAACAAAGCCGGGCAGGAAACTTGGTCCTAGCCATCCACCGAAAAACATGATCGTAATCATGCAGGACAGCAAAATGAGTGCCACATATTCCGCAGCCATGATCAATCCAAATTTCATGCCGGAGTATTCGGTGTGATACCCAGCCGTCAGTTCATGTTCCGCCTCGGGTAAATCGAACGGAAGACGGTGGGTCTCCGCGAGTCCCGCGATTATGAAAATGAATAGTCCAACGCATTGTGGGATGCAATACCAGATACTGTCTGCCTGAGCCATGACGATGTCGCTGAGACTGAATGAACCAGCCATCATCACGACACCCAAAATCGAGAGACCCATAAAAACTTCGTAGGTCACCATTTGAGCTGCCGCTCTCAAGCCACCGAGCAACGCGTATTTATTGTTGCTGGCCAGGCCACCAAGCAGAACGCCGTACACGGCTAGCGAGGACATCGCTAGGAACCAGAGCACAGCAATATTGGTATCGGCGATTACCCAACCTTCGTCGAATGGCACCACGACGAAAGCCATGATCATCGCTGCACAAACGACAAATGGTGCTAGAACAAAAAAGAAGCGGTCTCCAAAAGGAGGAATCCAGTCATCTTTCGTGAATAACTTAATGGCATCTGCGACAAACTGAAGTACGCCAAACCATCCAACTCGGTTAGGACCGAGCCGGTCTTGCCACCAACCTAGCAACCTTCGTTCCCACCATACCAATACCAGCGCAAAGACCAATACACCGAGCGCGACCGGCAGAATGAGTACGTAGGACCAGTTAATTTCGAAGCCAAACATCAGTTCTTCGCCAGAATCCTCTCTTCACCGGTTGGCCGAGCTCGATAGTCCAGATCAACTTGCAAAGAAGCTGTATCGGTACCTATGGTGTTAAATCCGTTGAACCCGACTGCTAGGCCAACGGTGCCTTGTGCGAGATTTGAGTCGACGATCACTTCGTATTTTTGGTCAGGCTGTTCAGATACGAATACGCCTGATCCGTCTGTCACACCTAATTTACTAGCATCTGCAGGATTTAGTCGAGCAAATGGTGCGGGACTGCGTTCTGCGATTGGCCAGGAACTGGATGACAGTTCATCGCTCCCAAATACAGAGTAGCTCGGAGTAATCACCAAGCCATTATTGCCGTTTGTAGTTTCAGGTACGAGCGAGTAAATATCGGAAGCATTGGCAGGTCGCTCAGGATTTACTTCTGTGAGTAGCTTTCCTGGATCGCCACCTTTAAGTGGACCAGCGACTTCCTCCTGAAACTTGAACACAGATTGATTGGAATTCCAACCCGGTGTCCACACATAGGGGATGGTTGAGCCGTCTTGATCGCCCGGATTTTCACCTTCCATGGAGTAACTAAATGGTGTCTCTCGGTCTTCAGCCGTCTTTGGCTCATGTACCGACTGGTCTGCGAACATGGCAGTTCGTCCACTGTAACGGTGGGTCTGCCTCGGCAGTTTGAATTGATTCTCGACTCTGTAATTTGCGTCAACGGATGCTTCCTTCACGCCATTCAGAGCTTCCTGATCACAGACATCTGTCAATTCAGCTATGGATTGCCAATTTAAGTCGGCTCTATCGGCTTTTTTAGCAATCTCAGAAATCCATTCATAGCTCGGTCGGATGTCGTCTGTAGGTTGGAAAACCTGATAGAAGCGTTGTGCTCTGGCTTCAAGATTTACGAACGTACCAGTCTGTTCCGCGTAGGTTGCCGCTGGGAAAACTGTGTCAGCTTGTTCAACTGTTGAGTGGCCAAGTGAATCCAGGCAAGTTAGCGATTTTATACCGCCTATGGCCGCACTCACAAGCTTTGAATCCGCTCGTCGATAGAGATCATTCTCGAGTACGATCGCAGAACTTCCAGATTCCATTCGGTTCAATGCGTCGCTCATGGTAACTGAGCCGCCGAGCAACAAACTACCCATGGCATTGGCTTCGCCTACTACGTAGAGTAATGAAGCCTGCCGTGCTTCGGAATTAAGAGCCCAAGCAATATTGGCAGCTGCTTGAATGACTGCCTGATTTTGCGCCCCAGTACCTGAAATAATGAGCGGTTTGGACGCTTTTTTCAATGTCTGTGCGACATTTTTCACGAACTCAGAGTCGTCACCTACGGCATAATCGCCGTCGATTTCGGCAGCTATACCGAAGCCAGCTCTAGCAATCTCATCATTCGAACCGTTGCACTTAGCAACTGCGATGTCATCGACTCTCGTAGTACCGTTGACTGCGATAAATAGTGGGTTTTGATTGTGTTGTGCGTGTCCACGAACGCCAGCATCCTGCCACTCTGGGATATTGGCGGATCGGGCCATGTCGAATGAGACTCCTCTCACGGCCTGTCGGACAGACAGCGCGATTCGAGCGGCCGTGTTTGAGATATCTTCACCAAGAATCAGGATGGCATCCGCTTCTTCAATTTGCGCGATACTAGGACTATGGAATCCACCTGTCTTTCGGATTTCAGCAATTTCCTTGAGTAGTGTTTCATCGAGGTCACTGAACCCTGCACAGAAGTTTTCAGCACCAACCAGTTTCTTAAGTGCGTAGTTGGCTTCCACCGACGCTCGTGGGGATCCAATACCGATTGTGCCTTCCAAGTGGCTGGCAGCTTGAGTTACGACCTTGTCTAAATCTCCGTATTCGAATGTGCCGTCCTCAGCTTTTGTTGCCGCATGTCGGATTCGTTTTTGGCTGTTGACAAAGTGAGAACCAAATCGCCCACGGTCACACAGGAAATAGCTGTTTACTTCACTGTTATACCGGTTGTGCAGGCGTTTGAGCACGCCGTAACGCTCGGATGCGATCGTGTTGCAACCGACCGAACAACCTGGACAGATCGAAGGTGCTGATTGAAGATCCCATTTACGCGAATAGTGCTGTGAGAATGGCTTATCGGTAAATACGCCAGTCGGACAAACTTCCACTAAGTTGCCGGAAAATTCACTCTCTAGCGTCCCGTCTTCGACTCTTCCAAAGTACACGCGACTTCGAGAACCCAATGCAGCCAAATCAGTACCGCCGGCGTAGTCGCCATAGAATCTGACGCAACGATAGCAGGTAATGCACCGATTCATCTCGTGACCGATAAAAGGACCTAAATTCTGGTTTCGCCAGGTTCGTTTTTTACTCTCGAAGCGACGCATGGAATGACCGGTCATAACAGTCATGTCCTGCAGATGACACTCGCCGCCTTCTTCACAGACTGGGCAGTCGTGGGGGTGGTTTTCCATTAACCACTCAATGACACTACTTCGGAAGTCCTTGGCCTGTGCGGCTTCAACGGATATCCGAAGTCCGTCCATCACAGGTGTCATACAAGCCATCATCAATCGACCGCGGGTATCTTCTTCGTCCGCGTATTGGATAACAGCACATTGACGGCATGCACCCACCGAACCCATCGCCGGGTGCCAACAAAAGTATGGAAGGTCAATCGACTGAGAGAGTACTGCATGGAGCAGGTTTTCCCCCGCTTCCGCTTCGTATTCCTTGCCTTCGACGTAGATTTTTGCCATATTTAGTTATCTGTCACTTATAGGGACACTTACCGTCCGTAATGTGCTTTTCAAAATCTTCTCGGAAGTACTTCAACGCTGACTGTAGAGGTTCAATGGCTCCAGTTGCATGCAGGCAGAATGTATTTCCAGGTGCGCCAATATACTGTGCGTTTTGATCAAGAATGTCTAAATCCCCGGGCTTGCCGCGCCCCTCTTCAATGTCTAGCAACAGCTGCTCAATCCAAGGTAAACCTTCTCGACAAGGTGTGCAGAATCCGCACGATTCCTGTGCAAAGAAATGCTGGAGATTACGAGACATATCGACGGGGCAAATAGAATCATCCATGAGGATCATGGTGCCTGTGCCCATTCGACTTCCAGCCGCTCGGATAGTCTGAAAATCCATAGCTAGATCGAAATGTTCTTCTACCAGGAAATCAGTTGAAGCACCGCCTGGAAGTAGTCCGCGTAATTTGAAACCATCCTGCATCCCGCCGGCATGAGTTTCGATTATTTCTCGAATCGTTGTACCGATAGGTAATTCCCAAAGTCCTGGATTTTTGACTCGGCCGGAGACACCATAAATTTTGGTGCCACAATCGTCCGTGATACCGAGATCACGGTACCAATTAGTCCCCCGGGTGATGATGGGTGGTACGTTACAGAACGTCTCTACATTATTCACGATCGTTGGTCGTCCCCACGCACCACTGGCTGGAGGAAACGGGGGTTTGGTTCGAGGCTGCGCTCTCTTTCCCTCCAGAGCATTCAGAAGTGCGGTTTCTTCACCACAGATATAACGACCACCTGAGGAATGGATTCGTAGATCAAGATTGAAGTCCGTACCAAAGATGTTCTTACCTAAATAGCCTTTCGCTTCGGCATCGGCAATTGCCTGTGCCAATGCTTGTTTAGGTGTGTGGTACTCACCTCTCAGAAAGACAAAGGCTTTTTCCGCACCAATGGCATATGCACCGATGATCATTCCCTCAACGAGCAGGTGAGGGTTATAGGTAATCAGGTAGCGGTCTTTGAATGTACCGGGCTCCATTTCATCGCCGTTACACACCAGATACTTGACACCGCCGTCGTGAGCATCGCCTTGTGGTACAAATCCCCATTTGGTACCAGTTGGAAATCCAGCGCCACCGCGTCCACATAGGTTAGCGTCTTTGACTTGACTGATCACATCTGCTGGAGACATGGTTGTTACCGCTTTGCGAGCGGCTTCGTACCCCCCTCCCGCTACGTAGTCAGCGAATTCAACAACGCCTCCTACCTCTTCGATTCTGCCAGTTAGCGGCTTGGTTTCCTGGAGTGACATCAGACGTATCTCGCAAATATCTCGGTTAAGTCAGATGACTTGACATTTTCTACTAGGTCTTCGTCGATCATCATGGTTGGTGCTTTATCGCAAGCACCTAAGCAAACAATCGGTAATAAAGTAAAGTTGCCATCCTCTGTAGTCTGACCAAACTCAAGCCCTAGATGGCTTTTGATGTCCTGTGCCAGCTGATCAGCACCCATGACATAACACGACACGCTATCGCATACCATGACCACATGTTTACCGACTGGTTGGCGGAAGATAAGGTTGTAAAAAGTGGCGATACCGTCCAACTCTGCAGCTGACATATCGAGTAATTTGGCGATTGCGAATAAGCTCTCGTCGGATACCCAGCCACGATGTTTTTGAACGATCATGAGAGCATCTATGGCCGCGGATTCACGATCTGGCAGATGAGCGATTTCGTGTTCGATTTCTGCGACTTCCTCGTCAGTGAGAACTGGTACGAGTTGCTTAGGTTGCATAGCTTCGCTCATCGGTCTACATCCGCCATGACAAAGTCGATGCTTGCAATAATGGCTATCAAGTCCGGCACCATAAACCCGTTGCTGATAAATGGTATTTGCTGTAGGGCGGGAAAAGAAGGAGTTCGAACTCTGGATCGATAGGCCATGGTTCCACCGTCCGAGATGGAGTAAAAGCTAGTCCAGCCTTTTGTTGCTTCAACGATTGTTTCTGATTCGCTCGGCGGGATTACGGGACCCCAACTGACATTGAGAAAGTGATGAATTAAAGTCTCGATGTCCTTCATCGTTCTTTCTTTGAGAGGAGGCGTGGTAGATCGGTGCTCAGATTTATATGGCCCACTAGGCATATTTTCGGCACACTGCTTGATTATCCTCAGACTTTGTCTGATTTCTTCGACTCTGACGACACAGCGATCAAAGGAGTCTCCGGACTCCGCAGTCGGGATTTCAAAGTCAAACTCATCGTACATACTGTAAGGACGCTTTTTTCGCAAGTCCCAGTCGTTGCCGGTAGCGCGTAGTGAAGGACCAGTGATTCCCCAGTCAAGACCTTCTGCTGTGGTATAGGCACCGATACCTTTTGTGCGTCGTTGCAAAATCTTGTTTTGCAGAGCCATTTTGTCGTAGTGATCCATTCTTGATGGCATGTAATCGCAAAAGTCGATCACCATCTCTTTCCAGCCATCCGGTAGGTCTTGGCAGACGCCACCAATTCGGAACCAACTTGGATGCATGCGCCCACCGGTGATCGCCTCAATGATCGAGAATAATCGTTCTCGATCGGCGAACATATAGAACACCGGAGACATTTGCCCAACATCTTGAGCAAAGGTACCGTAGAACAACAGGTGGCTGGCTACTCTAAACATCTCTGACAACATCACACGAATTACCTGCGCGCGGGGCGGTACCTCAATACCTGCCATGGCTTCAATGTTCATGACATAAGGCAGGTTATTCATAACTCCACCTAGGTAGTCGATGCGATCCGTGTAGGGGATGTACGTGTGCCAAGATTGGCGCTCTGCCATTTTCTCTTGACCACGGTGGTGATAGCCAATTTCCGGCACGGCTTGGACGATGACTTCGCCGTCCAATTGCAAAGCAATCCGAAATACACCATGTACACTGGGGTGATTCGGCCCCAGATTGAGAAACATGAAATCGGTGTGCTTCGACGCTCGACTCATTCCCCATTCTTCTGGAACGAATCGAAGAGCTTCTTGTTGCTCGCGTTGGAACTCATCGGTTCGATGGTACGGGTCCATCTCGGTCGCCCGCGCCGGATGCTCCTTACGAAGAGGATGACCTTCCCAGAGAGGTGGGGTAAGAATGCGTCTTAGGTTTGGATGTCCATTGAAATGGATGCCGAACATGTCGAAAGCTTCTCGTTCGTACCAATTCGCGCATGGATAGATTTTTTCGACCGTGTCTATATTCAGGTCACTATCCTGCAACGGTACTTTGATCCGAATATCTCGATCTGAGCTAAGTGACATGAGGTGGTAAAACACCGAGAACTCAGAATCTGGTTGGTTGTCCCGATGTTTTCTGAGTCGCTCGTCGATTGCCGACAAGTCGTATAGCAATTCATACTTGTGAGCTGCATCGGACTTGAGGTAGCTCAGTACATCTCGTATATGTTCGCGAGCAACCCAGACGGTTGGATAAGGGTCTACGGTGATCTGTTGAACACAGGAGTCACCGTACCGCGTTTGTAAATCGCTAACGATGGGATCGTTAGACGCGAGTTTAGTCGCCGGTTCGTTCACCGCTGTTAACTGCCGCGCTTCTTGCCTAGAAGTTTGTCCGAAAGCGGTGCATCGCCAACGGTTGTCGGTTCGGCGAGGTCGACGACCTTCGCTCGTTCCGGTGTCTTCTCATCACGAAGACTTCGCGAGTATTTGTCCACGCTACCATCTTCGCCGATCACCCAAGACAGTGGTCTTCGAGTGTTTTTAACGGCTTCTTGAAGCAACGTTAAACCTTGCATAAATGCTTCAGGTCTTGGTGGACAGCCCGGTACATAAACATCTACGGGTAGGAATTTATCCGCGCCCTGAACCACACTGTATATATCGAACATTCCGCCTGAATTAGCGCACGAACCCATTGAGATTACCCATCGAGGCTCAAGTAGCTGTTCGTAGAGGTGCCAGAGAACCGGTCCCATCTTTCGGAACACAGTACCAGACACAACTATTAAATCCGCTTGCCGTGGTGTTGCTCGAATCACCTCCGCTCCAAATCGGGAGATGTCGTGTCGAGATGTGAAACTTGTCGCCATCTCAACATAACAGCAGGACAATCCGAAGTTAAACGGCCAGATTGAGTTTGCGCGTCCCCACGCTACCAAGTCTTCAAGTTTGCCAACCAGGAAGCTCTTGCTTTGTTCTTCAAGGTATGCCTGTTCGGCTTCTGCCATCGACTGATCGGGTTTGGCATCTACAAGTCGCCATTCCATTAGGCAGCATCCTCGACAGCGTAGCTAGTTGGTTTAAATTGTCGTCTCTTAGTTCCCCATTCGAGCGCACCGGTTCGATACTCGTACAGCAACGCTACGAGGAGCATGACGATAAAAATCGAAGCTGCGATATAGCCGACCAGGCCGACTTCCTTGAATGCCACTGCCCAAGCAACAATGAAAATGGTCTCTAGGTCGAAAATCACAAAGAAAATCGCAATGAGATAGAACTCAATAGACAGACGCATATTTTCTGCGTCGCCGACGGGCACGACACCAGACTCGTAAGGAATGTCTTTCGCGCCGCCATGTGTAGCTCGGGAACCGATGAACCAAGAGGCCACCATGACCACCACAAGCACCCCAACGACTACCACAGCGTACAGCAAGAAAGGTAACATGCTGGCTGTCATCGTGCTCTCAAACATCAATTAGGTTGTCTCAATCGGTAATGAAGAGAAGGGAAGCCAGTCAGTGAAAGATGGATCGGAATTAGCCAAGAATCTAGTGGCTACTTTCAGTGTATGTCAATGTGTCCGCCGAGAAATTATAAACTTTGAACTAGGGCGAACTGTTGCTCGTTCTCATAGATGCACAGTCCTTGTAAAACAGTTTTGACTGATTTTTCAAGATAAATGAGTGACATTTAATCGTCCTTTACTCTTCCAATTCCCTATTTACAAACCTGTTCGACGTCCTTCTTTCTTCGTATGTTGCTCTCAGAGAAAACAGCTAAAAGACCGATGCTTGTCACGGTTGCAATCGGTTTGCTGGTATTCAATGCGGTATTCCTCTTGCTCTGGTGGTTGATCTTCCCAGAACAGATCGAGAGTAACGGAAGTCAAATTTTCTTTGTCGTGCTATGGCTTATGATGTCTGGACTGCTCTATCTTGGAGCTGGTTGGGTTCGGTATGCCTCAGTTGTGCTTGGTATTCTCTTTGTGTTGGCTTGGTACAACACGGCTGGCAACAACATGGATACTTACGCGACGATGCTCGCCAAGGGTATTTCCCTGACTGCAACCGTTCTGTTATTCCTGCCCCCATCCCATCGATGGTTTCGATGGATATTTAAGTCAGAGATTGTGGAAGAACAAAGAGAAGTTGCGGAACGCAACGGCAAAACCACTTAACGTCCCGCTAAATAACTCCTGAGATTACGCAGGGACCGATCTTACTTTTCTGACAATTGCAGTAGGATGCCGTGAGTTGATTTTGGATGTACGAAAACGGTAGGTGCACCTTCTCCGATCAGACGACTTCCACCAGCTTTTAAAGCTTCACAGGTTGCCGCTAAATCGTCGACTGCAAACGCGATAGTGTGCATGCCTTCTCCTCGACCTTCCAGTGCTTTACCCACTGCTGAGTCACTGGATAATGGCGAAACTATTTCGATAAAACCGCCACCTGGTAAGTTGAAGAACGCTTGTTTAACGCCTAGTTCAGCACTTTCGCTGGTACGGTCCAATTCAAAACCTAAGCCATCGCGGTAGGTTTTTATTCCTTCATCGAGGTCATTGACTCGTACCACTAGGTGGTCAAACTGAGTAATTGCCATAACTCTTTCCTTGGTATTGTTAATTTGAAGAAATCATCATAGCATTGACATATGAAAAACTGATTAATTGGCGAAGCACGAGAGCAATTTCCAATGAGCACAGATAGAGCGCTGACCAATCATGAAATCACGATTACGTTTAAAGGTGGAGCGGTTCTCGGTCCGTTCAGGGCGACTTGGAGCACCGAAATCCTCAGCGATGTTCGAGAGTTAACACGGGACTACGATGCATTCTTAGGAGGTGCAAAACAGAGCAGGTTCAAGTATCACCTGCACGACCCAGACCTGAATGTCTCGCACTCTTTGGTGATAGACTTCACGAACGTGACTGCAATCTATGATCGTGTCCAACTTCAGCATCACGTAGATCGCGATTAGGAAGTTTTAACCGCGGAAATCGCCGGGAGTCTTCTGTAAGCTAGAAGCAATTCTCACGGATGGGATACTTGCAACCTAATCGCAGAGAAATCGGCTGAGAATTAGCTACACGAGGAATAGACGATGGAACTTACTGAAATTCAAAAACTGGAGCAGGAGATCTTTCAGTTAACGGTAGAGCTGAATGAGTTAAGGAAGAATAGCTCAACTGTTGAGGTTGTCAACTATGAATTTCAGACAGAATTTGGATCGACAACACTGCTGGATTTATTCGGTGAGCACGATAAGCTCTTGGCTATTCACAATATGGGACAAGCTTGCCGATATTGCACGCTGTGGGCGGATGGGTTCAATGGATTTGTGCCTCATCTAGAGTCAGCGATGAGTCTAGTTTTGCTCTCCAAGGATCCTCCAGAATTACAGAGAACCTTTGCTAATTCGAGAAGCTGGCGATTTAAATTAGCATCGCATGGTGGTGGTCCCTACATGACCGAACAATCTGTCATGCCGGAACACGGAAACATGCCGGGTGCGGTCGTATACGAGCGTGTAGGCGAAAAGATACTTCGTAAAAATACCTGTATCTTTGGAGAGGGTGATATTTATTGCTCGATGTGGAATTTGCTCGGATTGGCTGGAATAGCAGCTACGGAGTGGACACCCCAATACCGTTATTGGCAGAGGCCTGCTGAAATGGAAGATGGCGGGGAGAACTTGCTGGACTGAGGGTCGTGGCGCGGACTCTGGGTTTCAACCTATAACGAAGATCCCCACAAAAGCGAACTAGAAATGCTTGTCAAGGCATGCTTCTTACGTGGTGCAGATAATCCCGTTGACGTTAGATGCGTGGGTTCCACTATCGCGCAAATTGGTCACGATCTGGTTTCTACCTCTGGGGAGATAGTGCTAGATGGTTCTTCAGCCGAGATACTATCCAGTCTGATTGATCATCACATTCACTTATTGGCGACTGCAGCTGCCCGGTCATCGACTAAGTGTGGACCGCCTGAAGTAAATAATGCGGATCAGTTACGGTCAGTTTTGCAGCAATGTCAGCCGGACGGGTGGATCAGAGGTGTTGGTTACCATGAATCTGTCGCGGGAGAGCTGAACAGACGCATTCTTGACATGTTTTGTCAGAATCAGCCTTTAAGGATTCAGCATCGTAGTGGCAAGATGTGGTATTTGAATACCCGAGCTCTGGAGCTACTAGAGCTCGATACGAAATCCGATGGAAAGCTGTTTAGACAGGATGAGTTACTTCGCAGTAATGCGGGTCTGAATGAGGAAATGGCAGGTCAGGTCAGGCTTCTCTCGGATGTGCTAGCTCGTTTCGGCGTTACTGAAGTCACCGATGCAACACCCTCCAATGACATGATCACAGCAGAATTTCTTCGGAAGCACATGGTCAACCAAAAAGTCAGTCCGATGGGAAATATGTCCCTTGATTCTGGTTGGCACAAGATTATGTTGGACGAGTATCAATTACCAGAACTGGATGAGCTGAGTAGTCAAATTTCTTTAGCTCATGAAAAAAGCAGACCCATAGCAATCCATTGTGTGACGCGGACAGAACTGGTGTTTGCACTTGTAGCTCTAGAGGAAGCTGGCGTGCTAGCAGGCGATCGGATTGAACATGCTTCTGTTGTAGATGCAGACACGCTCAAGTGGATTGCCAAGCTAGGATTGAGCGTCGCAACGCAACCCAATTTCATTTATGAACGGGGTGACTCTTACATCGCAGATGTACAGCCAGACGAGCACGCAAGTCTTTATCTTTGTCGTCGTTTATTGAATTCAGGCATTCCAGTGGTTGGTTCAACAGATGCTCCTTTTGGAGATGCCAATCCTTGGATCGGTATCCAAGCGGCAACGTCTAGAACCACGTTCGGCGGTCAGGTACTAAACCATGCTGAACGTATGAATATTGATGACGCACTTTCGTTGTATACCAGCAATCCGTTCACTGGTGAAGACAGAGAAATAAAAGTAGGGAACTCCGCTACTTTCGTGCTGGTCGACAAGAATTGGCGAAATAGTGAATCTATACGAACTGGTGATCACGTGCAGGTAACCGTCTATGAAGGCGGAATAACCTATGGTTTTGACCTTTGATTTGCTACTACCACTGAACCAACTAATAAGATTAAGTACACGCATTAGGAAACAAGACACCTCAAAGCTATGCCGGAATCCAACGAGCTGATCGTCGAACAGATCCAGATCGGACCGATGCAGAATTTCACATATGTGATAGGTTCGGCATCTACTCGAGAAGTTGCCATTGTTGATCCTGCGTGGGATATCGCTGGCTTGCTTGAGCATCTTAATAAGAAGGACTATACGCTCACTGCCGCTTTGGTTACTCACTACCATCCAGATCACTGTGGCGGAAATATGGGTCGTCAAAATATCGATGGTGTCGCAGAGCTACTTGAACAGAATCCCGTAAAAATCTTCGTCAATAAACGCGAAGCATCTGGCATGAAAAAAGTTACCGGTATTTCCGATTCAGATATGGTTAAGGTCGATTCAGGGGATACTTTCGATATCGGTCTGATTAACGTCGAATTCCTGCACACACCAGGACACACTCCCGGGTCTCAGTGCTTCCGAATCAAAAACACGCTGGTGTCAGGGGACACACTTTTCATAGACGGTTGTGGAAGAGTGGATCTACCTGGCTCGGACTCGGCGGATATGTACCACAGTCTGCAGAAACTAAAAGGTCTCCCGGACGATACTCTGCTACTGCCTGGTCACAACTATAGTTCAGTCCCTAACGCAACTATGGCCGAGACAAAGTCCATGAATGCATATCTCAATGTCAAGGATCTGGAGACTTGGCAACAGATAATGGGGTGACTATTGTGGTTTGAAGAGGTGTGAATACGTTCGACTCACGCCGACTGTCCGAGAATGGTTCTTGAGTTGAATCTGATATCTACCTTGTATTCCTCTCTTTGCAAACTCAATGAACTTTGAGTTGACTATGGTGTTCCTGTGGACACGCCAAAACTTGCTCGGGTCCAGAGACTTTTCCAATTCTGTGAGCGTCGTTCGCAAGAGATAATTCCCGTCCTGGACGTATACCTTGGTGTACTTCATATCTGCTTGAAACATGCTGATATCGTTGACGTCAAGCAATAAAGTCGTACCTCGGTGATCAACTCGTAGATTTTGCAGGAATGCATTCTGCTTAGGATCAAGTAGTTCTGCTAGTTGGGTGATGGTCTGAACATATTCTGGAGAAGGAACCAAGCGATTTTTTAAACGCTTAACCGTGCTCGCAATGCGGTCTCTAGAAATAGGCTTAAGAAGGTAGTCCACAGCCGCTTGGTCGAAAGCCTGTACAGCATATTGGTCATAGGCCGTGACGAACACGATGTGAAGTTGTGAAGCGAATATTTGAGCCAACTCC
>MPMU01000066.1 GCA_002238665.1 Gammaproteobacteria bacterium bin55
AATTATTGAATTTGAAGGATAATCCCGTTTTTCTTTTACTTGTGGATGAGGTACAAAGTCTTGCGCCTTTTCAAGGGAAAGACACGAATCCAATAGCGAAAGATGTGCATTTGGGTGCAACCGGAGGAATCAAAATAATGCCTGTTTTTGCAGGGTTGTCTGATAGCCAGAACGTGTTAAGGGATGTTGGTGTTACGATACGAACACAGGTTGAGCAACTAGGATGTTTATCAGAGCAGGAAGCTGAAAACGTTGTATGGAGAACCATGGATGAGCTCGGGGTGTTAAATATCTTCACGAAAAAGGATGCAGTCAGAATTATGGAGCAATGTTCGGTTGCAAGTGAGCAATGGCCACGTCATTTAGATCAGTATCTAAAAGGGTTGACAGCGGCTATTTTGGATGGTAAGGATGAGATTGATCTAGAACAGGTAATTAGCAAATGTCATGAAAATCGTACGGCTTATTATGAAGGGCAGTTATCTTCGGTAAGCACAAGAGGTTTGGTTCTGACGCTGACTGAATTTGCTAAGGAACATCATGATAATGACCCATTCTCAAGCGAAGATTTGTATGTCGCCATCGAAGGTAACAGGAGGATTAAAGAAGATCCCGACTTGGTGATTGAGCGTTTGTCACACCATGGAATAGTGGAACGCGTGCCTAATACACCAGATGGTATGAGATTCCCCATACCTTCTCTGTACACATATCTTGCAAACGATTGTGACAGGGGTCGTAACCTAGAAGCGATGGATCGGACGTTTCAGGAACGATTGAAAGAGAAACAGTCGCAGGCGAATACTCTTTTGTAAGACGTTGTGAACAGTCCCGTCTGCGAATTCAATAGTTAAAAAGAAGAAAAACCATGGTTTTTGACTTTTGATTAGGGAGTTATATACCTTAGCGCCAAAACCCAGTCCTCCCCGATCCCGCATTATTCAGTGGGAGTCCGATTTACTTATCCTTGTAGACGATATTTACAAGCCGCAGGACCGCCTTAGCGAAGTCCTCCATCTCTTCTTCCTATTGCAGTTGGGACGCAGGAGTTGCAGATTCTCAACAAGATTTGTCGTACACCCGATGATGAGTTGTACGTGATTCTGTTTGACTGTACAACCTTGTATTTTGAGTCCTTCAAAGAGGCATCTGTTCAGTCAGGCCAATTTAGCAGCTATTGAAGCGGGGGTTGGTACTATGTGGTAGATGCTCGGGTCCGCCAACATGCGTCCGCGAACGCATTTTTGGCATGAGAACGAACAATACGCTAAGTCGTTTGGTAATGAAGCGAAGTGTCTACACTAACCCAAAAGTAGCTCTGCGAGATGATTTTCTACAGTGGTACCAAGCGTTTCGAGGTTATATCCCCCTTCTAAAGCAGACACTACTTTGCCATCGCAATGAGAATTCGCTAGGTCAAGTATTTGTCGAGTGATCCATGTGTAATCAGCATCAGTGAACTTCAAAGCTCCGAGAGGGTCAGAAACGTGCGCGTCAAACCCAGCAGAAACCAGAATGAATTGAGGATCAAACCGCGTCAATGCAGGCAACCAGTCCTGCTCTACCACCTTGCGAAACTGGTAGGATCCTTCGCCAGCGCTTAATGGGCTATTCACGATATTTTCGCCGTAGCTGTTTTGACCGTCATAGCGACCTGGAAAGTACGGATACTGGAAACTCGAGCAGACCATAACTTCCTCACGGTGTTGGAAAATCTCTACGGTTCCATTACAGTGGTGAACGTCAAAATCAAGGATCGCGACACGGTCCACATGTTCCAATGCGTAGTTTGCGGCTATTGCAACACTATTGAGGAGACAAAATCCCATAGCTACCGAGGTCTCAGCATGATGACCCGGTGGCCGTACCAAACAGAAAGCTGTCTTTGTCGATCCTTCCAAAACTCTGTGAGTAGCGTCAACGACTGCCCCGGCCGCACGTTTTACGGCAGTTATTGATCCAGGACCGATCCCTGTATCGGCATCAATTCTGACCAATCCTTGCTTGGGTGTTAACGCCTGGAGACGGTCATAGTAAAGCACAGGGTGAGTCTTGTGTACTACGTCGTCATTGACTAGCGGTGACTGGACAATCTCAAAGTCCTGCCAGATGCCTGACTCTTGTAGGTGTTCCTGAATCACTCTTAGACGATCTGGACATTCCGGATGACCTAAAGGAACGCTATGCCCTAAGTAGTCTTCGTGCGTGTAGAGCACATTCATGATGGTTTTTGGAAGATATTTGCAAACAATATGGTAACTTGGCGCCCCGAGAAGGACTCGAACCTTCGACCTGCCCCTTAGGAGGGGGCTGCGCTATCCTACTGTGCCATCGGGGCAAGAAACGTGCAATCGACTGAGAGCACAAATGGGAAATCGGCGTACCTTTACAATTTCCACGCCATTGATTCGGAATTTTAAATGCTAGCCGTTCTCTGTGAAACTCTTACAGGACCTGAAGACCTCAAGCTTAGAGAGATCGATGAACCGAAAATCACTCAAGATGACCAAATTAAGGTATCGATTGTCGCGCGCGGACTCTCATTCACCGATATTTTGATGTCGAGAGGTGAGTACCAAGTCAAGCCACCATTGCCGTTTGTCGTCGGTGGCGAAGGTGCAGGCGAGGTTATTGAGATTGGTGCAGCTGTATCTCGCTATGCAGTCGGTGATCACGTGTTAGTTCCGGGCGGTTGCGCTGAACGAGTTGTTGTGCGAGAAGATCACGCTACGCCAGTTCCTAAAAGTGCGGATCTTGTAGACGCTGCATCCTTCAGGAGTAACTATGCAACGGCGCTATACGCATTACAACGAGGAAGACTGGAGGGTGGCGAGACTTTGTTGGTTCACGGTGCAGCCGGAGGCGTTGGCTTAGCGGCTGTGGATATGGGTAAACTCATGGGAGCGCGTGTTATCGGTACTGCGAGTACCGAAGCAAAACTAGAAGTCGTAAGAGAGATGGGTGCTGATCACGGCATCAATTACTCGAACGGGTTCAGGGAGAAGGTCAAGGAGTTAACCGGCGGACTCGGTGCAGACGTGATTTACGACCCTGTGGGAGGGGATGTATTTGACGAATCAATGAGATGCATCGCACCCTTCGGAAGAATCCTGATCGTTGGATTCACGGGCGGTCGACCTGCACTTGCAAAGACCAATCACTTACTCATTAAAGATGCTGAGGTCATTGGATTCACAATTGGTGGACTCGCTCGGCATCGTCCTGAATGGTCACGGAAAAACCAATCTATTCTGATGGATTTGCTAGGCAGCGGAAGAATCCATCCCTACGTTTCGCACGCACTATATATAGATAAAGTGCCGGAAGCTCTGCAACTGATTCTGGACCGCAAGGTGATGGGAAAGGTGGTAATCGTTTCTTGATTAGTCAATGGAAACGTGACGGGTTAGACCCTGCCTATCTGCGTGGACGAGGTCTAAACTGAACCACGTTCGATTCTTCTTCAACGACGATTTCAGTCTTTGACCGAATTGCTAGTTCAAACGTATATAGATCTGCTTGGCGACGATAGAAACCTCTCACACCATAAGCTTCGCGTGTCTCAAATAACGCGACCGTAAGGGTATCTTTGGGCCTGTCTGAATCAGTAAGTAGTGACAAGTGCGGAGTACTGTCCAGTTTGGCGCAGCCTTCCATATCTATAAATTCGCCGTCCAATATGACGTTGTAAGTTCCGGTTTCATCTGGTGCGATCCAGACGCTAAACTGGTGGTGGTAGTTCGTCACCGTTTTGACATCAACTTCTACTTCATAGCCCTGCTCCACCTCTCGCAGTTCAATGGTTGCGTCGAATGCCACAGTGCTGGAATCTGTCGTGATTCTCCACGAGCCTTTTCCGAGCCAGGTGCCTTCTTCAAGTAGCAATTAACTTACCTTCCCTAGTCTTCACACTTAGTTGGTAGCCAGCAGGCTAGCAACTTTGAACCGTTCTGTTCGTCTGATTCCTAACGAATGCTAGCAATTCCCTTTTGGATTCCTTCTTTCGCCCAGCCATTCCAAGCTAACGTAAAAAATTGAAATCCCTTCTCAATGAGCACAGATGGTTCAATACCGGGCGGAACGAAGTACATCCCAGGTGCTACATCGTTCTCTCGACAGGTACTACCTACTCTATCAAGAGCATCCAGATACTTTTGGTTTGTGTAATCAAGTGGAACGTCCAAGTTGATTGAGAGATCTGAAGGACCGATAAGGCAACAATTAACACCAGGTGTCTTCACGATTGCTTCCAAGTTATCCATCGCTTCCTGCGTCTCTACCATCGGAATGATTAGCACATCTCTATTCACGATGTCCATGTACTCTCGATAGGACTTAAACTCGCCCCATTCACCGCGAGGACCGGCGTTACTTCGGACCCCTTCCATGGGGTACTTACATGACTGCACCATATCTTCTGCTTGTTCTGGTGTGTTGACCATGGGTGCAATGATGCCCTTCGCGCCTTGATCTAATGCATAGCAAATCTGTTCAGCGTTATTGTCCCCTACGCGCACGATCGGCGTTGCATGTCGTCTTCGTATCGAAGCGATCGGACCGGCAAGTTGCTTGATTTCAACGGGTGAATGCTGGGTATCGAATATCAAAAAATCGAAGCCGGCATCGGCTAAGAACGGTACTTCGCTTCCTAGTCCACCAGCTGTACCAACTGCCACACCACCATCTACTAATAAATCTCTCATCAAGTTCATAATTAGGTCTACGCTATCGACGTGAATCAAAAAAGTCGCAAAAATTGTAAAGGCAAAACAGCATCAGATTGAAACTCCCTACTCTGAATGGACTGTATTTACGTCTTACTCTATCGTGGTCAATCGACCTTTTCTCGCTCCGAAAAGGCACGCACTTACTCTTTATCAGTGAAGTGCATTCCAATCAATATCAGTATTCAACAGCTCGAGTGCGTGCTCCTACGCATTCGTTTTCTCATTTAGATCTAGCCACTCAATTCCCACGTTTGCCTAAACCTAGAATTCTTTGGGATCGAGCAAGCTCGAAGTAGTCGAAATCGTATCCCACAGCACAATCTCTCATTAAAAACTGTTTCGTTGTTTTCGATTCCATCGAAATCAACTCGTCAATTCGCACAAGGACAGCTCGATGGAGCAATTAACTTCCACCTACCCACCAAGATGCCCCTTTTGGATCTTACTTTCCTGTGCGCTTTTACTCTGGGCATGTTCTCCATCAGAAAAAAATCCAAATGTAACCAAAGAGGAAATAGTCGATAGACACCTGGACGTTCTCTATTGGCAAGCACCCTCTACGCTAAATCCATATCTTTCCGGCGGCACCAAAGACATGGAAGCTGCTTCCATGATCATTGAACCGCTGGCGCATTTCGATGAGAACGGTCAGATCGTCCCTACTCTAGCGCAAGAAATCCCTTCGTTTGAAAACGGAGGGCTATCTGAAGATCACATGTCTATTACCTGGAAATTACTTCCAAACGTGACTTGGTCAGATTCAACCCCTTTCACTGCAGAAGATGTCAAATTCACAGCAGATTACTGCATGAACGACGAAATGGGTTGCAATGCACTCGTGGAGTTCCAAGACATTGATGAGATCGTAGTGATTGACGAGTTGACCGTCCAATTGCGATTCAAGAAACCAAAACCTCATCCTTTCGATGCTTTCGTTGGATCCAACAATCCAATACTTCAGAAGGCTCAGTTTGAGAATTGCACGGGCTTGAGAGCGCAGGAGTGTACCGAACAAAACTTTGGTCCAATCGGAACAGGACCATTCAAGATTGTCGAATTCCGAGCCAATGACGTTGCTACGTATGTCGCTAACGAAAATTACCGAGAATCCGATAAACCATATTTCCAGACAGCAACAATCAAAGGTGGCGGCGATGCGGCTTCCGCCGCCCGTGCTGTACTAGCAACAGGTGAATACGATTACGCTTGGAACCTACAGGTTGAGCCTGAAATACTCACACAGATGTCGCAAGCCGGATATGGTGAGATAGTCACAGGATATGGTTCACAAATAGAGCGCTTGATGCTGAACTTTACAAACGCAAACAGTGCACTCGACTTGGATAAACGTTCCGTGTACATGGATGGCAACAATCCACATCCATTCATTACTGATTTCAACGTTCGTAAAGCGCTTTCACTCGCCATAGACCGAAATATGCTTGTAGAACATGGCTACGGCGCAGGTGGTGCACCTGCTTGCAATGTCGTTCCTGCACCGCTACGATTCAGGTCACCAAACAACGATTCATGTACTGAGAGTAATGTTGAATTGGCAAATCAGTTACTAGACGAGGCTGGATGGATTCGCGGCGATGACGGTGTCAGGGAGAAAGATGGTGTGAAGCTCTCTATTCTTTTTCAGACTTCAACCAATACCGTACGTCAAGGCACCCAAGCACTCATCAAGCAAATGTGGTCTGCCATCGGAGTAGAAACAGAACTGAGAAATATCGATGGCGCCGTTTTCTTTGGCGGTGATCCAGCAAGTCCAGACACTCTGCAAAAGTTCTATTCAGATGTTGAGATGTATACCAATGCATTTCTCGGCAACGATCCTGAATCCTACTTGGCCAACTTCACCTGTGATCAAATTACATCGCCAAAGAATGACTGGCTCGGTACAAATGTGAATCGCGCCTGTACACCTGAATACGACAAGATAGTAACCGAACTTTCCATTACAGCCGATCCGCAAAAACGCGAGGAACTGGCCATTCTCCTCAACGATACGGTGATTCAAAATTACTGGCTTATTCCACTTATTCATCGAGCATCTTTATCAGCGCGTCTGTATTCGCTTGGGGGTGTGCGTATGAACGGTTGGGATAGCGAGTTATGGAATGTTGCTGACTGGTACCGGATTGAAGCCAATGTCTTTATTTTTAAAGAGGCTGAAGTGAGCAACTAGACAAATCATGTTGCGTTATTTCAGTCGTAGGCTCGCGTTTGCGGTCCCAACACTACTCGCCATCAGTCTTGTCTTATTCGTTCTACTTGACCTGGCTCCCAACGACCCGACCGGTCAGCTACCTCTTACCATCCCTCCTGAAGTAAGGGAACAGATTCGCGACAGCCTCGGTCTGGATGATCCCATTTACGTTCGCTATGTCAAATGGCTACATCAATTCTTTGTCAATGAACCGATTAATCTCATTGAACAAGCCTTTGGCGTTGAAATAGGAAATTCAGAAGAAAGACTACGAGTCAGATCCTGGGCAACTCGGAGCCCGGTTGTCGAACTCATCGCTGAGCGGCTTCCACAAACTCTCTGGGTGGTGGGTCTGTCCTATCTGATTGGAATTCTGATAGCACTACCCGTAGGGGTCATTACCGCTTACAAACAGTATTCGTGGATAGATCAACTTGGAACCTTTGTATCCATGGTTGGATTCTCCGTACCGACATTCTTCACGGGTCTACTGGCAATCATTATTTTTAGTGTGACACTCTCGTGGTTACCTTCGATCTACGACACCACACATGAGGTGACGGACCTTTCTAGTTTTTGGTACCAGATCAAGCAGATTCTGATGCCAGTCTTGGTGTTGTCGCTCTATAACGCGGCCCAACTCAGCCGCTATATGCGAGCTTCAGTGCTTGAAAATTTGAACCAAGACTACGTACGAACCGCGAGAGTGAAAGGACTACGGGAGCGAGCAATATTGTTCTTCCATGTGTTTCGTAATAGCATGCTCCCGGTCATCACGATGATTGCATTGGGCGTTCCAACCATCTTCAGTGGTGCGATTATCACCGAGCAAGTATTTCGCGTCAATGGTCTAGGGCAACTCTTGATCGTGGCTATTCAAGGTGCTGACATTCCACTGGTCCAAACGCTCACATTCCTATTTGCCGTTTTGATCGTTCTATTCAATCTGATCGCCGACATTCTGTATGGGTTGGTTGATCCAAGGATCAAGTACGAATAGCATGGCTTCTAATGTTGCAGTGAAGCAAACCATCGATTATGACCAATCGATGTGGTACGTGACCTGGATTGCGTTTCGCAATCACAAAGGTGCTTTGGTCGGTGCGGCTGTACTAGGCGTGATCGTGTTTGCGGTTCTGATAGGTCCTTTCATTTACACAGTGGATCCACAATACGTGGACCTGAGCATTAAGAATCAAGGATTTTCAGCAGATCACCTATTAGGAACCGATAACCTAGGAAGAGATTTGTTCGCTCAATTGCTGGCTGGCGGCCGAATTGCTTTAGCGGTCGGATTGTCGGCGATGTTGCTCTCCTTATTCTTCGGAACGCTGATCGGCGTGCTAGCTGGCTATTTCAGAATGTTGGACGGGCCATTGATGCGGTTCACTGACCTATTTTTGGCACTTCCGCTCTTACCACTGCTCTTGGTGATTATTCTCCTGTTCAGAGATGTCTTGCGTGCTGCGATAGGTCCGGAAGCTGGGATATTTCTGTTAATTGTCTTTGTGATCGGTGTAACTAGCTGGATGCAAACCGCTCGCATCGTTCGAGGAGAAACTCTGTCTCTCAAAGAGAGAGAATTCGTGAAGGCTGCTGTTAGTGTAGGCGCTTCGAATTGGTCAATCGTCTTTCGTCACATTCTGCCCAATATGTTGAGTCCGATCATGGTCTCCGCTACTTTAGGTGTTGCGAACGCAATTATCACAGAATCAACGCTATCCTTTCTTGGACTTGGTTTTCCACCAGATTTCCCGACCTGGGGACGACTCTTGTTTGACGGTGCAAACTTCATAACGTTAGCACCAGAGCGAGTGATCTGGCCAGGTTTAGCGATCTCTCTCGTCGTCTTAAGTGTGAACTACATCGGCGACGCATTGCGAGATGCAATAGATCCTAGGCGCAGGCAACTTACAGTTTGAAAGGACTGTTTGACCTGAGGATCGGACCACTGAGGCCAGTCTTCGTGAATTTACGTACCAATTCGGTGGCGAAGTTTGATTACGAAGGATTCGTCTGACGCGTAGCCAAGCGTCTCCGTAAACTGATCGAAAAACGAATATTCAATTGCATTCGGTAGGTCAGAACTCTTGGTATAGACCAAGAACAAATCTGACATCGGAGCTATTTCCCAACGATACCTTAGTTGCAGATTCATGCGAGAAATACTGAAACCATCTCTTGAAGTACTTCCTAGCTGATCTTCATCCACCTTAGCCAACTTCGTATGTGCAACGGGTAATGTGAAACGTTGCATCTCAGTTGCACGTATACCCATCCATTCAAGGTCAAAACGTACATACTGATTAGCGTGGATGAAATAGTTGAAAACCATCCTCGGTCCCCAGCTTTCAGTTTCAAATGCGGCGAAGTTTCGGCCACCTCGATACAGTAACCACGCATCGCGATCTCTGTATGAGAGATTCAGGAACATAGAAACCCTTCCTGACGGTCTATATACGACGGAGCTTGACACCCTCCTACTCTGGCCGTCTGTAGTCTCCGTTTGAATTTCGCCCCCGAGGTTGTAGTACAGCTTCTTTGAACTATCCGACGAGTATCGAACATCAATTTCCTTAGTTGCGCCCTGTTCAAACGATCCATTGCCGAAGCTGTTTCGGTCATCAATCTGAGCGGGTTTATAGGAGCCGCCTACGCGTATTTGAGAAAGATTGTGAAACGTAAACTGGTGATTTACATCGACGCCTCGCTCTATCAGCTCAGATGCACCGTTCCACCCAGAGTCTACACTGAAACGAGTGTACTGTTCCCGCACCAATGCTCCACCAGTAGACCTATTGACTCGAAGGTAATACTTCACTTTGCGCTGATCATTTCTTCCCAAGAAACCCATGTGGTTTAGATTAAACTCATCGTCGTATTGCTCAAGTGCAAGCTCGTGTCTCACGCCTCTCTTTGGCGCATACTGGATATCAACAATTGCTCCATAACCCGTGGGGTCATTGGGTAAATCAGACATCATTAACGTGGAGTCAACTTTGAACTTTCCATCCGCGCTGAAATAGTGCGTATCCACGCCATGAGTATGTACATCTCCAGTAGGATGCATGACCTTTGTGGACATGAAGCCAAGTCCTTTGTAGGAACCATTACTCTTTTCCCACAACCCTCTAACCACCCCAAAATCTCTACCTGATTGATTGATCGAAATCGGCTCGCCGTATAACGTTCCATGAAAAGTCGAATCATCTTCCTGAGCGGCCAGGAATCCGTAACTGAATTCACCCGCGGTGCCAGTGGCCTTTCCAGCTCTGAGAAGATCGACCGGTCGAGAAAAATCCGACCAAGTGAACTCTGCATCTTCTGGAATGTCTGGCGTTATGGCTTTCTGACCGATTCGTCGCGTATGGAGCATGGAGACCATTGAATTGGAAGAGAATCCCCCAGACCTACTCGACATCTGGAATATTTCTTGCCCTTCAAGGAAAAACAACCTTTTTTCGGGATAGAACGTTTCAATGGCAGTCAAGTTCACGATAACTGAATCAGATTCGACCGTTCCGAAATCTGGCAACATCGTCGCGGTTACCTGAAAGTTCGTAGACGGACGCCAGAAGAAGTCTGTCCCTAGGCTGTGCGATGAATCGTCAGAAATTGAGTCGAAAGAACTCGATATATAAGGAATAAAACTCAGTTGTCGGGGTGCGTTTACGCTTTCAAACAAAAGAGGTTGGAACGCGGATAGAAATTTCGGTTGAGTAAATGGCAACGCTGGCCAAGAATATCGTTGATCAACAGACGCGACCTTCCGCGACATGTAAATGCCCATTTTTCGCATGCCTTCTACTTTTGGCATCGCAACAACAGACCAAGGAATGAAAAACTCAGCTGTCCAACCGTATTCCGTGGACTGAGTCTGACCATACCAAGCACCATCCCAGTTATCGCTAAATTGCCGCTCTGGTTTGACAGTGCCGTCGGCACGACTATCGCCTAGGTTCAACTGAAACCAGAATCCGTACCTTCCCTCACCTGAAGTGTCGAGCTGAAAAGAGAAATAATCGCGATTGAGAAATCCTTCATCACGCGCTGACAGACGCCGAATCAACGTATCCGGGTCTTGGATCATCTCCGCTGCTAGATAGAAGCCCGAATCGTTATAGGCCATGCGGACCTTAGTTTGAAGAGGTGCTATTTCTAGTGTGTCTGGATCAGTAACGACGAATCGATCGTGTGGAACTACCTGTAGCCAGACATCCTCGTCGATGTGACCGTCGATCTTTATGGCAGGATTTTTTGCAAATCGAGTTACCGCCATTGCGACTGAAGAATCTTCAAGATAGCCAGCAAATCTGATGTCTTGAAGCTCAACGGAATCTACCTCCAAGGAGGTATTTTGAACTGTTGAAGTGGTTTCTTCGGCGTTAAGAGTAAGTGCGAGCAAAAATGAGGAAAGAGATACTAGGATGTACCGAATAGGGGTCACTTCACGATGCTGGGGAAGAGAGTATTTTAAAGCCTCCTAGAGATTATGCGTAATTCAACACGATTCGCGTTGAACTTAGAAGTCCACCAATTCGACCGCAGGCCACCTTCTCGGAAGTGTATTTTGGCAGACTCTGCTTGCGATACTCGCTTGCGTCATTGCAGGATTTCCTCGGCAAAATCGGCGATGATTACACGCTACTAGTCTTGGGTCATTTTCTGTTATTCCAACAGTATGCTAGCGCAACATTGTGAAGTCCTTTCCCATTTAACCGCTGGTACCTTTGAGCCTCTCCCAAAACTCATTCTCACAACCGCGGCGATCCTTGGTGTGTTTGGGGTGCCTAGCGCTTAACTCCACCGCCCGGTTGCGGTCTGAGTACATAGTTGATCAAATATCTCGACCGCCTATGGCGGAGAGAGAGGGATTCGAACCCTCGATGGGGTTTTAGCCCATACTCCCTTAGCAGGGGAGCGCCTTCAGCCGCTCGGCCATCTCTCCGTTATTTTGTGGCGCACCCGACAGGATTCGAACCTGTAATCCCCAGTTTCGTAGACTGGTGCCTTATCCAATTTGGCCACGGGTGCTCGACTTTTCTCTGAAAAACGAGCGCTGCAACAGAGAACCCAAACTAACCGGAAGAATGTTCTTTCCCGTTAGTCTCTTCAGTCTCTCGATGCTGGTAAATCTCTTCCCGCCACACTCGTTTATTGTCCGGTGCCTTGAAACCAAGTCGAACTTGATTGTTTCGAATCCCCAGAACTGAGACTTCAATGTCTTCGTCGATCCGTATGGCTTCGCCTATCCGTCTAGTGAGAATCAGCATAGTGACTCCTAGATTGCCTGTTTATAACAAACGCCTTCGCTGTCTGTCCATAGTCTGAAATTATAGATTTTGATTTTCTCTAGCTAAAGTCTGTCAAAACAGTATTGAATTCTGCAATCAACTCGCGATTTTCAAGACCGTCTATTTGAAATCAATGTTTCCCGTAAGATCAAATGCATTTGCAAGTACACGGGCGGCGAGTTCACCATATTGTTTGTCGATGACAACCGAGATCTTTATTTCAGAGGTAGAGATCATTTGAATGTTTATGTTCTCTTCAGACAACACCCGGAACATTTTTGTTGCAACATTGGCATGGGAACGCATCCCCACACCTACTGCCGTGACCTTCGCAATATGTTCATTACCCACCACTTTAGTGCCGACAAAGCCTTCTGCATGCTCACTCAACTCGGAGATGGTCTGTTCCAGTAGATGCATGGCGGCTAGATAATCCGCTTGCTGTACGGTGAATGAGAAGTCGGCTTTCTGTTCCCTACCGGTGTTCTGAACGATCATGTCGATGATGATGCCTTTCTCACCACATGGTCCTAGAATCTTCCACGCTACGCCAGGCACATCGGGTGCATCAATCACTGTTAATTTCGCCTCGTTGTTTGTCAACGAAACGCCTGTCACAACTGGTTGTTCCATATCTTCTATCTGATTTTCTTCTTCGTCTGAGTGAACTACAGTACCTTCGCCGTCGTTGAAACTAGATAAGACACGAACCGGTACCTTGTACTTTTGAGCATATTGAACGGCGCGTTCGTGAAGTACCTTCGTACCTGAACTAGCTAACTCTAGCATTTCCTCGCAGGTGACCTCCTTCAGCAATAGCGGGTCATCCACTATTCGAGGATCTGCGGTGTAAACACCATCGACATCGGTGTAGATCCGACATTCATCCGCCTCTAGCGCAGCAGCAATAGCAACTGCTGAGGTGTCAGAACCACCTCTACCAATCGTGGTTATATCCCCTTCCGGAGTCATGCCTTGAAACCCGGCGATTACTGGGACTTCCCCGGCTTCGATGGATTTTCGCAAATGCGTTGTCTCAATTGCCTCAATCTTCGCACGTTGGTGATTGCGGTCCGTAGTGACCTTTATCTGTCCACCCAAAAAAGAACGAGATGGTACGCCGCGCGACTGCAATGCAATAGCTAACAAGGCAATCGACACCTGTTCTCCAGCAGAGAGTAGCACATCCATTTCACGGTCGAATGGGTGCTCGCTCAAACTTAGTCCCATTTGCGTGAGTCGGTCAGTCTCGCCAGCCATTGCAGAGAGAACGACTGCAACTGTATGACCTTCTTGACGTGCGCGGACAACTCGGTCAGCTACGGCTTCGATTCGGTCGAGATCTCCCACTGACGTTCCACCGTACTTATGGACATGGAGACTCATGAGGCCATCTGACTCAGCGTAGCGATTTCTGACTTGGCGCTATCGAAAAACTGGTTAATACCCGTCACAGTAGTTCCACCACCTGCTCTCGACATCTCAGGCTTGCCGCCTCCTCGTGCACCGACTATGGGCGCAACTTTCTTCATGAGATCGTTTGCCTTAACCACACCTACCAAATCTTTAGTCACGCCACATACTAGATTTACCTTATCTTTATCGACAGTCGCCAACAAAACAACACCGGATTCGATCCGTGACTTGATGTTGTCGTAGACGGTCATCATGCTTTTCGAACCACCTTCCACAGACCCAGAAATCAAATTAACTGAACCTAGTTGTTCAGCCTCCTGAATCAGAATCCCGGCTTGGTCGCCGGCTGAGCGTGCTGATTGGGCCCTTAGTTCGCGCTCAAGTTTGTTTCTTTCTTCGAGCAAGCCCTTAACTTTGTCCAGTAAGCCATCGTTATTGGTCTGCAAAGAGTCATTCACTTTTGCAAGTAGACTTTCGTGATCTTTCGTCCAAAGATTGGCTTGACGTCCGGTGACAGCCTCAATTCGCCGAGTTCCCGCAGCGACGCCACTATGGGAGATGACTCGAAACAAACCTATTTCTGCGGTACTAGATACGTGTGTACCGCCACAGAGCTCACGACTAAATCCTCTTCCCATTTCAAGCACCCGAACTTGATCTCCGTACTTCTCACCAAAGAGTGCTACAGCACCCTCATCGATGGCTTGATCGTATGGCATGACATCCGTGCAAACGGCAGAGTTCTGGCTAATTTTTTCATTCACCAGCGACTCGATTTCCTCTATTTCAGAATTACTCAGAGGTAGATCGTGAGAAAAATCAAATCTCAGTCGATCGGGCTCCACTAGAGAGCCACGCTGCTGAACATGACCCCCAAGCACTTTTTTCAATGCGGCGTGCAGTAAGTGAGTGGCAGAATGATTTCTCGCAGCATCCTGTCGTTTTACAGCATCAACTTTTGCCAAGACCTTATCAGATCTACCAAAAATGCCTTCTTCTACGTATCCGTAGTGCAGAATCAGTCGATTGACTAATTTAGTGTCTGTGACGACAAATGTCGAGTCGTCGGAACGAATCTCACCTACATCACCTACCTGACCACCAGCCTCGCCGTAGAAGCTGGTCTGATTCAGTATCAACGCACCGCGTTGGCCTTTAGTGAGTTCCGGTGTTGCTTTAAGTTCACCTTCTTCGTTGAGATAAATATCGTTGACTTCCGCAGATACCTCTAACTGGGTGTAGCCCTCAAAGATACTCTCTGTTCCCTCTAGCGCCAATACCAGGTCTTTTTCCTGGAATCTCTCGCCCGCGCGTGATTGAGCACGTTGCTGAGACATTAGCTGTTCGTACCCAGCCTCATCTATACCCACCTTATGTTCCTGGCAGATGTCGAGGGTCAAATCCACCGGAAACCCGTAGGTGTCATAGAGTTTGAAAACTACATCGCCAGGCAATGTTCCCATATCCACATGCTTCAACTCGTTAGATAGTAGATTCATACCGTTCTGCAACGTCGTTGAGAACTGCTCCTCTTCTTTCTTCAGAGCGCGAATAATTTGCTCGGATGCGACCGCTAGTTGAGGATAAGCACCTCCGATTGTGTCGACAAGAGGCTCTGCTAATTGATGGAAGAATTGATTGGGAAGATCCTGTTTATAGCCATGCCGGATTGCCCGCCGAATAATGCGACGTAACACATAACCTCGTCCTTCTCTTGAAGGTAATATCCCGTCAGAAATTAGGAAAGCGCTAGCACGAATGTGATCTGCAATCACTCGAAAAGAAGGTTGTGTCTGGACCTCACCGAGATTTCTGTTACCGCTTAACTCTGCGAGTTTTTCAAATATTGGCCGAAAGATGTCGATCTGGTAATTACTTTGCACATTTTGCTTCAGTGCTGTGACTCGTTCCAGGCCCATGCCAGTATCCACACCAGGTGTGGCCAAAGGAGCTAACTCACCATCGGCTGATCTGTCGAATTGAGGAAAAACAAGATTCCAAAACTCTAAAAACCGATCCCCATCCTCATTTTTAGTCCCTGGAGGACCGCCAGCAAATTTATCTCCTTGATCATAGAAAATCTCACTACAAGGTCCACAAGGTCCGGTATCACCCATCGTCCAGAAATTATCTGGATGATCAATCACTCTATCAGAGGTGACTCCTAGCTTTCTCGTCCAAATTTGCCGAGCGTCATCGTCGGTCGGATGTACCGTGATCCAAAGTCGGTCTTTTTCAAATTGAAGCACCTTACGGACGTAAGTCCAGGCCCATTCGATCGCTTCTTCCTTAAAGTAATCGCCGAAACTGAAGTTTCCTAGCATCTCAAAAAACGTGAGATGTCTAGCCGTGAAACCTACATTCTCCAAGTCATTGTGTTTACCACCTGCTCGCAAACATCGCTGGCAAGATACCGCCCTTGAGTAATCTCTCTGTTCGTGACCGAGTAACGCATCTTTAAACTGAACCATGCCAGCGACGGTAAAAAGTACCGAAGGATCATCGTGAGGTATGAGAGGACTGGACGGTACGATACGGTGTCCACGGTCGCCAAAGAAGTCCAGATAGGACGACCGTATTTCAGAAGTCTGCATCGCGATTAGGAATTTTTGAACGGGGAATTATAGAGGCGCATACTCCACCAAACTACCTCAAAATTCTTGTAAATCAAGCGTTTTGAATAAAGGAGAGTAAGGAGCCTTTTGACAGGCTACGAGCGCAAAAATTCAGATTTTCCGCGATTTTGTCAGTAAGGTGGGTGGCCCAACAAATTCAATATGATCCAATCGGTATAACCTTGATTTCGAAGCACGCGATGAGCTGTTCGCCATTCATCGATAGATTTTGGTTCAATGAATCCATTTTTTCCGTGCAGAAGGCGACGTTTCTTGAGTGCTCGTTTCGCCATGCTCACCCAATCTGGATCAGTTTTATCCAGCGCTTCCTCAATTTCGGATTCAGTTACACCTCGCGAACGTAGATCGCTCGTGATCTTTAGTGGACCTACATTTCGTTGTAGTCGATTGTGCAAAAAGTCATCTAGAAACCGTTCGAGAGAAAGTTGTCCACCAGCTTTAAGTTGCTCAATGACCGGATCGATATCCGCTCGCTTGAACCCTCTTTTAAGGTACTTTTTTCGCAACTCAAGCTCTGTATGTTCTCTACGAGCAAGCAGATTGAGTGCGCTCTTATAGATTTCCTTACCTTCGTCAGAGACCAACGTCTCTTCTAATACTTCTCCTACTGTCACTTAAGAAACAAATTTCCCTGAGAGCAATACATTATCTTAATTTTGCGATGCTTGAAAGTTAATCGCCTACATTCATTCTATAGAGTTCACAGCACCACTACGAGCATATCTGGCGTGTTGCACGTATGCTTCGAAACCGCGAAACGATAGGACTGGACTTGCTCATGTGAAAACAGGTACCATCCCTGCAACTCGATATTCAACAGAGGTGTTTCACCGTTCCTATCCGATCGCAAGCCCAAGTCAGGAAAGGTCTGAACCTGTCGTTCAAACGCAAAAGCTTGAAGTTGGGGATTCGGATCCCAAACCATCCCTCGCTCATTCAATATTTGAACAACTGAGCTCTGGATGGAGGGTACCAAGGGTGTGTTGAGTAAAAAAGTTCGCTTGGTTCGGTAATGTGATAGGGCACTCTAAACAGCGCACTTCTAACCCATTTCCACAACTCTTAGAGCTCCGATTCGAGAGGGTGTACGGTTGAGGCGGACTAAGCTTCTGAAAGTCGTTGGACCGCAGCACGGTAAAACTCCGGAATAATTTGGGAGTTATATACCTTAGAAGGTATGGACCCGCTCCTCCTAAGAGCAATTATCGGATAATTGCGTTTTTTCCAAGTTCTAAAGAGGAACGAGTCCATGAATCATTCTAAGACTATCGGCATTGATATTGCAAAACGCAGTTTCGCCCTACACGGAGCGGACCACGAGGGCAACACTGTGTTCCGTTGCACACTCAAAAGGAAACAGATGCTAAGGTTTCTGGAAGATCAGCCTCCATGCACGGTGGCCTTGGAGTGTTGCGGCGGAGCACACTTTTGGGTCGAGCCATCAGTGCATTAGGTCATGACGTAAAACTGATTCCGGCGCGCTACGTCAAGCCATTTGTCAGACGGCAGAAGAACGATGCCAACGACGCGGCGGCGATCGTGGAGGCCGCCAGTCGGGCTTCCATGCGCTTTGTCCAGGTCAAGTCGATGGAGACACAGGCTCATGCTGTCCTGTACCCTAGTCGAGCGCTGTTCGTCAAGCAACGGACGCAAACCTTGAACGCAATACGAAGCCACCTTGGGGAGTTCGGTCTGGTGTGTCAGCAAGGTGTCAGCCCCCTGCGGGAAACGTACGAAGCGCTGATGGCCGGTACCCTGATCCCACCGGAACCCATTCCAACCTTGGCGTTGGAGACGGTCGCGATGCTGTTTCAGCAAGTGGACGACCTGACTGTGCAAATCGAGACATACGAACAGAAAATGCACGAAATCACGAAAACCGACGCGGCGGCGCGACGTTTCCAGACGGCGCCAGGTATCGGTCCGATCACCGCGTTTGCATTGTTGGCCTTCGTAGGCGATTTGAGTCAATTCCGCAACGGCCGGGAGTTCGCCGCCTGGATTGGCCTGATGCCATGCCAACACAGCACCGGCGGTCGCGAGCAACTCGGTGGCATCACCAAGATGGGGCAGAAGGATCTGCGCTCCCTGCTAGTGCAGGGGGCGATGGCCCTATATCGTCAAAGGCGGAAAAATTTCAAAGAACTTTCGCCTCGGTTACAACACATGATCACAACCAAAAAGCCCAAGGTCATCGGCGTGGCGTGGGCGAACAAAAACGCACGCGTGCTCTGGGCACTCGCAGTGAAAGGTGAAGACTACAAGTGGGGGCATCAGCCTCATGAAGTCTGAGACGAAATGACCATTGCCCACACACGACACGTGACATCCTAACGGATCAATTGAGAAGGACGATGAACGGAGCAAGGGCCAAGATCGACAAGACACAGCCGGCGAACCCATCTGGCACTAAGTACCTTGAAGTACGCACCTTAGAACGGGTCCTGCTGTCGTATAACCTTGCGGGCTCGCGGTCACGTCGCATGACAGGACCGCATTCAAGAAGCCGAACATAAGACTGTAACCGATCAAATGCTAATCTCCAATCACCCTAATTCTCAATTTGAAACGGAGCGGGTCCACATAAGTGCCAAAGAACTTCAGTAAGGACTTTTAGACTGTATCTTTTTTGAGTAAAATTAAACCATGAGAACTTACTCTTATAAAGCGAAACTCTCAAAGTACACTCATGTTCAGTTAGATGAATTTCTAGAGCAACAGAGACAGCTTTACAACGCCGCGTTGCAGGAAAGGAT
>MPMU01000067.1 GCA_002238665.1 Gammaproteobacteria bacterium bin55
ATCATGTTCGACTAGCAGCTGAGGATTGAGACTTAAGGCTGTTCAATCCAATTGGAGCGGGTGAAGGGAGTTGAACCCTCGTCTCCAGCTTGGGAAGCTGAGGTAATAACCGTTATACGACACCCGCGGTAATCTCTAGTATAACCCCAGTACTCGTGGTAGCCAACACACGGTAGGTCGAGGTCTGTATGTTTTGGTTTTGAGAATTAATGGCTACATGTTGTGAACTCTTAAAAAAGAGTTCGTAAATGTCACAAATATCCAATGAAGCAGAGGTGGTGACTAACCTTGACTCAGCAATTGAATTTTGTCCTCCGCAAAGTCGACAAAGTCTTGCAATACGCCAGCCCATGTTGGATGTGCCTGGAATTCCCCATCGTCCACTGGAAATTTACCCATCCGATCTATATAATCAAGATAGTGATCTTCCCAATCTGAGTATTGGAGTTCATTTATTATGTCCTGCAGTAACAATGTTGTGATGTTTCTCTGATGCAACGACAATAGCCAATCCTCATTCGTGCCTAACTGCCCTGCATGGTCATTGATTGCTGCTAAGTCGTAGACATGTCGAAGTCGGTCAGTATCACGAGGTTGCCGACCAACAATCCTTTTCAAACCTTCAATCTTCTCAGCAGCTATATCGAGTGCATTTACCAGAGGAATGCTCCGTCGTTTTTGACGTTTTCGACTCCGTAAGGAAAAACTATGGGCTCCATTGTGATGACCAACATCGAATTTGATGCCGTGTTGGACTCGTGCATCTTCATATGTAGGATCGTAGTGAAACACAAATGTTTGAATCTCACCGTTTGCTTTTACCCTTCCTTTATTTGTTAATCGAAGAAAAGGCAATGCTTGTTGAACATGCTCAACAAACCTTTGACCAACATCTTTGAGAATATCAATCCGTTGTTCCGCTGGTAACGCGTTTTCAGCGTCATTCAAAAAAATGTGACTATCGATGTCTTCAGAAAAGCGATCAGTGATTCGGTAGTAGTAGGCCATTGCGGTCCCACCATTCAAACCTAGGGTGCATCGCGAATCTTGAAAAGTCTCAAACACATCTAATGCTTGCATGACGAGCAGATCCTTTTCTGCTCGAGCCAACGAATGGCAACGGTTGTATATATGGAAACGATCTTGGATCTCCTGCATAGTAGGCATCTCGCCTGTAGTCATAGCACTTTTCCATTGTCCTAGGATAGGTTTGTGATTGTGAATGAAATTCGCCATCACACCATTGCGCCTAATAAAACGCACCGACGGACGATCGATATACCAACTGTTGCCGCCTAAGTATTGACTGTAACCCTTTACCTTGAGATTTTCAATTTCATAGCCTAGCACAGGCATGACCTCTGGTACGACTTCGGCCAACTTTGCGTTACCTATTGCGTAAATGCCGCGTCCTATCCGAGTAATAACTTCGGACTGAACAAGCCTAGACAGACTCCTGTCAACCACTCCTTCCTTTAAAGGTGGATTGGTATTGAGAATCTCTCGGCGCACAAAACCCTTGCGTTCCTTTCCCAGTCGATCTTGAAGTGTTTCGAGAGTTAGTAAGTTAGACTCGCTCATCGACTTATAGGCCGGAAACTCTTTGAGTGGCCGAGTTGATTTTGTCATCTTTATTCTAAATGTTGCATCATCTATACGTAGCTATCGTCGACACCAACCAACAGTGTGTGTTTACCGAAATAAAAAAGGCGTCGTAGATGCATAGCTCGCCGATTTGGGCGTGTCTCTTCTTTCATTCAAAGATAAATTTTACACTATTTATTTAGTAAGTGTAAAAATCTATCAATGTAAATAGACAATCAATTATGCAACATTCGGATAAATCTTTTCCGCAGAATTCATAGCATGCTTGTATGACAAAACCTGTCAGTTCAACAGGGTTTTTTAGCTCTCGAGCAAATATCCATTGGCCGTGACGACACATTTACCGATAACTTCACGGTTTTCTAGTAGTCGCATCGCTTCCACAGCCTGATCAAGTGGAAATGCTTGGCATACGTGAGGTTGGATTTTTCCAGACTCCGCTAGCTCTTTCATTTCATGAGCGAACTTACGTCCTAGTATTGGGTCTCGCTTGCCGATTTCGCCTGCTCTTACCCCTATTACGGCAATTTGCTTGATCAAAATTAGGTTGACTGCCGCAGAAGGCCAGCGTCCACTCGTGAAACCAATTGTGAGAATTCGCCCACCCCAATTGACACAGCGCATTGATTCGTCAAATACATCCCCACCAACCGGATCGTAAATCACATCTGCGCCGCCAGTTTGCGTAACTTCCTTGACCTTTTCTCGAAAACCACCTAAGCGGCCATCTGGTAGCGTGTAGTTGATCACAACGTCAGCACCTCGAGATTTCACAACCGCTAGTTTCTCATCGCTACCACCGGTAGCAATAACCTTGGCACCAAGTACTTGGCCTAGATCCACGGCAGCCATGCCGACACCGCCGGTCGCACCGTGAACAAGCAACCACTCTCCAGGTTGTAATTCACCCCTATGGGACAATGCGACCCAAGCAGTCTGATACGCCGTGCTATAGCTCGCAGCTTGTGCAAATGTCATCTTTCCAGGAATTGGGCGTGCGCTGTTCGCAGGAATATTCATTGCTTCAGCAAATCCACCTGACCGACCACCGAAGCAAACACTGTCACCTTCTTTCACGTTGGTAACTTGGGATCCAACTTTTGCGACGACCCCAGAAGCCTCTCCGCCTGGAGAGAAAGGCAATGCGGGTTTGTGTTGGTACTTACCTTGAATCGTAAGAATATCAGTGAAGTTAACTGCACAAGCCTTCATCCGGATCTGAACTTCCTCAGGTCCGGGATCAGGCAAATCTACTTCGTCAAGCGATATGCTCGCGATATCCTCTGATATTTCATGGCATCGATACGCTCGTATGACTGTCATTCGGTCAGTTGCACGACTGCTTGTCTTACCATAGCACCGATCAGGTGACCACGAAATTCCGCTGATGCATGTATATCAACATTGAAGTCTGAATGATCGATTTCTATAGCCGATATGGCATCGACTGAAAAATCCTTATTCAGGGCTGATTCAAACGCTCTAGCTCGAAATGCGCATGCACCAGCACCGGTTATACCTACGCGGATTCCAGAACCTGAGTCAGAAACCATCGCCCCGACGATTGCATAACGCGAAGCTGGATTTGGAAACTTTGCATAGGCGGCACGTTTCGGAATCGGGAAAGTAACTGCGGTAATGATCTCACCTTCGTCTAAGGCAGTCTCGAACAGTCCGAGGAAAAATGAGTCGCCATCTATATCACGTTTGTTCGTATGGATCGTCGCGCCAAGTCCCAACACTGCAGCGGGATAATCTGCCGCCGGATCATTATTTGCTAACGAACCACCAATGGTTCCGCGGTTTCGCACTTGGTTGTCTCCAATCAGACTTGCAAGGGATGCAAGCGCTGGAATCTCTGAACTTGCAGAGACTTCACAGTGTCGAGTCATGGCTCCTATTCGTAGGCCTGCATACGAATTGGATATCCCAGCAAGACCTTCAATCGACGATAAATCAATGAGATCTGTAGGTGCGGTCAACCTCAATTTCATACTTGGAATCAAGGTCATTCCACCCGCTAAATACAGACCTTCGTCGGAGTTGGAATGCAACTCAGAAGCATGATCTACACTAGTAGATTTGTGATGTTTGAATTGGTACATGATTACGCTCCTCTAGCCACTTTCCAAACGGTTTCAGGTGTTGCCGGCATAGGCATATCAATGACTCCTAGCGCATCCGTCACGGCGTTCATGACAGCAGCGGTTGAACCGATGGCTCCGGCTTCACCACATCCTTTCACACCCAATGGATTGTGAGTACAGGGTGTGACTGTCGTATCTACGGTAAAGTCTGGCAGATGATCTGCTCGAGGCATGGCGTAATCAAGATATGACCCAGTTATCAGGTTGCCGGAATCGGCATCATAGATGCCATGTTCAAGAAGAGCCTGCCCAATGCCCTGAGCAAGCCCACCGTGGACTTGACCTTCGACGATCATTGGATTAATGACGTTCCCGAAGTCATCGACTGCGACGAATTGTGCAATTTCAGTGACTCCGGTGTCGGGATCGATTTCTACCTCACATATATGTGCACCAGCAGGATAAGTGAAGTTTGCTGGATCGTAGAAAGCTTTTTCTGACAATCCCGGTTCCAGTTCCTCGAGAGGAAAGTTTCCTGGCACATACGCGGAAAATGCGACTTCACCGAATGCAAGTGATTCATTCGTGTCAGCGGCGGTAAATCGTCCGTCCGCAAAATCTACGTTGTCTTCGTTCGAATTCAACATGTGCGCGGCAATCTTCTTACCTTTAGCAATGATTTTGTCTGCTGCAGACATTAGCGCAGACCCTCCTACTGCAATCGATCTTGAACCGTAGGTACCTAGGCCATAGTCTGATCTACCAGTATCGCCGTGAACCACGTCAACGCTTTCAAATGGAATTCCAAACCGATCGGAAATCAGCTGTGCGAAGGTTGTTTCATGGCCTTGTCCATGACTGTGCGATCCAGTGATGGCAGTTACCGAGCCAGTCACATCTACACGGATTTCTGCCGACTCAAACAAGCCCACTCCAGCACCGAGAGAGATAGCTACCTGAGAGGGTGCCAATCCACAAGCCTCGATATAGCAGGAGTAACCGAGACCGCGTTTTTTTCCACGACTCTCAGAGTCGGATCGTCGACTTTCGAATCCAGCGACGTCTGCTAGGTCAAGTGCTTTGTCTAGGCTAATTCCATAGTTGCCAGTGTCATAAGTCAGTGCCACCGGTGTCTCGTATGGAAATGCGTCTGGAGGTATGAAGTTCTTCCGCCTCAATTCTGCTGGGTCCATGTTGAGTTCACGCGCTGCCGTTTCCACCAGTCGTTCAACGACAAATGTCGCTTCTGGACGGCCTGCACCTCGGTAAGCATCGACAGAACAGGTATTCGTGAATACTGCCTGAACCTCAACATAGATGTTGGGAGTCGTGTACTGACCTGCCAATAATGTGCCATAAAGATATGTAGGCACGCTGGATGCAAATGTAGAAAGATAGGCACCCATATTGGCTTTTGTAGAGACTCGCAGACCGGTAAATTTGCCGTCGTCATCAATCGCTAGTTCTGCGTGCGTGACATGATCTCTGCCATGTGCATCTCCCAGGAATGATTCAGTGCGCTCGGCACGCCATTTCACTGGTCGACCAAGTTTCCCTGCAGCCCAGATAACCGCGGTCTCTTCGGCATAAACGAAGATTTTGGAACCGAATCCGCCACCCACATCAGGAGAGATGACTCGTAGTCTGGCTTCTGGTGCAACGTTGACAAATGCAGCAAGGATTAGACGTTCAACATGCGGGTTTTGAGAGGTCGTATACAGCGTGTAATTACCGGTCGAACTATCAAAATCCCCTAAGGCAGCACGAGTTTCGATTGCATTGGGGATCAAGCGATTGTTAACGATATCGAGTTTCGTGATATGTGCCGCATTATCAAATGCTGTATCAGTCGCGTCTTTATCTCCTAACTCCCAGTCGTACGAACGGTTGTTGGGTGCGTTTTCGTGAATCTGGGGGCCAGAAGTTGCATCTGCCGTCGAAAGCACCGCTTCCAACACCTCAAAGTTTGCTTCAATGGCTTCAGCGCCATTCCGTGCCGCGTCTGGCGTATCTGCGATAACCAATGCGTAGGGCTCGCCGACGTAATTCACTTTATCGATTGCAATTGGCGGATGACTAGGCGAAATCATGTCGGATCCGTCTTTCGACTTAACCATCCAACCGCAAGGTAGATCTCCGATTTCGTCGGCTGCTAAGTCCTTGCCTGTAAATACAGCTACTACACCAGGAGTTGCCTTTGCTGGCTCTAGATCAATCCCGTTTATCTTTGCATGTGCATAGGGCGAGCGTGCAAAAACAAGATAGGTTTGATTGACTAAATTGATGTCGTCGGTATACCGACCTTTTCCTGTGATAAATCGAGCATCTTCTTTTCTCTTAACAGATGCACCGATACCAGTTTCTGTTGTCATGTGATTCTCCTACATCTGTTCTTGAGCTTCAAGTACCGCTTTCACGATATTGTGATAACCTGTACATCGACAGAAATTGCCATCGAGTCCCTCTCTAATTTCTTGTGCTGAGAGTTTGTCATTCGACTGTACAAGATCGATGGCACTCATAATCATGCCTGGTGTACAGAAGCCGCACTGCAATGCATGGTTATTGCGGAACGCTTCCTGCATTGGATGCAATTCGCCGCCATTTGCTATTCCCTCAATCGTGGTCACGTCAGCACCATCTGCTTGGGCTGCGAGGACGGTGCAGGATTTAATGGATTTGCCATCCATGTGCACGACACAAGCGCCGCATTGACTCGTATCACATCCAATGTGTGTGCCCGTTAGGTTTAGATGATCACGTAAGATTTCGGAAAGGAGCGTGTTACTAGGCACCTCAAGGGTGTGTTCGACGCTATTTACGTTTAATTTAACCGCCACAACGATGTCTCCTGTTTCAGTGTGGTGAGTGATTAGTTTATTGGATTAAACCTGATTTTCCGCCCATAACTTTGCGAAATTCGCGAAAAAACTGTCCGCCATCTTGCGACTTGCGGAAACAATGAGTCTAGACCCTATTTGTGCCAATCGGCCACCCACATGGCCTTTGACCGTGTAGGTCAGATTGGTGGTGTCTCCCATGGAACTCAGGGATATATCTGCTGTCCCTTTGCCAAAACCTGCCACTCCACCTTTGACATCAACGACCAGAGTGTAAGAGTCGGGTGGCGCCAGATTTTCGACGTGTATAAGTGCGTTAAATTTTGCTCTGACCGGGCCGATTTTGGCGGATACGACGGCCTGAAATTGATGATCGGACACTCGTTCCATCGACAGACAGCCATCCAGACACTTTTTTAATACTTCCGGATCGTGAAGCGCGTTCCAGACATCCAATTGGATTGCTTGAATGAGTTGTTCGCCGGACTGTTCCATGTATTCAGTGAGAGGCTAATTGATAGTTTAGAGGACTAGTAAGATGAGGCTAGGGTAGGGTATTCGCATCTGCGGGTAGCATTTCTCAATTGCGCGAATTCAACCAACAAATTTTTCACCGTTGAAAGTGTTGACTGTAGTGAAACTGCTTACAGGATTTCTGCGTAGCTTCGTTAGTTGCTTGACTGGTTTCCCGATAGGAACCAAAGCAGCCAGGGCGTGATCATCTGGTAATCCAAAAAGTTCCTTGACATGTGGTTCGTGCGCAGTGACAAAAGTCGTTAATGTACCTCCGAGCCCTTCATTGCGAGCTGCGGTGAGAATGTTCCATACAAATGGATAGATGGATGCGCCGGAGATTACTCCGACTCGGTCAAGTTCACTGTCCATGGATGCGACGACCTTCAAGTCGACGGCAACCAATAATAGAAGAGGTGCGCCAAGCACACCTTCGATTAAACTGGCCGGTACCTCTGTTGTTGCAATTTGCTCAGGAGTAACTTGAGATGGAACTATCGTGTTGAAAGGATTTTCTCCAGCATTCACTTGGGCTCGATATCGTTGCATGGTAGAACGGACGAGGGGTACAAGCGCGTCTCGTTTTGCCTGATCCTTAATCACGATCACATGCCAGCCTTGGCGATTCCCACCACTCGGAGCGAATCTCGCGTTTTCGAGGATCCTGTATGTAGTTTCATCAGAGACTGGATCGACTTTGAATTGTCTTGCCGCGAAGGTAGTTTTCATTACTTCATAGAGTTCCATACCTAGCTCCTGTCAGTACCTAAATTTGAATTGGTCGGTGTTGGAAAAAGGGCGTTGGTAGGCAAATTGCTGTGCGATCGCAGAAGGCGGTTATCTTGCCATCTACGGCATCTAAGGTTCACTGTGTTATCAAGCAACGCAAATGATCTAGTCATGCCAATTCTCTTTGGTGGTTCCGCAAACGAAAACACTTGGATACGGTGATATGACTGCGTGAATCGTCGTGACTTAGCTTCCGATTTCTATTGCTGATCCTAACTTACGTTGTTCTATGGTTGCTAGATTTTCCTCATGGCTACCTTTATGAATCTTATAGAGCGAAAGGCTAGTTACAGCCAAGAGCTGGAGTCCACACCAGATCGGCAAAAAGTAGGCTGCTAGTTCAAGCCTGTGCGAGTCGGTCATGTCCAATTCGGATCGAAATGACTCCATCCCCACCACAGAAACGATGACCCCGGCGAACACGATACCTAGCGAGGAAATGGCTTTTGAGCCAAATCCGCGTGCCGCAAAAAACAGACCTTCTGATCGTCGCATCGTATTCACTTCGCTGTCTTCTACGACATCTGCCATCATCGAATCCATCAGGATGGCCGCACACATCATGCATACCACTTCAAAGATAATCACAGCGCCAAATATCCCAATCTGCCAGAACTTGGCATCTGGCCAAAATCCCACAAGGTAGAACACATATGGCAAGGGATAGATGGCTATCAGCGCAAGTAAAATGGCGATCGCTGTGGTTTTTTTCTGACCGAATCGTCCGAAAAACGGTACCACCAAATAGGTAATTAGTGGAGCCAGGAAGACCATCAGGCCAATGATGCCGATCTGTTTCTCGTTAAAACCAAAGAAGTAACGGGTGGTATACAGAAAAAGTGCAGCCCCAAGACCACCTGCAGCGCCATTGATTAATCCATAGAAAAAGAGAGCTGCAAGATTCTTGTTTTTCAATGACTCGTAGATTTGCATCAGCTCGCGGAAAATCGCCTTTAGCTGGAACATTTCAGTTGGTTTCGCTTGTTCTTTTCCAAAAGACTGTGTACCTAGGGACGAGACGATAATGGACAGCGCGATCAATCCCGCACCCCAATAGGCATAAATTGCATAGCCCGTGAGTTCGGCTATACCAAACGCTCCGACCCAGAAAAACAGATTGACGGTGTGGATGCCGTTGCCTCCATACCACATCAGTAAATGTCTTAACGAAAGCCATCTACTACGACGGTGGTAGTCCTTCTCAAGTTCGGGAAGTTGTGCAAGTGACGGTACTTCAAATAATGTTGTACCTGTACGAATCAAGATTGAAAATACCAGAATGTATGCGAACTTGAGATTTTCATCAAACACGACTGCCGGAGGATTGAACAGACACCAGAATGAGATAGGTAAGATCACTAGAGCCGCATACATAAAGGGATGTCTTCGACCTAATCTGGATCTGGTCTTATCCGACCAATGGCCAAGAAGGAGGTCTGAGACAGCATCCCATATCATAGCGATTGCCAACGCTAACGAAGCCTGCCAGCCGGGGATGCCCATCGCCTGAGTAGCGAAGATCAGTAGCAGGTAGCTGAATGCGTGATTTTTAATCCCAAACGAGATTGCGGCGGTACCGTAATACCAATACAGCGGGTTGAGTTCTAGTGGACGTTGTGCCAAGTTGAGATACTCTCCCTCAAGGACTATTGAAGTCGTAAAGCTGAATAAATGCTAGTGTTTCTGCTAAGGCTTGAATTCAGAGATCACGGCGGAGATTGATTCCTTCGCATCACCAAAAAGCATACGGGTGTTCTCACCGAAGAAGAGAGGATTGTCCACTCCTGAAAATCCTGAAGCCATTGAACGTTTGAGAACGAATACCGTGCGTGCTTCGTCCACATTAATAATTGGCATACCGTAGATCGGACTGTTTTCATCAGTTCGAGCGGCCGGATTGACTACGTCATTAGCGCCTATGACCACAGCCACATCTATCTGATTCATTCGAGGATTGATGTCATCCATCTCGATGAGTTGATCGTACGAGACATTCGCTTCAGCCAGTAAAACATTCATATGTCCAGGCATCCTGCCAGCCACGGGGTGGATGGCAAAGGTAACTTCGCAGCCGTTGTGTTCTAGAATGTCGGCTAGTTCGCACAGTACGTGCTGCGCTTGTGCAACGGCCATTCCATAACCAGGCACGAACGTAACATTAGAAGCAGCTTCAAGAATTAGATAAGCATCGTCAGGTGTAATGGGTTTGACCTCGCCTTCAACCTTTGATGCTGTCTTCGTGGCACCAAATCCACTGAACAGAACGTTTGTAAGGGAACGATTCATCGCCTTACACATGATGTTTGTAAGGATGATCCCGGCTGCACCCACCAAGGAACCTGCGACGATCAGAATATTGTTGTTGATAGCGAACCCAGCAGCGCACGCAGCAAGACCAGAATAACTGTTCAGTAGAGAAATCACCACGGGCATATCCGCGCCACCGATAGGAATCACCACCATGATTCCTAGTAAGAGGGCAATACCGATTACAGCGTAAAGGTACGGTGACTCTGGTGATGGGTCCATGCAAAACAGCACTGCGGACACGATCAGTGCGATTAAGACGAGTGTATTCAGGAAGCGCTGTCCCAAGAACACTACAGCCTTGCTCGGTAACGTCTCCGATAACTTACCCCAGGCAATAGCACTGCCAGAGAAAGTGATGCCGCCAATGATCACAGACAATATCACGGTTACGGACAGGAACATCGTCGAAGTTTCAAATAATGCGGCCCATGCGACCAACAGACTCGCACCTCCTCCGAAACCATTAAAGATGGCGACCATCTCTGGCATCGCGGTCATGGCTACCAATCGTGCTGAGAACGCACCTATGACTGCACCTATGACTACGGAGACTATGATCCACTCCCATGTCACGATGGATTTAGAAAATACTGTGACGACGATGGCGATTAGCATGCCGATTGCAGATAGCATGTTGCCTCGACGCGCAGTCTTCGGCGAGCCGAGCATTTTTAGCCCGAAAATAAAGAATGCCGCGGCTACGATGTATACGGCATTAATCACAAGCTCCATCACGATCGCTGGTCCTTATCATTAGCCTTGTTCTGACGAAACATCCCAAGCATTCGATCGGTGACGAGGTAACCACCGACAACATTAATGGTTGCAAATGTGACGGCAATCGCGCCCAACCAAGTGGCTAGCATGCCGTTGCCGGTTTCTGCTCCTGCAGCAAGCAGTGCACCGACGATTGTAATTCCGGAAATCGCGTTCGCACCAGACATCAGTGGTGTATGTAGCGTGGCTGGTACTTTTGAGATTAACTCAAAGCCTAGAAATATTGAAAGAAGAAGAACAAGCCCTAGATAAACAGGTATTAATTCCATGGTTAACTGTCACTCCCGTTGTCAAGTAGGACTTTACCACCTTGTGTCACAAGGCATCGTTCTATGATTGGGTCCGATGGGTCTAGATTCAATATGGGCTCGTCGTCATTCTTGAAGTGCTTGATAAACTCGTACAGATTGGAAGATAGCATTTGACTTGCGTGGGTGGCTACGGTAGAAGGTAAGTTTCGAGGGCCAATCAACTGAACGCCGTTGATATCAATGGTCTTACCAAGTTCTGAGCCTTCAACGTTACCACCAGAATCTACTGCCATATCGACCACAACACTTCGAGGTCGCATGGATTCAATCATGTCTCTCGAGACGATACGCGGTGCAGATCTGCCAAATACCTGCGCAGTGGTTACAACAATGTCTGAGCGTGCTATCGCATCGGCCATGCCTCGGCGCTGGATTTCTAACTGTTCTGCCGTCAGTTCTTTCGCGTAACCCTGTTCAGTCTGACCAGTATCACCAAGATCAATATCGAGGAACTTTGCGCCAAGTGATTGGACTTCCTCTTTTACGACTGGACGAGTATCGAATGCTTCCACTCTTGCACCGAGCCGTTGAGCGGTGGCGATAGCCTGCAAACCAGCAACACCGGCACCGATAACAAATACTCGTGCTGGTGAGAGGGTGCCTGCGGGTGTCATCATCATTGGGAAAATTTGATTCAGGTTGTAACACGCCAGGACCATAGCGGCGTAGCCCGCAAGACTTGCTTGTGAAGACAGGACGTCCATTTTCTGAGCGATGGTCGAGCGAGGAATCATTTCAAGGCTGATAGCGCTGACTCGTTGCTCTGCGAGTCGTTTGATCAATTCAGGCTCTTTGAAAGGATCCAGCAAGCTCATTAGTAAGCAATCTGCTGGGAATTGGGTAATGGTGTCTTCGTCTGGTCTGCGAACCGCAAGCACAATGTTTGCTCTATCTAACGCGCTAGTACGATCTGGAAGTACGGTAGCACCAGCCTGCTCATATTCGGAGTCACGAAAACCAGCGGCAGTACCGATTGTACTTTCAACGCTGACTTCAAATCCATCAGCGACCAATTTTTCAATGCTGGCGGGGATCAACGCGGCGCGCTTCTCGCCTTCCCAAGTTTCCTTGGTTGCGACGACGTGCATAAAAACCTCGGGGAATGAAGGGGAAAATTGAAGGATGAAAATTCGGAGTGAATCTTCTGCTTTTAGATTTTAGGGATGTTGAGGCGTCTAGATTAGGATGATCAATGTTTTTCGCGATTGAACGGTTTATTTCTAACGAGAATCCACCAATTACTTAGATGATCGTCGGTCGAAAGCGAGGCTTCCGACGTTTGCCGAGGAAGGTCTCAGCGCAACGGGTGTAGGCGGGCTAGCCGCCGATCGCGGGGAGCAGGTAGTCCAGGGCCTTCACGAGCACCGCGAAGGTACCGAGTGCAATCCATATTCGGGTGGTCAGCTGGGATTTCTGCAACTCCATGCGAGTCTCTAGGCGTTCGAAGTCGGCCTTGGTCGAGGACTCTAGGTGTTTGATGTCGGATTGCAACAACTCAATGTCGGTCTTGGTTGAGGACTCTTATCGTTTGATGTCGGATTGCAACAACTCAACGTCGGTCTTGGTAGCGACGGTGTCCGTGACGGCACCGTTGATTTGGCTCGCCATCTCCTCCGCCAGTGCCTGATCGCAGCCGGCCTGCTGCAGTTTCCTGGTCGCCTCCAGGGTGTTAGACGGTTCTGCCATTGGGATTGCTTTACAAAGGTTTCTCTGAATTATCTTAGTCACGTGGCGTCGAAACAGCCTATCTGGGCTGAAAGTCTCGAAATGTCCGGTTTGGATGAATAGCCTGAAAACGACCGTTCAGAATGCCGCAGAACGCACGAACAGCGCCTCGAATGACCTTGGTACACAGGAAATCGGCGGCTTTTTCGGGCGGATCCGCTTGTTATTTAAATTATAACTGTTAAAAAGTATAGTTATAGAAGATGCTGTTTATCAAGTTGTCAGCTTGTGCAGACAGGTCAATGAACTGCACCGGGTGTCAAGGGCCGTTGTTGGGCCTTGATACTGATTGGGATAGGAGACCATTTAACTGCGTTCTCGTGCGTCTGAGAGGTTCCTGCAGCCATTGGAGAGGTTAAGGGATGCCACAGATGCCAGCATTACGATTTGACGGCAGTGGGATCCCATTGAACTTTCTAAGCACTAAAGGTTCCATATGGCATATCCTCCACATAGCAGATTCGCCGATCTGCTGATTCAACGTTGGCCTATATGAGATAGCGGCTTATAGAACCAAGGAACCGGTTTATTGGGAAATAAACGCGCGTATTCGTTGACTACCGTCAGGGTACCGCGTGCCTTACGACCACGGTATGTTAAGGTCAGGGAGTGGTGTCCCAAGATCGATTCATGAGTTTGGATGACTCTTTGTACTACGGTGCAAGAGTGATCAGAAACACTAACCAAATTGATTCACCTAAGCAAGATCTGAACTGCCAACTGAAACAACTGGGCTATCACATTCCAGTCGATGTCTATCGCGAGAGACAGAACCAAAGACGAGTTGCAGAGTAAACGACACAATACAGATTTTGACACCACCCTCTCAATCGAGACGATGGTGACGTGGACCCACACTCAATATATAAGAGCATCAATTTTTTGTCTCACTAGGATGAACCACCTCTAAGAGACCATCTCTCAGACAAACTCACCTAAACCTGGTCAGGCAGTATCGATATAAAACGGATGACCTTCCGGAGATCAATCACTGTCCTGCTTTGACGGACTGTAACTCAGATAAGACGTAGCTCCTAATACCAAGGCTCCGTGAGTTGAGTGGATGCTAGGCGTTCGATGGTGGCACGTCGTAGAAAGTGTTCTGTCTCCTGGTGTTCCTTTGACCCGGCCAAATTCATAGATTCATCAGGGTCACTCTTGCGATCAAAGAGTAGGTAGAGTTGCCCTCGGCGGTTGAACGCGCATTTCCACTCTTCCGTTGCGTACATAACCTCATTTGTGAATTCAGATATGCCGTCCTGTCTATTGGTCGGACGATTGCCAGCAAAGCCGTCGGTGAGAGAGACTCCGTGTTGTGAGAAATCTAGTTCGCCTCCAGCAAGATCCACTACAGTAGGACCTAAATCGCAGTTTTCAACGACATGTGAATTCATAACACCACCATTTTGAGCAGTCTCTGGTGTTCGGAACAGTAAAGGGACTCTGACTGCACCGTCGAGGAAGTTCATTTTGTAGATCAGGCCGTGATCGCCATTCATTTCGCCGTGATCTGAGGTGAAAGCCACTACCGTGTTGTCCCACTCGCCGCGTGACTTGATAATCTCGATAATTTCACCGATTTGGTGATCAATCAAAGTGACATTGCCAGCATAGTTTGCTCGCATCGCCGCTTCATCTCCCGGATCAAAATTAGGCGATCTTCTTTCCATGAATGCATCTAACCAACCGGTAGGTCGATCGGCCACAGATTCATAGCGTTTAACTGGGAGTGGCATCTGTTCAGGGGCGTACATGCTTGCGTATGGTTCTGGAGCATCCCAAGGTTCATGCGGTCCACCAAACGTTACCCAACACATCCATGGTTGATCCCTGTCGAATTCAGCCAGATATTTTTTGGCTTGCTGTCCGACGTAAACATCTGCGTAGTCCTCAAGTGGTAACACAGACGGTCTAACCATGTGCGGTTTAACTCGAAACCGTTCTGCATAGTCGTCTCGATAGGCTTGAAGTAGCCCTTTCTCTTCCCACATTGCTGTCATATGGCTCATGACAGAGGCACTCGCTCGCGGTCCACCAATTTCATTGACATCATCAATACCCCAAGCATTGAGAAGGTGCACCCGGTCTCTTAAGTCTCCTTGGTGTGGGTGTAAGTGAGTCTTACCGAACATACTGGTTCGATAACCCATGTCTCGCAACGTCTTCATCCATGTATTCGATGTCGTTGGCAAGGTATATTGCAGATTGGTCCAAACATGCGTGTTGTGAGGGTATAGACCAGTTGCCAGAGTCACTCGCGCCGGAATACAGATAGGCGTCGTTGTCACACACTCTGTAAAACTCACTCCCTCACTGGCAATGAGATCCATGTTTGGAGTTTCCACCCAGGAAGTAATGTGCGATTGTGCGTCCCATCGTTGCTGATCGGTCATTAGAAAGAGTATGTTGGGCTGTTTCATGGCTGTTTTCCACCTTGCTTGAGAACTATGGTACCAGCAACTCTGCTAATCCTGATTGTGAACCCTTAAATAGTGCAAAATAGCAATGAAGATTCTCTGGTAAGTACTCCTATGGGGAATAAGACTCTCCTCGCCGTGGTAGTGGCTTTTTTGTTCGGCATCGTTGCAACTCTTGCAATTCGGCCACCGAGTCAACAGGTAGGTGGGGAAGGTGTTGCAGATGCACGGACGCCAGCTACACAAGTGACAACTTGGCGTGTACCCATTGCGTTTTCCTCCACCTGGCCAGTGTTGGGCGAGAATATCTCATTCGTTGCCGAAAAAATAGAAGGTCTGTCTGAAGGTTCTTTAAATCTGATTATCGCGGAACCTCAGGAGATTGTTCCTCCGCTGGAAATTACTGATGCAGTTAAAGAGGGGAAGGTAAGTGCAGGTTATACCTGGCTTGGCTACGACCGCGGAAAAGTTCCTGCATCTGCTCTACTAGGAGCAGTACCATTCGGATTCGAGCCTTGGGAATATAGTGCCTGGTGGTACGAAGGAGGCGGTAGGGAACTAGCACAGGAACTTTACGCTGGTCAGAATCTGCATGTGATTTTGTGTGGGTTGATAGGACCCGAAACAGCGGGATGGTTTCGCACGCCGATCAATTCACTTAAAGACTTAGAAGGCTTAAAGATTCGTTTTGCAGGCCTGGGTGGAGAGGTAATGCAACGGGCTGGGGCATCGGTTACGTTATTACCAGGATCAGAGATTTTTCAGGCGTTGGAAAAAGGTGCGATCGATGCAACAGAATTTTCACTCCCGGTAATTGATCAAGCACTAGGATTTGAGAAAGTTGCGAAATTGAATTACTTCCCCGGTTGGCATCAGGTATTCACGTCAACGCACTTCGTAGTCAATACAGATGCGTGGAATGGCTTGACAGCTCAGCAGCAACTGTTGATTGACACCACATGCACCGCGGCCGTGACCAGAAATCTAGCCCAAGCAGAAGCGGACCAAGGTCCGGTGATCGCAGAATTCAAGGCGAAGGGCGTCACGGCCAACAAGATTCCACATGAAATCTTGCGGGAACTAGAGAAAATCTCTGATCAAGTACTGGCGGAAGAAGCTGCGAATGACGAGGACTTCGCCCGTATTCATGAATCGCAATTGAAATTCGCAGAGACATACTCGCTTTGGAAGGACCTGGCGTACCTGCCAAGAGATTTCTAGATGGAACTCCCGCAAACAGCGATATCTAAATTGGTTGAACCTTTCTTGGCGAAGGTTGGACTAGGTGTTTCTGTTATCTGGGTCCTTCTCATGGCGATTATCGTGTTGAATGTATTCGCTAGATACATTCTGAGTGAGGGGAGAATCGAATTTGAGGAAGTTCAATGGCACCTTTATTCGACTGGATTCATGCTGGCTATGGCTTACTGTGTGGTGACCGATTCACACATTCGAGTCGATGTGCTACATGAGAAATTCAAACCGGAAACCAAGGTATTGATTGATCTGTATGGCTATATCTTGTTTGTACTGCCTTTTGTTGCCTTGATATTGATCTACGGAGTACCCTTCGTGTTGTACAGCTATGAGACGGGTGAGGTTTCCGCGTCACCTGGCGGGCTACCTTTTAGGTGGCTTATTAAATCGGTTATGTTGGTTGGATTTGCACTGGTTGGATTGGCGGTGGTATCTAGGTGCACTCGTCTAGTTGCGTACTTATATGAACGCTTTCAAAAGATCGACTCGGCTTAATCAGGGTCTCGTTTTAGGAGAAAGAAATGGAGTTAAATCACACAATTGTGCCCTCGACTGACAAAGTAGCGGCTGCACAATTTTTCGCTGACATCATGGGTTTGAGTTACGACGGTGAGGCCGGACACTTCGCGCCAGTTGTTGTGAACGATTCACTCACTATGGATTTCGATAATGCCATCGACTTTGGTAAACACCACTACGCATTCAAGGTCTCGGACGAGGAATTCGAAGGGATATTTCGTCGTATCAAGGATCGAGGGATTACCTACGGCTCTGGACCTTTTTCTGCAGACAACGGCGAAATCAATACTCGCCATGGAGGTAGAGGTTTCTATTGGCGCGATATCGATGGTCACTTGTTGGAAGTACTTACACGCGATTAGAAGAAGCGTCGTTCAAAGATCTCACACCTCTCTATCTCGTTATAAAGTCGCCTGAAGTGAATGTTTGTTTGAGTCTATATCTGCGATTTCTACATTCAGTGCGATACGGTGGAGGCACCTCTATCCACTGGGTAGATACTACACGCCAGCGTAGCTGAGCCGCCGTGCCTGTTAACGAAATCCTTGCGTTGGCGATGTTCGTCGCCTTCATACTACTGGTATTCTCAGGCTTCCCCGTGGCCTGGATTCTTGCTGGGTTGGCGATTCTATTTTCTGCAATCGCCATCATTTTTGAAGTTGACTTTTCAATAGCGATCGGTGTGGATTGGTCATATACCTCGCTGACGGTTGAGCGCATCTGGAATGTCATGGAAAACTGGGTCATGGTTGCATTGCCCATGTTCATATTCATGGGTCTGTTACTGGACCGATCGGGAATCGCCAATGAGCTCATGACAAGTCTTGCTCGACTATTTGGACGAGTCAATGGTGGTTTAGCGATATCTGTAACGCTCATCGGCGTGTTGCTCGCTGCCACCACTGGGATCATTGGTGCATCTGTAGTGCTTCTTGCACTTCTTGGTTTACCAGTGATGTTGAGTCAGGGATATAGCGAAAGGTTAGCCTCTGGTACAGTCTGTGCTGTTGGTACGCTAGGTATTCTCATCCCGCCCAGTATCATGCTGGTTCTCATGGCAGACCGAATGGCAATGCCAGTTGGAGATTTATTCTTGGGTGCGGTCTTCCCTGGGATACTGCTAGGTGCGCTGTATGTGCTATATATCCTCGGCTATGGCATCGTAAAACCACAGAGCGCACCTCGCTTACAGAATGTGGAGAAATTCGATCTTCGTGCTCTTGGGGATCTTGCGCTAGCCATTCTTCCTCCTGCGATACTCATTCTTATGGTATTGGGAAGTATCTTCTTTGGTATCGCGACACCCACAGAGGCTGCGGGAGTAGGGGCTTTTGGTGCGCTATGTCTCGCGCTGTGGAAACGAAAACTAACCAGGTCTGTCTTCAAAGATGTTCTTAATGAAACAACAAAAACAACGGGCTTTATTTTTGCGGTCTTGATCGGTGCTACTGCATTCTCGTTGGTGTTGAGAGGATTAGGTGGCGATGAACTAATCGAGAAGGCGTTGCTTGGACTTCCGTTTGGACCTATAGGTGTCATAGCCACAATCTTGTTCTTTGTGTTTCTACTTGGGTTCTTCCTTGATTGGATTGAGTTAACGCTCATTGTCCTGCCGCTTGTCGCTCCAGTGGTTGTTGCGTTGGGATTTGATCCTATCTGGTTTACAGTGCTATTCGCCGTCTGTCTGCAAACTAGCTTCCTGACACCTCCGGTGGGTTTTGCGATTTTTTACTTGAAAGGTGCAGCACCACCTGGGTTACAGGCGATCACGATTTACAAGGGTGTCTGGCCGTTTATCATCCTGCAGATTGTTGGACTCGTTGCGATTTTCTACTGGGAGAG
>MPMU01000068.1 GCA_002238665.1 Gammaproteobacteria bacterium bin55
CTCACATCACAAGGCACTTGCAGAAGCACTTGCAGAACTTCAAAACAAAGTAGCGCTAGGTGGTAATCAACGTTCGCGAGACCGACATGTCAGCCGCGGAAAGCTACTCCCTCGAGACAGGGTTAAGCAGCTACTGGATCCTGACTCCATTTTTCTTGAATTTTCGATGCTCGCGGCACATGAGGTCTATGACGATGACGTACCTGCGGCTAGCTTGATTGCAGGAATAGGGACCATCCACGGACAACCTACAGTCATCGTCGCCAACGATGCGACCGTTAAAGGCGGCACTTACTATCCGCTCACGGTTAAAAAGCACCTTCGCGCTCAAGAGATTGCATTAGAGAACCAACTCCCATGCATCTACCTCGTCGATTCTGGCGGGGCGTTCTTACCTCTTCAGTCAGAAGTATTTCCCGATAAACACCATTTTGGCAGGATTTTCTATAACCAAGCGAATATGTCTGCGGCGGGTGTACCTCAGATTGCCGTCGTTATGGGATCTTGTACGGCTGGAGGCGCGTATGTACCTGCAATGTGCGACCAAGCCATTATTGTCAAAGAACAAGGCACGATTTTCCTGGGTGGTCCACCGCTAGTAAAAGCGGCAACTGGAGAGGAAGTCGACCCTGAATCCCTAGGCGGAGGCGATGTACACACTCGAATTTCCGGAGTGGCGGATTACCTAGCAAACAATGATGACCATGCCCTGTTGATTGCGCGCCAGATTGTTGCTGACTGTGCGCTTCAGAGAGTACCTACTGCGATGCAAGAGAACAAAGATCCGCTCTATCCAGCAGAAGAGCTGTATGGTATCGTTTCCGCTGATACGAGAATTGGTTACGACGTAAAGGAACTGATTGCCCGACTAGTTGATGGTTCAGAGTTCAGTGATTTCAAACCACGCTTTGGAGAAACCTTGATTTGCGGGTTTGCGCATATCCACGGATTTCCAGTCGCCATCCTTGCGAATAACGGGATTTTGTTTTCTGAATCTGCTCTCAAAGCTGCGCACTTCATTCAGCTTGCTGATAGACGTGGCATACCGCTGTTGTTCCTGCAGAACATCAGCGGATTTATGGTCGGACAGAAGTACGAAAACGAGGGGATCGCTAAAGATGGTGCGAAGATGGTGACTGCGGTTGCGTGTGCAAAAGTTCCGAAGCTAACGGTGGTGATTGGAGGGTCGTTCGGCGCAGGTAACTATGCAATGTGTGGACGCGCCTATGGCGCGCGATTGCTTTGGAGTTGGCCAAACGCTCGAATATCAGTGATGGGTGGCGAGCAAGCCGCACACGTCTTAGCCACGGTTCAGAGGGATGCTGCTGTAAGCCGAGGGCAAACGGTTGATGAACAGGCTGAGCGGGCATTTATGGCAGATATTCGCCAGCAGTATGAAATAGAAGGGCACCCCTATTTCGCCACTGCTCGACTCTGGGACGATGGCGTGATCGATCCAGTGGATACTAGAACGACCTTAGGTATTGCTCTCTCGGTCGTAACCCAACCGCTACAAACTACCGATAGTCGGTTTGGGGTCTTCCGAATGTAGACAGGTCCTACTACATGTTGTCAGCAACCATTCCAGCATGTTCGAGGTCTTCATTTTTCTGACTTCGAACCGAATCCGAATTCAACTCGACCGAGCTTATGGGTAACGCGGTTGTATATTTAACTTGCCTTAACGCGAATGTTGAGCTTAGATTACCAACCTCAGGTAAATGAATGAGTTTTTCTCGCAGGAGCTTCTCATATTCTTGGACATTGCGGACTACCACTCTGAGCAGGAAATCTGTTTCGCCGGAGACTGAATAGCATTCCACTACCTCCTCAATCTTCATGACCTCTCGCTCAAACCGCTCCAGCGCTTTTTCTTGGTGATGTCGCAGGGTCACATTGACAATGACGTTCACCGATAGATCCAAAGTAACAGGATCAAGCAGTGTCACCCGCTGCTTAATGAAACCTTGTTCCTCAAGCTTTTTCACACGTCGCCAACATGGAGTGTGCGAAAGCTCTACAGCTTCTCCCAACTCATGCATGGATACATCTGCTTTGGTCTGCAGAATGTTCAAAATTTTTCCGTCAATAGCGTCAAACTTCATTGTTGACTTTTTTCCTAGAAATGTAAATGCAAAGATTAAATTAGTCTACTAGACCTAAATGATACGCATAAATAGCAATATCTTCCTAATTCATCTGCAATAAACTTAATGTAGGACGAAATTTAAGGAACAGAGTCTCAAAAACCACCTATGCGTAGCTTCTCAAATTTTGAACTTCATGACAGATACACGCAGTTAGATGGGGACATTTGGCTCAATGGCCTAGGTGCTGTAGCTCGTTTACCACTTGATCAGCAGAGACTAGATCGCCAAGCTGGAAATAAGACTGCGGGTTACATCTCTGGTTATCGAGGATCTCCGTTAGGAGGCCTTGATCTAGAGCTAGGCCAGGTGAGCACCGAGCTCGAAGAAGCAGGAGTAGTCTTCCAACCTGGTGTAAATGAAGACCTGGCCGCAACAGCCATCTGTGGTACTCAGCAGGTAAACCTATTTCCTAATGCAAAGTATGACGGTATCTATGCCATGTGGTATGGAAAAGCACCTGGACTGGACCGGTCTGCCGACGCAATTCGACATGCCAACTTAGCTGGCACCCACCGTTTCGGCGGCGTACTTGCAATGGTTGGCGATGATCCGTCGTGCCAATCTTCGACTCTGCCGAGCTTCAGTGGCGGGTTATTACGCGATCTACGAATGCCAGTACTCGACCCCGCAAATATTGAGGATTTGCTTGAGTTCGGTCTATATGGCTGGGCACTTTCGCGATATAGCGGATTATGGGTTGGTATGCTCACTCAGTCCGCGTTACTGGATGCTGCCACAACAATCCAGCTCAACACAAATCCAAAGTTCCATGCTCCTCCTCATACCTTTAATCCACATATCCGACTCGACGACACCCCTGTTGCCAAAGAACAACGGCTTGCAGAAAAACAACGCCTTGTCGATCAATTCCAAGCGAGCAATCCTCTCACTCGAATTTACGGTGCACAGCAGAACCCCAAATTGACCATCGTATCGAGTGGTATGAACTACACGAATTTACGCCAAACCCTTTACGTGATTGGGTTTCGTACCGAACAAGCGCTTCAAGAAAAAGGCATCCAAGTCATCAAGCTTGGGATCACATGGCCAGTGGATAGAGCTTATCTTGAGCGATTAGCTCTAGATGCTAGTTACATATTTGTAGTAGAACACGGCGAAAGCTTCATTGAGACTCAACTCAAGTCATTTTTATACCGTCGTAGCAATTGCCCAATCGCCGGCAAAAGCGATGAAAACGACCAACCTCTTCTCTCTACAAACCTCGATCTAAAAAGCAAAGACATTGCAATTGCGCTTGCAAGAGTTTTTGTAAAGAACGACATTGACATTCCTCAGACCGATTACTTACAACGTATTGAGGAGAAGTACCTAAACAAGAAAGTCCAAGATGCAACGGCCGATAGGAAGCCCCTATTCTGTTCTGGCTGCCCGCATGCGCGTTCCACTCAGATTCCGGAGGGTAGCTTGGCACTGGCTGGCATTGGCTGTCATTACATGGTGCAGTGGATGGATCGCAATACCTACACCTTTACCCAAATGGGAGGTGAAGGGGCGAATTGGATCGGGCAGTTTCCATTTTCCGAAACAAACCACGTCTTTGTAAACCTGGGAGACGGTACCTACCAACACTCAGGATTGATGGCAATACGAGCCGCGGTCACTGCCAACGTAAATGTCACCTACAAGATTCTGTTCAACGATGTCGTGGCTATGACGGGTGGACAGACCGTGGACGGATCAATCACGGTCGAGAATGTCGTGGCTCAGGTGAAAGCTGAAGGCGTTCGGGAAGTGGTCGTGCTGTCCAACGAGCCAGAGAAGTACAAGGGTGTACCGATTAAAGTCAAAGACCGGAGCGAGCTTGATGCCGTCCAGAAAGACTTACGAGAGATACCCGGTGTTACCGTACTGATTTACGACCAAACCTGTTCTAACGAACTAAGGCGACGACGTACACGAAAGCTCGTCCCACAAAGTAAAAAGCATGTGTTTATTAACGAAGCCGTATGCGAGGGATGCGGCGATTGCACCAACGTATCACTCTGTAGTGCCATTGCTCCGCTTGAGACTCCACTTGGTACAAAACGAGAAATCAACCAGACTTTGTGCAACCAAGATATGTCGTGCCTAGACGGTCATTGTCCAGCTTTGGTAGAAGTACAAGGCACCAAGAAAGCTAGGCAGGTAACCACTTCATTTGAATATGCGTCGGACGAGGTTGAAGTACCAGAGTCGGCCAACATAATCATCGCGGGTGTAGGTGGTACCGGCATCATTACTCTCAGTCGAATCCTGAGTTGTGCCGCGTGGATTGATGGTAAGAAGGCGAATAGCCTAGACCAAAGTGGGTTAGCACAAAAAGGTGGTGCTGTTATGGCACATATCCGTATCCATCCTTCCATGCTGCATCACACATACATACCTGAAGGGAATGTCGATTTATTGATAGGTACAGACCCAGTGACCGCCACATCTCAGGAATCTCTGAGGCTAGCGTCGACCCAGCGTACGAAAGCACTTCTGAATATGCACGTACAACCGTCCATGAAGTTCGTACTTGACCGCGAACGAGAGTTTCAGTCTTCAACGGTGGCCAAGCTCTTAGAGTCAACTACTCTATATCTAAAAACCTTTGATGCCAATCAAGTAGCGGAGTGGGTTACTGGATCATCCACTGCGACAAACATGCTGATGCTTGGCTACGCATGGCAACTCGGGTGGATTCCACTCCAAAAAGATTCGATTCTCCGTGCCATAGAACTTAACCATACAGCTGTTGAAATTAACAAGCAAGTATTTGAAGCTGGACGATCCTTTGCCGAAGAGAAAATACAACTCTCACAAGAACAAACTGGTGCACCTCAGATCTTCCCGGTTGAACCGAGTAAGGTAGGAGATCAGGCACCCTACTTCGCAGACATTCTGTCCCAGTACTCAGGTCGAAAACTACGAGAGCAGTTCCTGCACAAAGTCGCGTCCGTTAAGGACACGGAAACAAGGATATTTGGTGAATGTAGGCAAATCTCTGAAATCGTTGCGAAAGCCTATTTCAAAGTGCTGTACCGAAAGGATGAATTTGAGGTCGCCCGGCTACTCTTACATGAAAATTTTCAAAAGAATATTCAACATCACATGTCCTCGGGTTATCGAATCACTTACTCGTTCGGCTCACCTTGGCTAACCAAGCTAACAGGCAAGGATAAAGTCCTGATCGGAGGTTGGTTCAGACCTATCCTGCAAGTTCTTTCCCGATGCAAAGGACTCCGGGATACCGCTTTCAATCCGTTCCAGTACGCAAGTGAGCGCAAACTTGATCAGATCGTTATAGATAGCTTTGAGGATGACCTAACGTGTGTACTGTCTGTGTTGAATGAACGCGACAAATCTGACGACAATGTTGCGGTTATGGAAAACTGTCTACGTCTCCTAGGTGCCTATGAGCGCGTCATAGGATACGGGAGAATACGACAAAAGAACTGGGACGCCATCCAACAGGATCTGGTTATGTACCGCAAGAACCTAACTGAACCATCAGAAGACACCTCCCAACCAAATATTGAGAAGCTCTTGAACGTCGTTAACTCGTAGGAAAAGGCAGTACTACACCTCGTACGGCACGCGTTCTTGGCCTTCCATCTCCGTCACGATGTCTTGCATACCTTCCCACTCATCCCACATATTGCAGAGTGCGAATTTAGATCTGAGCCAAGGATCATTTCCTTCCTCGTACTCTAGCCATTCGCCGCGCTGCCCACGATCGGGGTGATCTGATACACCGCTGACCATGTGGTTGGGTTGACGTTTCTTGTTTCGTATGCGGAAGATAATGTTGGTTCGATTTTCTGTGCCAAATTCATTTCTTGTAGCTGAGTGAGGCATATTGAAAAGCGTGAGACAGGCATCACCAGGCTCCATTAAGATTTGAGTAGGTCGAGGCCACTTCATCCCGTCAGGACTGGAATCCGACGTGTCATCGATGAACTTATCGCGCACCATTTGAGGTAAATAGACAAGGCCGCAATGATTCTCACAGTCGTAATCTAGACGTGGCCATCCGGGACCTTCGGGTCCAATGTGACCATTGACTTCATATTGCCAGCGGAAGAATTTCTCTGTCTCGTGATGTGCTCCACGTAACAAAGCGGTTTGACCACAACCTTCTCTAGTCTGATCGTTCAAACAAACAAAAGCAAAGGTTGTAAAGCTACCCATACCTAATGTCATTGCCGGATCTTCAAATAACGGCACTGAGTTATGCCCCATTACGTCAGCGCTTCTTCCGATATCACCTTTAGGTCCCGAGCTGATATATCGGTAGTAGATCTCCTCTGGTGTACCTTCAACCACTTCCTGCGGTACGCCAATGGTGCACAATCCATCCATGTGCGACTCTGCGCCAAAATACGGCATACCCTTGTCTTTGTAGCCAACATTGTTAAAGTACTCACCCGGTTTGCGCGGGCGTAACACTCCTACCTGACAGGCTATCGGTGGGTCAAAATAGCCCATTGCTTCATGAAGAACAGGTGTTACGTCGGAAGCATTTACCAGATTGGTTAGATCTTCGTGTGCACCAGGATAAGTACCCTTCTCGGCGTTGTTGATCCGGTACCTCGCTGCATCGACTAACTCGTCTGATACGGCTTTCTTCACGACTACGTAACCGTCTCGATATAACGACAGTTTTTCTTCTCTGGTTAGAGTCCGACCCTTGACTTTTTTGTGTTCCATCAGTACCTGAATTGAAGTTTTAAGGATGCTGATTTTATCAGTTAATCTAAATGTCAGTAAACCCTCCCATACGTACGCGTCGAGCAAGTGGCTAGTCATCACAAGAGAAGATACCCCTAAACCCGTATACAATGACCCCCAACACTTTCAATTTGGAAGGTGCGACACAGCCAGCCTAGTCTGAACCTCAGAGGAGGAATTTTGAAGTTTGTTTGTGGAGTGTGATTGGTTGCACTGGAATCAACAAGCGAAATCGCTCTCTGACTAATATCGGCGGACTTCAATCTGAGGCTGGCTTTACGATGTCGTGTAGCCCCATACATCGCTACTTAAAAGAGGATTTTGATGTCGAATACCGCGCAATTAGCTAAACCCATTTCCCCTGTAGATGGTCCGATCGCAGTAACGGGTGCCAGTGGTTATATCGGTTCATGGATCGTACATGACCTAGTAAGTCAAGGATATGAAACTCGAGCTTGTGTCAGAGATATAGGTTCCGAGCGAAAAACTGCACACCTCAGTGCGATGAACGAACAGGGCCTGCGGGGTAGTGTGAAACTCTATCAAGGCGATTTATTTGCGGCCGGTAGCTACGACGATGCATTTCAAGATTGCGCTGCCGTTATCCACGCTGGAGCCACAGTCGGCTATAACCGTGAAACCCCACAAGAGGTGTATGACGGTTGCTTCACCGAAGTTAAGCAAGTCATTGATTCGGCCGTGAAATCCTCTAATTTGAGAAAATTCGTCTTCACAAGTTCATTAGCTGCGGTCGCACACCCTCGTCCACCTGGTTATGTGTTTACCGAGAAAGACTGGTGTGGTGACAATATCGAGGCGTATAGAGGTCGTTGGTCAGAAGACCAGATTCCAAAAAACAGAGATATCGCCTATGCAAAGGCAAAAGCACGTGCTGAAAAAATGCTATACCAGACCGCGGACGAAATCGGCACCTTCGATGCCATGGCGATTCTTCCTGCATTTGTCATCGGACCGGTCATGTGTGAAAATCATGACCAAGGTTGGAGTTGGCAGAACTGTATGAAATTCATGGCTATGGGCAAACCCTACAAAAAATCTCGAGGAGGAAGAATGTTGTGGAATATTTCCGATGTACGAGATGTTGGGAAAGCACACCGACTATGCCTGGAAAGTTCAATAGCAGGAAACGGTTCGAGATATATCCTCGCAGCTGGCGACCGAAGCGGTGAGTTGTTTACGCACGAGCTTCAGAGTCTTATGCAGAAGCTCTTTCCTGAGATTCCCGAAATCGGTGGTGAAGAAATGGACGGTGATAAACCTGCTCAACCGACAAACGACTCACCTAGATGTTACTGCTTGTTAGCGAAACAGGAAATTGGGCTGAAACCTTACGACCCAGTCGACTCCGTTCGCGACACGATCGTCTCTTATCGATCTTTGGATATGTTGTAAGTTAGACCGTGATTGACCAAACCATTGCTTTTGTCGGACGAGGTTCTATCCGATTCTCATTTCGGATTAAGGCAATATTGATCTTCTAGGTACTGTTTTAGAGTTGCTTCGTCTCCGCGGACGCGGATTCTCTCGTGCTTCTTTGACAGTTGATAGTCATATTGCGGATCGTAGTAATACGAAAGTAGCTTTTCAATCCACGAGCAATGCAAAGTCTTGTTGTCGGATGCAATCGCATCTGTCATAGTCCTCCAGACCTCTTGATATCGTTCTTCTCCCAGTCTGCGTCGAATTTTTGACAGCGAGTCCAAGAGTTCCGGGCCGTTTTGAGATTTGACATAGGTGTGATAAGTCAAAGATACTCGTTCCTCCAAGGACTTCATTAACACTATCAGAGGCGCTATCTGCATCTGTGCGTGCAACGCTGGAGGTACGGCAAGTCTTCCGATGTTACGACTTTCATCTTCTAATAACGTGAAGGAATGCTGTTCAGTACGCAGTATCTCAGAAGCAACTCGCGCCTCAAATGAAATTGGGGAAGGTTGCTCAATCCCCGTTCGCCCAAAAGCCGATCCTCTGTGTTGAGCTAAACCCTCTAAGTCGACTGCCTCCTTATATTGCTGGAGAAATAGGGTCTTTCCTGTGCCTGTCTGGCCCGCTACCACCACAAAATTTCGATGATCCAGCTTTTCCAGAACACTAAGACAATATTGGCGTAGAGCCTTTGAGCCCCCTGCCAATCGTGGGGCATGAATTCCACTCTCTGCGAGCCATTCCTGCGCAATCTCGGAACGTTTGCCTCCTCGCCAGCAACAAATCACAACCTTGGTGTTTTGGTGTATTACGTCTCGCCAAGATTGCACTCGTTTTGACTTCAGTGATCCGCTTACCAATTGCATGCCTTTGTCGTAAGCTGCGTCTGGACCTTGTTGTTTGTAGGTGATACCTACAGCCGCTCTCTCATCGTTATTCAGAATGGGAAGATTGACCGAATTTGGAACTGAGCCGGTTTCAAACTCCCCTTCTGCCCGCACGTCAAGAACGAAATATTGACCTAGAAGTACACCACGATAATCGTCGAGTAAAAGTGAATTCATGGATCCAATATTTAGGGCACTTCCTCGAATAGTGCTTTGTTTTGACGAAATGCTTCTAGATGCTCTCTCATTTCTTGAAGCTCGGGCGACTCGGTATAACGTGAGTTGTGCTCTGCACGAGTTACCGCCTCAATCTGGAGAGAGATCGCCTCGCGCCAGCGACCTATCGCAGCATACGCTGCCGCCCATGTATCTAGATACATAGGTTCTTGCCGAGCACTTTGATTACCAAGCATCATGGTATTCATGATTTCTATGGCTTCTTCTGCGTCCCTTAGCCTCTCTACTTCAGTAGTTGCCAAAATCCAAGCTACTTGATTGACTACCTCTGCATCGTATGGATTAATACCCGGGATTTTCTTGAACCAACGCGACGCTTGACTGTAATTTGGCTTCTGGTAGAAACCCTTGGCATAAATGTGTGCCAGTATCAACATCGCATTTGGATCGTCTTCACGTGCTAGGTTCCTAAGCCATTCAAAGTCCTGCTTCGAGACTGCTTGAGCACTATCAGGACTTATGAGGTAGCGTATATAGTCGAGGCCATGGGATTCCGTGCCTATTTCTTTACCTTTCTTAAGGTAACTAAGACCTCGTACAGGATCTTTTTCAATGTTTCCCACACCGTTTGCTAATACCCAACCTAGCGTAGTCGCTGCATCTGCATTCCCGAGGCCAACGGCTTGATCTAATAACTCAATAGATTTCTCGCGCTCAGCTTCTCCGTACGACCCACCTAAATAGAGATTTCCGAGAGCCAGCATAGAGTCGACAGATCCCCCGGAGATGGCAACTCGATACTTGGCGCGAGCCTCGTTTAACAGTCGTGCCCGATATGTTTCGTTATCAGTCCGTTCCGCTCGCCAGGTCAACAACGTCGCAAAGGTGTGATTCGTAAGGACGTTACTGGGATTCAGGTGCGATCTCAAGGTGTTCAGCGCTCGGTCCAGTGCTTCTCTCTGCTGTTGGTCTTCATCGGCTTCACGCGCTTGCCGCCGATTTATCCGTTCAGCCTGGATGAGTGCAAGTGACGTTGCCGCACCTGAATCCATGTCACCTGCCAAATGGCTCAGCATATTAGCGAAACATCCAGAGCCTTGTTCTGCACAGAAGCCCATGGCCAATAATCGGCTTGACAGAATTTCGAAGATGGTTCTTTGCTGTAGACCTTGTTGATCTTGTGTAATGATTTCGACCAAAAGTGGATGCTCCTGGCTTCTACCGTATACGTAACCTATCGGTACCAAGTCTTCCGTAATCAGATAAGACATGGCATCTTGGATGTTCATGGCTCTATAAGGACTTTCTCGTGTTCCGTCCCGATCAAATGCCATATGCCGCTTGATCTGATCGACCCATGACTGGTGACTGATCTCCCCATCTTGTCCCAAAAACGAGTAAAACTTGGCAAGTGCCAATTGTCCAGTCAGGCTTGCCTTGTAACGATCTGTGATTGCCGTTCCCAAAGGTCCGAGTCGCAATGGTTCTGAGCCCAAGATACGCGTTACCACTCGTTCGTAGGAACGCATTTCCTGTAGTTTGACCAAGGAATCCAGCTGACTCAAGAAGGATTCCTCCTGCGCCCGGATCTCCGCTAGGCTAATACCTGTGATTGACTCCTTTTCCTCTGCAGGGTCAATAGGTAAGAGCTGGCATGATGGAAGCAGAACTAGCGCTATTACCAGTAATACAGCTAAGCGGAAACTCATTTCGCGGCATCCTTCGATCTAGTCGACCGTAGCATTACGCTATCATTCATACTCACATTTTGAGGATTGTTTTGAAATGATCTGGGGCAAGAAACTCCGTATGCCGGAACCGCATAGCGCCTTACCGGGCAGGTCTGCGCGTATGCCTGTACCGCCTTATCACTACGTGAATGGGCGACCATTAGAGGAGCCTTTTCCCGCGGGGATGAGCAAAATGATGGTCGGCATGGGGTGCTTCTGGGGTGCAGAACGTAAATTCTGGGAACTCGACGTATTCACCACTGCCGTGGGATATGCAGGTGGTTTCACGCCCAATCCTACCTACGAGGAAGTGTGCTCGGGACAAACTGGACACAACGAGGTTGTTTTGGTCATATTTAATGAACAATCAATTACCTATTCAGATCTTTTAAAAACGTTTTGGGAAAATCATGATCCCACACAAGGAATGCGACAGGGCAACGATTTAGGAACTCAATACCGTTCCGCGATCTACGTGTATGACGATCGTCAGCACGAACTAGCGTCGACTTCAATGTTGAATTATCAAACTAAATTACATGAAGCGGGGTTTGGCTCGATTACTACCGAAATAATGGCAGTGCCTGAGTTCTATTATGCGGAACACTATCACCAACAATACCTCGCCAAAGTACCGAATGGATATTGCGGTATAGGTGGTACCGGTGTCAGTTGCAACATTGAACCACTGGTAGTCGCAGACTAGGCATTTCCAACTCGGTATACCAAACGCAGATTTAGATCTGCGCCTCTGATAATTGGCTTGAGTTCAAGCTTCGAATATCCCGACGCCTATACATCACAGCAAGAAGCACCAAGGCATAGATTCCACAGCCTATAGCCATCGCAATAATCACGGTGGAGAGTTCAACTAGGTAACCAATAAATAATCCACCGAGTGGGATCAAGCTAAATCCCATGGTTTGAATACCCATGACTCGTCCCCGTAGCCGATTCGGCACCCGTAATTGAAGCACCGTAAGCACGCTGATGACGAACATCGTAGCAAAAGCCGCGCATGCAAATTGAAGAATCAGAGCGGGAATGAAAAAGCCTAAGTGTGCTGCGACCGCAAACCCAAATGTGAGAATGATCGACAAAAGACCGGTCGAAGTTAAAACCACACCAACCTGGGCCAAACGTCTCGCACTACCGATTATCGTTGCGCCAATGATTGCACCAAGACCTCCAGACGCTAATAACATCCCAAATGCTGTTTCACTCCCACCCACCAATTCAGCAAATATCGGCATGATCTGAACGTGAGAATTGCAGAACAACATCCCTACGAACGTAAGGAGCAGTAAGTAGCGGAACAAGGGTTGCACAGCAACAAATTTCACGCCTTCGATTAGATCAGCTAGAGGCGAACTCTGAGAAACTACCGGCGTGTGTTCAATCCTTAGAAGACACATGGTGATAGTCATGGTGATGAATCCCGCGGCACAGAACAAGAACAACCAACCATTACCCAAGAACTGCAATATGTAGCCACCAATCGCAGGGATAACCATTCTCGTAATCTGCCAGAGAAAGGAATTCAGCGCGATCGCACTTAGGTATCCATCTCGAGGCAGAAGATGTGGATATATCGAAACCCTTACTGGCCAATCGAGTCCATTGACGGCAGATATAACCGCAGCCGAAAGGAGAACATGCCAGACTTGAGTTAGGTCAAGCAAAACCAGTACTGCCAGTACCAATACAACCGCACCGTTTACAACGTTTGTGATAGCGAGAAGATGCTTCTTGTTGAGTCGATCGGCGAACACCCCGCCGGGTAAGTTCACCACTAGATTGGGGAAGGCAATACAGAATCCAAGAATTCCGAGCATGAGAGCTGAGTTACTCAATTCATAGATCAGCCAACCCTGACCCATTTGGGTTAGTTGAGTTGCCCCAACACTACCTAAGGACGCATTAAAGAAATATCGATAATTCTTGAATGCGAGAGCGGGATACTGACTTCGAATAAATCGCCGAAGTCGGGTCCAGATAAACAACAGCCACCAGCCTTCTAACCTTCTTGAATCGGCAAACTTGGAACGAAATGTCTCGAGAGGATACGCCGATTTGCTATTCTAATGTGAATCACATAATCAGAATTTTCTGAGTTCTTTATGTGAGGACTGTCTTCTCAGTACCTTCAGGATCAATCATCATGGATCAAGGAAAATTCCGCGAGCTACTTGACTCATTTACAGAAGCCGTTCAAAATGGCAACGGCGAAGCCTTAGCTTCTCTCTTCACGCCACAAGGAAGCTACGAAGATGGTTTCTACGGCCAATTTATAGGTCGTAACGCAATACAGGACATGTTGCAAAATCACTTCTGGGGACATGCCCACTCCTTCACCTGGGAGATGCTTGATCCGGTGATTCAAGATCAAGTCGGGTATGCCTCTTATCTCTTTTCTTATACCTCTAAACTCCCAGAGGCTATGGGACAAAGGGTTATTTTTGAAGGCATGTCAAAATTTGAACTTGAACGTGACAAGATTCAACACTACAGTGAGATCTTTAACACAGGGATCGCATTAGTTCAGTTGAGTTTCCATCCTGAGAGAATTCACAAACACCTGGCAAAGAAAGCAGACTCTCTCAGAGCTAAAGTGAGTATAGATTCCTGACCCTACGTCAGTGATTCATTGGGCTGAACATAGGAAGGGTCAATCACTTCAAACAACTCCTGTAGTGTTCGATAAGTCAGGCCCCAGACAAATCTGTTCTTGCCTAGCGTGTACCCACTAAATTTGGAAAAACCCGTGTTGAGAGGACGCTCCTCAGTCGAGTGAAGAACACCATTCATCATTGCTTCTAAAGGTCCCCAAACGACAGCTTCAACCTCACTACTGATTTTTTCGTCGAAGTCGTCTTCGATAGTAAAAACATACGGTGCCACCAACATACCCGGTCGGTTGCCACGACCGTAAGTTCGTTGATGTGAAAGTGCACCACAATATGTGGCGCTCTCAAGAGACAAACCAATCTCCTCGAAAGTCTCCCGTTCAGCAGCCACTCTCAAACTCGCGTCAGAATGGTCTCGATGTCCCCCAGGAAAACTCATGTGTCCTGACCACGGATCACCATCAAATTCCGCTCTTTTAATGAAGAGAACTTCAAGTCCTGGGTTGGATTCTCGCAGTACGATTGCTACCGCCGCCTGTCTCGTTTCGCTTGAAACGTCAAACAATTCAGGTGAAAATTCCGATAGTTTCGTACGGATTTGGTCAAGACTCAACACGTCCATATAGTACCTAAGAACTCGGTTAGTTCGTTATTTCTGGAGATAACTCGAAAAACACAAAGCAAGTACAATCCAATTCGCGGAACTTGCCAACCTCCCAGGAACACCCTTCAATGCGTTTAGATACCGAAGCCAATAAGTGTTTTGTATGCGGTCCAGGTAACCAGAGAGGACTCAACATTAGATTCTCTTTACGTGATGATACCTGCACTGCGGAGTGGACTTCCGTGCCTGAGTTCATGGGCTACGATGGAGTAACCCACGGTGGCATCCTGTTTTGTCTATTGGATGACGTAATGGCAAATTTACTGTTCTTGAAAGGGGAAGTTTGCGTGACAGCTCGCGCGGATGTCAGGTTCAGAAATCCTTTAGGTATCGGCGAGGTAGTAGATCTCGAAAGCAGACTCCAAACTCGTCGTGGAAGACTAGCAGTCATCGAAGGAAAGATCGTCACGCGCAATAACCCAACCGTAATAGCCGAGTCGACTGGCACATTTATGGTTCAATCCTCCAGTTAGAGTTAGAGTTTCCACCATGAACGAAGTCGATTACAAGAATGCGATGAGCCAATTCGCAACAGGTGTTGTGATTATCTCGGGCAATCAAGCAGGTGAACTTGTCGGTTTCGCAGCCCAATCCTTTGTCTCCTTATCGATCAATCCACCCATGGTATTGTTTTGTCCTCAGAAAACCAGTAGTAGCTGGCCAAAGGTACGTGCTTTAGCTCAATTCAGTATCAACATTCTGAACGAGAATCAGCGCGACTTAAGTGATGCCTTCGCAATTCCTGGTGAGGTACCCGTCGTTGACTGGAGACAATCCTGCAATAAAAATCCGATCATCGATCAGGCAATCGCAACCATTGAGTGTACTTTCAACAGCGAACACGATGCAGGCGACCACACTATCGCTGTGGCGAACGTCAATGCATACAAAATACATGACGAAGAGGCAAAACCGCTCCTGTATTTCAGGGGATCTTACGACCTCTGACCTAAGACAATCCTTCCACCGGGATGCTCGCACCGTGGATTGGGTCCGCAGCACTGGACGCAAGAAACAACACTACCTTCGCCAAAGCTTCAGGTTTTACCCATTTACTGAAGTCACTTGAGGGCATGTCACGCCGGTTTGTGGGTGTGTCAATGATGCTGGGCAGAACACAATTAACGTTGATTCCTTCCGCTTTCAGTTCATCGGCGAGACTTTCCGTCAATCGTATGACGATGGACTTGGAAGCTGAATAAGCTCCCATTTGTCCCACACCACGTTGTCCATTTCGGGCACCGATATTGATAATCTTTCCAGCCCCTTTCTCTCGCATACCAGGTACTACTGCTCTTACGGTATTCAGTACGGTTCGACTATTCAGATTGAGCATGAAATCCCAAGTAGTGTCAGAAGTATCCACGACAGAATCTCCCATCGTAAATCCTCCAGCGATATTCGCCAACACATCTACCTGACCTATTTCGGAAAAAACACGATCAGTGTCCTCCTTACTTATGAGATCCGCTTGCTTCGTTTCAAATTCAGCATCAAAAGTAATTACGTCGATACCAGTTACTATCGCGCCTTGCGAAAGGAACGCCTGAGCAACCTTTGATCCCAGAGCGCCAGCAGCGCCTGTAACAATCACTCTCATTCTTTCAATTTCACTCACTCTGAATCGCTCCTTGTAATCGTTTTTCTGTCCAATTTAGTGCCAGTGTCTACGGGGCTAACTGCTCGAGAGTTGGCCAATCTAATCCGGCTTGTGCTCCACCTAGATTTACCGGCTGAATACATACGTGCGAAGCTCCTGCCTCAAAATGCTCCTCGATTCTTTCCTTGATTTTCGCTGCGCTCCCCCAAGCGAATGTCTCTTCAATGAATTTATCTGAAGCTCCGTTTTCAAAATCTTCCGGTGAGAGTCCCATCCGTAACCAGTTATTTTGATAGTTTGGTAATCTCAGATAAGTATTTGCAGTGGCCCGCGCTACTTCGTATGCAGCCTCCTTTTCTTCAGACAGAATAACCTTCTGTTCCACACAGAGCATACGATCAGGACCAAGAATTTCACGCGCCATACGAGTGTGCTTTGGCGAAGAGAAATATGGATGAGCACCAGCGGCTTTTTCCCGTGCTAACTCCAACATTTTTGGACCCAGTGCCGCAATGACCGTTTGTGGTTGAGCTGAGGGACGGTGCGCCATATAAGGTGAGGTAGCCATCTGTTCCAAATATTGTCGCATCGTTGCAACCGGTGGACCATACGTCAATCCTCGTAATCCTTCTACAAGTGGCTTATGAGAAACACCTAAACCTAGCAGAAAACGGTTATTGGACTGTTCAGCCAACGTATTTTGCGCGGCTAACGTCACTCCTGATTCCCGGTGATAGATATTTGCTATTCCAGTTGCAATTACCAGCTTTGTGGTATTGGCTAATAGCCAAGCTGCGTGCACAAAAGGATGTCGACCGACGGTCTCCGGTATCCAAAGTGCTGCGAACCCAAGTTCCTCAATACGTTGAACCGCTTCCGCTGACTCAGCCGCAGACATACCGTCAGTGAAATACCAAACACCTAACTTACCTAAATCCAATCCCAATCTCCAGTATGTTGTTAGTTACTTGCAATAAGAGTCAAAGACTCTAAATCTGAAATCTACGCGCCTATGAAATTGCCACGTCGTCGTTCCGCCACTGCCTTGATGCCTTCCTTTGAGTCCTCAGTAGACCGCAATCGCTGCTGTTCGGCTAACTCGTGATCGGTTGCTATCTTAATTCGGTCTGCTAAACCCTGTCGAGCCGTGGCTCGTACAGAGAGAACTGCCAGTGGCGCGTTTTCCGCGATTTCAGCCGCTAGTGCTTGCGCTCGTGCTCTTACCGAGCCTACGTCGACCAGTTCATCTACCAATCCCATTGAAAATGCTTCATCACCTTTTACACGACGACCTGTCATGAACATTAAGTTGGCAGCTTGTTGCCCAATTATGGCCGGAAGCGTAACCGACAGCCCAAAACCAGGGTGAATTCCAAGTTTCACAAAATTCGCAGCAAATCGAGCTTCTGGTGCAGCTACTCTAAAATCTGCAACTAAAGCTAAACCGAGACCTCCTCCGATCGCAGCACCTTGGATGGCGGCTATCATGGGTTTCTTTGCTCGAAATAATCGCACACCTTCTTCGTAGAGAGACCCGGTTCGAGTTTGAAATCCTTTTTCTGTGAAATCAGCATCTGCTGGTTGATCGTCACTGCTACCAAAGTTCGCGCCAGCGCAAAATGACTTTCCTTGGGAAGCAAGGACGACAGCGCGCATATTCCTGTCCTCATCAATGACCTTTAACGCATCTGCAATCTGGTTTATCAAAAGCACGTCGAAAAAGTTGTGCGGAGGTCGCTGAATTTCAATGGTTGCGACGTGTTGATCGGTAGTGACTTCAATGTCTTGGTATGTGCTCATGGAACGAATGACCCTAGTGTAGTCTCAGAGTTGAGATTGAAAAGTTGAATAAATAGATGGTAGCAGGCGTAGATCAGAAAAACGAACGGCCGAGTCTGTTCAATCTCGCTGTACCTTCGATTCTCGCGAATCTTACCTATTCGCTTATCGTCATGGTCCAAACCTATTTTGTAGGTGAATTAGGCTCTGAGGCGATCGCAGCGGTAGGCATTGGTCAAAGGGTTTTCTTTGCAATACAAGCGCTACTAATGGCGGTAAGCGCCGGTACTACTGCGCTGGTCGCTCGTGCATGGGGTGCAAACGATCGTCTCGAAGCATGTCGGGTTACCGTCGCCAGTCTATACATCGCTGGCTTTATTGGCGTAGCTTGCGGGATCCCAACGATCATCTTTTCGTATGAACTTGCCGGTATTTTCGGCTTGGGTGAAGTGGCGCAACAATGGGCAGGAGACAACATTCGCTGGATGGCCGTTTTCAACCTCGGCTTTGCCCTTTCGTTCATTCTCAGTGCATCCTTGAGAGCGGCGGGAGATGCCTGGACTCCGCTTTGGTTATCTCTAGGCATGAACGTCATAAACATTCCGTTGCTGTATGTATTGGTGCCAGGAAATCTTGGCTTTCCAGCGCTAGAAGTCAAAGGAGCGGCCATCGCCGGAGGAGTTTCTGGGCTACTCGTCAGCATCCTTGGACTCATTCTGTGGTTCCGACAGAAATTCGTAATCAAGTACACTCCTAGGAATTGGTTCAGTTGGGCGCGTATTCGTCGTCTGATTGACATCGGATTTCCAGCCGGCATCGAGATGCTGATCTTTCAGGCTGGATACTTCGCCTTTCTCATGCTCTTGGGACAAAACTATGGAGATATTGCGGTCGCCGCATACAGTTTGGGCGGAAGCATTTTCATGGTTGCAATGGTTGTTGGATTTGGTTTTTCCATTGCAGGATCGACACTTTCAGGTCAACATTTAGGTGCAGACGATCCA
>MPMU01000069.1 GCA_002238665.1 Gammaproteobacteria bacterium bin55
TTGAAAAGGAGTATGTACGGCCAGCTGGACCGGGATTCGATTATGCAGGCTTTCGATGAGGGGTTGCCGCCGAGACTGCATGCGGCGATTGATGCTGCGATTCAAGGAAACCGCACACTGCTAAGCAAGATGGTCCAGGAGGCCGCGCAGCAGATTCGTGTTTCTGATATTTCCTCATTACGCGAAAAATCGACCTACGCGTTACAGATCAAAGAGCTATTGGAATTGCAACGGTTAGACGACTCGCTCGAGCAAGCGGAAGTTACACCGTTCCACCAATACTTGCGCCAATACATCAGGAATGAAATCAATTCCTACATAGAAAATCAATACAAGCTACATGTAGATCCCACGGGTAAGAAATCGTTTCTACAGGCTACATTAAAGGGGAATTTGGCCTCAATACCGAATGACTATCTAACCGATGTGAGAAAGGTGGTCGAAAAGCTCGGAGAGCGATTAGTAAAAGAACGTAAGCGGCAAAGAAGAACCAATCATGTAGGTGTTTTGGACATTAAGAAAACTATGCGTAAAAACATGGCGTTCGACGGTGCCATCTTTGACTTGAGCTGGCGTAAGCAGAAAAAGGAAGTAGGGACTGTCTATGTCTTGTGTGACGTGAGTCAATCAGTCGCTAGAGTCGCAAGGTTCTTGCTATTGCTGTTGTTCGAGTTAGTCCAAGTGCTTCCGAAGGTGAGAGCATTTGCCTTTTCAAGTGTGCTTGGCGAGGTCACTGAAGTGTTTCAGACAAAATCCACGGATGCCGCCATTGAAGACGCTTTATTCACTTGGGGAAAGGGCAATACCGATTATGGGCGTGCCTTTCATGATTTTCGAGATCTTTGTGGGTCTGAAATCAATCGTCGGTCAACCATCGTCGTGCTGGGAGACGCAAGAAGCAATTTCTACGATCCCGGAACTGAAGTGCTCAGGGAAATCAGTACTCGTAGCAAGCAACTGTATTGGCTCAATCCCGAAACTCAGGATCAATGGCTGGAAGGTGATTCAGAGATGCAAAAATTTGCACCGTTCTGTCGAGATGTTCGAATCTGTAATCGGATCACACACCTTGAACGCTTTGCGGAAGAGTTATTGAGAGTGTCTCGCTAGACGAGTGCTTCGGATACAAGCAGTAGCTCAATTGGTGGTCGTTGAGCTTGAGGTCAGTATAGAGCCATTTTTTGAAAATCGATCGACGAGAGCTACGCAAACCAGAGCATTGAAAAGACTCAAACGGTCAGTTCATTCCTTCGGTAACTTTTAACATCGTTGGCCCAATCTCCTCATGCAGAGTCAACGTTGCGATAGGGTCTAGTGGTGTAGGGTCTCGATTCAAAATAACAAGTGGTATGTCCTTTTGGGTGGCAAGTTCAGGAAAAGATGCTGCTGGGTAGACTAATAAGGATGACCCAATGACGATAAACAGGTCACAATCCAAAGTAGCTTGTTCTGCTCGTCTAACTTCGTCGGCAGGCAACTGCTGACCAAATGAAATGAAGGCCACCTTAATAATCCCACCGCAGTCCTGACACGGTTTTACAGTGCCAAGCTGTTCTAACTGTTCTTTGACCCAATCTAACTCATAGCGCTTTTCACAATCAAGACACTTTGCGTACTGAGCGTTTCCATGAAGCTCCACAACCTGTGATGCTGCGATGCCTGACTGTTGGTGCAGGTTGTCTACGTTTTGTGTGATCACCGTCGTAGCTTTGCCTGAATTAATCAATTTAGCAACGGCTAGATGCCCGTGATTTGGTTCGGCTTTCTTCATTGTCTCGGTACCGGAAAACCATCTGCGCCAAGATTCGATTCGCTTGTCTTCAGAAGCCAAATAGTCCTGAAAATCGATAGGACTGATTTTGGTCCAAATGCCTGAGTTGGGACTTCGAAAATCTGGAATGCCTGACTCTGTGCTTATACCCGCGCCAGTAAAGAACACGATTCGTTCAGACTTGAAAATGAGTTCTTTGAACGTCGCAATTTTGTCAGCGGAAGCAGTCATTTATCGTCTAGGCAAACTAATCTGATACTGGGTGGGATAGTTTATAGTTTTTGAACATCCGGTCAATCGCCCGAGACTGTCTTGAAGTGGTAAGTGTGCTTAGAGCTTCAATTGCACCTCCTAGGCTAGACCTATAGGTAGTGTCGATGTTTAGGTCGTATTGCATCCAACGATGTACGACACTTAATTGCATCTCTGCGGTGCCTGGGAATCGACCTTCGCGTTGTTGCTCCCGTCTTTTCAATACGTCGAGATCACAATGTACTCCTATCACGATGGTATGGAATGGTTGGAACAAGGATGCATAGTCATGAGCGGCTTCACGATAAGTTACCATGTCATCGACGATGACATTGATTCCTAGCTTCGCTAACTGAACGACTGCCAGTTTCATGCCGCGTAACACTTTCTCGCCATAGAGACCGAACTCAATGTGAGTTAGCCTAGAACCATTGACAGATTTTGCAACTACGTTCAGGCCGTTCGCACCTGGTTCATCCGATTCGCTATTTAATCCTCGAAACCTATCTGGCATGCCATCGCGGTACTCATCAAGTGAAACAATTTGGTAGGGATCACGGGCCAATGATTGAATAGCCTTCGCCAGCGAAGACTTACCGGCGCTGCTTGTTCCGTTAATAAGGATGATCTTGCTTTTATCCGACATGATCGTCCTATCTCAGTTGCTCGGTCTGAATTAGATGCATATTTCGAAGACCTGTTGAATTAGTGTGAATTGCTTGTAAAGCTCGTTTGTTCATTGGACTTGATACAACCAGCACTCCATGTCCACGCGCGACTGTGTGGAATTGGACGGATATTCGAATGTCAAGATCCTAGCGTTTCACAATAAAAGAATAATGCTAAAAGTGCCAATTGCTGTCTACACGGGTGCCTGTTGTGAGCGGTCGAGATAGAGAGGTTTCACAGGGTTGAGTGATTATTCTTACTGTCAGCATACAATGAATTACTCATTTCATATCGGGACTCCTGAGTGCATGGATTAATTGGGGTCGCAGTCATACTGTTGATTGCTTGGCTTTGTAGCGAGGCCAAAACTAAAGTCAAGCCTATACCGGTATTGATTACCATCGGGGTGCAGGTAGTACTGGCGCTCATTCTTTTAAAAGCACCCATTATCAGCGACGGACTGAAATTGCTCCGTTATATGGTGATTGCCATTGAGACTGGTACGATCGAAGGTTCAAAGTTCATTTTTGGGTTCCTCGGAGGGGATGAAAAACCCTGGGTTAGTCCAGAAGACCCGCCAGTTATTTTTGCTTTTCGGATACTGCCCCAAATCGTCGTATTCAGCGTATTAGTCGCTTTATTGTGGCACTGGAGAGTCCTGCCGTTCCTCACAAAGGGGTTTGCTTGGGTGCTTCAACGGACATTAGGGATCGGTGGTGCAGTCGGACTTGCCGCGGCTGCAAGCATTTTCCTCGGTATGGCAGAAGCGCCGATGACCATCCGGGCGTACTTAATGAGGCTTACACGATCTGAGCTTTTCACGGTGGTTACCTGCGGTATGTCTACAGTGGCGGGATCAATCATGATCCTTTATACGTCCTTTCTAGGACCCGTGATCGCTGATAGCATGCACCACATAATCACCGCATCGATTTTGAACATCATAGGCGCGATTCTCATCTCACGCATCATGATCCCCGGTGACAAGGTCACAGATACTTCGTTGTCGCAAGACTCACTGCACTACGATAGCTCAGTTGATGCGCTGACCAAAGGAGTGAATGACGGTGTAAGAATCGTTGTTAACGTAGGTGCGATGGTGCTGGTATTGGTTAGTTTGGTTGCTCTTGTAGATTTCACCATGTCGAGTCTGGTGGTCGGTGACGGTTCTCTCACCGTAGCGCGAATTTTCGGATGGATCTTCTTCCCTCTCGCATGGTGTATGGGAGTTCCTTCCGTGGATGCACTTGCAGCAGGTTCTATGCTAGGAACCAAAATTGCGCTCAATGAAGTCATTGCATTCATACAACTGAATGAACTAAGTCCAGGATTGCAACCCAGTACACGGATGATCATGACTTATGCTATTTGTGGATTCACAAATCTTGGTAGTGTTGGTATTCTCATTGGGAGCTTGACCGTTCTAGTGCCAGACCGAAGACCAGAACTACTGGAACTGGGTCCTCGAACCCTTATTTCGGGTACGTTAGTGGCCTGTCTTACAGGTACCTGGGCAGGACTGATTCACTGGATCTTTGATGTTGCGTGGTAACTAGCCGAGGTCGATAGACTATCCCTCAGACGAGTAGCACCTAAATCGGTTTTGCGAGTTATGGGTATCGGATTCTTCAGCTAATAGAGCTTTGAACGTAGGGCAGTAAGTGTTCTACATACGAAAATGGATGTTGCGACACTAAAAGGGTATTAAGCGCGTTTCGTGAGCTACTTCCATGCCATAACGATGAACCAACCCTTGACACATTCGTGTAAGGAGCTGACGTTTCCTATGACGAGTGACGTTTCCAGTTAGGCGAAATCGCTTACTGTTCTAGAAGGAAATCCCAGCTTGAGAGCTGGTTTCTGGCCATTTATCCGTTGTAGTCTGCGAAAGAGACGTTGTAGACCCCCGCCTGTCGAGCCGAGTCATAACAGTGAACGACGGTTTTCATGGTTGCGTCCCCATGCGGCTGGATGATTACTGGCGCTTCTGGGTTTTCTGCGTGCAGTCGTTCTATGTTCGCTCGAACTGCACGAATATCGACATCTCGTTGAGCAATGATTATGCGATCGCGATTGGAAATCTTTACGACGATGCTCTTCTTGTCTGGGTCAATCGTCTCTGGTTCTTTGTTTTCAGGCTGATTGACATCTAAGCCGATTTCCTTCACAAAAGTCGCCGTAACGATGAAGAAGATCAACATGATAAAGACCACGTCAAGCATAGGTGTCAAGTTAATCTTTTCGGAAGCCTCGACAAATCGACGTCTCATGTAACTGTCTCCCTTTAATTGCTCTGGAGCTGTATGTGAAGTTGGAACATTCTATATTGAGATTCTGACAAATTCGCTACCTGGCCACGAAAAAATCAATTCGCCTGAGTAATTTCGAAGGATTTGCACGAGTAAGTCTTGGCAAGTTGCTAACACCATTCTTGAGGAACCAGTGCTTCTCCGAGCCTGCTTTCAATGCTCTTTAGCTCATCGTTGGTCGGTGAGAATTGATAAATCCACTTTACGCGTGGAGGTAGCGAAGCCAATACCGATTCGATTCGTCGACCAGACTGGATTCCATAACGAGTCCCGCGATCATAGATTAAGTTGAACTCGGCATACCGACCCCGCCGATAAAGCAACCATTCCTCTTCTTCCTCGGTCCACGTTTGATCTTTTCTAGCATTGTTGATAGCGCTATACGATTCGACAAAGCACTGGCCAATCCTGTCGATAAAGCTCAAACTATCTTGGAAACCATCTGTGGTCCAATCATCGAAAAACAGTCCTCCAATTCCTCGATGTTCTTGTCGATGCGGCAAGTAGAAGTATTCGTCGCACTGCTTTTTTAAAATCCGATAAACTTCGTCTGAGCCACACGCTCTACTAGCGTTTCGGTGCCAAAGTTCACAATCTTCCTTGTAAGGAATATAGGGTGTTAGATCCATCCCACCGCCGAAATGCCAGTGAGGGGGATCTACGTGAACCTGGAAAAACCGTAGGTTCATGTGCGCAGTTGGCACATGTGGATTTCTCGGATGGACGATAGTTGACACTGAAACGGCACTAAATGCACTGCCAGCTAGCTGTGGATTGCGTTCTGACGCAGCAGGAGGTAGAGAACTCCCAGTGCTCGAGGTGAATAGGACCGCAGCCTTCTCAATGATCTGTCCTTCAGTAAGAATGATCGGACGAGTGTGTCCTGTTGCTAACTCGTGGACTTCGGAATTGACTTGTACAGTGGGGTCAAGCTGCGTATAGCAATCAGTGACAGATCGATGAATTCCCGACAGAATTTCTTCGACTTGAGTAGTGAGTGCCGTCATACGACTCGGTGCGCCCTCAGTTCTCTAATCTGGTCCGCGTCGTAACCTAGATTCTGAAGAATCTCGTCGGTGTGTTCCCCCAAAGTTGGCGCGCGGCGCTTGATCGAATTATCGATGCTCGAAAAATTCATCGGCATCCTGGCCACCGGCGCTGGATTGTCTAGACCAGGATACTCTGTATCCTGAAGAAAACCCATCGCGGCAACTTGCTCGTGTTCCAAGACTTCCTGAGGATTTAGCACTTGACCACACGGAATACGAGCTTCATCAAGCTCTTTGAGCACTTCCTTAGTGGTCCGTGACTCCGTCCACTTGCGCATGCGAGCACTTATCTCTTCTGCTCTTTCGCCTCGAAGTAAGTCATCTCCGTACTTGGATTGATCAAGCCATTCGGACTCGCCCATTAAATTAGCCCATCGCTCATAAATGGGGTTGCCAACGGTTTGTACCAGCACCCAACCATCTTTGGTAGGGAATGCATCGCTTGGTGCCGTCGTCTGCCCACGATTCCCGGTGCCTTCGCGATTGACATTAAGGTAGTGTTGTTCAATCAATGTGCCGTTGGCTACTGTTAGCGCGGATGCTAGGAGCGCACCTTCGACGTGTTGACCTTCACCGGTCTGATTTCGATGCATGATCGCAGCGACCGTCGAAAGAGCATTCAGAGTTGCTGTTTGAAAGTCAACGTAAGGGTTGTAATTCTTCATGGGTTCGTCGGCATATCCCGTCATGTGCATGTTACTGGACATAGCTTGTGCCACACCGTCGAATCCGACTCTTGTTGCATATGGGCCTGATGAACCGTATGCCGTGGTCGTCGTCAGGATAATGTCAGGTTTTATCTGTCGAAGACTTTCGTAGTCCATGCCCATTGACTTAAGAGTGTCAGGAGGCAAGTTGGCAACTACGACATCAGCATTTGAGACCAGTTTTTTCATGATCTCCTGTCCTTCAGGCTTTCTTGGATTGAGTGTGAGTCCGAGCTTATTTCGATTCAGTTGCAGATAACCTGCACCTGTAGAATTTGCGCCGACAGGGGATGTAAAACGATCCTCGCTGCCGTCTACTTTTTCGACACGAATCACTTCCGCGCCTAAATCACCAAGTAAGGCGGCACAAAACGGACCAGCAATAAATCGACCAAAATCCAATACACGGATGTTATTTAATACAGACAAATCAAGACCTTACAAATTTTTTTCAATAAATAGGAAACGGATTTTCGCTGCTTACTAATGCATTACCTCGCTGAACACATTGAAGCAGGATGGCAGACATTCCATCTGGGCTTATCAAGGATTAAAGATTATGAGCCAGATTCCGTTCAAATAGAACTTTACGAATTTGCCTTCAGTTATGCTGAATTGCTTGCTTCACAACAGTTGGTTGAATATTCAGCTCGCGTATCAGAGTCCCCACTAGTCAATTTACTGACAGAGTGTTATCTGGGTACGACACTACAGAACTTGCAGGATCGACTGCGGTTGGTGAATGCACTTGAACAAGATCAAGGTGATCTCGAGCTACCAGGAAAGATTCAAGCGTTTGTTTCGGTAGCTACTGCACCAAAGAAGTGGGTTTTGCTCGGCGAGATGCTTCGCGCAGCCGACGGCGACCTGCCCCCGAGTGTGTTGGGGGAAGAGTTAGAGACTATGCGAGAGTCCATTCGTCGTTTTTCAGACGAAGTAGTAGCTCCGCTCGCGGAAGAAATACACCGGAACGATCAGATGATCCCAGTCGAGATTCTAGATGGCGTTCGAGAATTGGGGTGTTTCGCTCTATCCGTTCCTGATCGATATGGCGGACTCAAGCCTGACGAAGGTGAAAACACGTCAGGGATGGTTGTTGTGACGGAAGAGCTGTCGCGGGGATCCCTCGGTGCTGCGGGTAGCTTGATCACTCGTCCAGAAATTATGGTGAGGGCTCTCTTGGAAGGCGGGACCGAGCTTCAACGGGAACGATGGTTACCGGTCATTGCTTCTGGTCGAAAACTATGTGCAGTATCTGTCACCGAACCGGATACAGGGTCCGATGTGGCATCAGTCAGTTTGAAAGCGACCCAATCAGATTCCGGTTGGACACTGAATGGCGAGAAGAATTGGTGTACCTTTGCCGGTAAAGCTGAGTTGATACTTTTGCTTGCGCGCACGAATCCAACAGCAAATCCACCTCATCGTGGCTTATCGTTGTTTGTCATTGAAAAACCAGCTTTCGATGGGCACGAGTTTGAAGTCCAGTCGCAAAATGGTGGTCGTCTTACAGGCAAGGCAATACCGACACTTGGTTATCGCGGCATGCACTCATTTTCGATGTTCTTCGATAATTTTTTCGTGCCGAATGACTGTCTGGTAGGTGAGGAAAGCGGTACAAATCGGGGTTTTTACTATACGATGCGAGGGTTTTCAGGAGGTCGATTACAGACCGCTGCCAGAGCCACGGGATTAATGCATGCTGCATATCAGTCTGCATTTGCATACAGTAGACAAAGAAGTGTTTTCGGTCAGCTTGTGGGAGACTATCAGTTGAGTCTCGCTAAACTGGCGAAGATGGCGACATACATCGTTGCAATCAAGCAATTCGCCTATCATGTTGCGAATCTCATGGATCAGGGTGAAGGGCAACTCGAAGCAAGTTCAGTCAAACTGATCGCCTGCAAGTACGCCGAATGGGTCACTAGAGAGGCTTTGCAACTCCTCGGTGGCATGGGTTATGCGGAAGAATCCGCAGTGAGCCGATATTTTGTCGACGCACGAGTGTTGTCTATCTTTGAAGGTGCTGAAGAAACACTCGCTCTGAAGGTGGTGGGACGATCTTTACTTCAACAAGCAAGTGCCACTCAAACTGGAGCGGGAAACGGGATTTGAACCCGCGACCCTAACCTTGGCAAGGTTATGCTCTACCACTGAGCTATTCCCGCTCGGCTTGGAATTTTACATTATGGACTTTCCTGATTGCGTGGCGTTATTTACAACCTTGACATTGGATTAAGTCTCTAGATTGCGTGACACTAAAAATAAAATAGCGAGACCGTGATTGTCAAGTTGACCTATGGCTAAAGTAGCTCTATCCGTGTATTTCGACACACTTCCACCTGAAGCAATCTCCGACGAGCTTGCTCCGACGATAGATGAGCTGGGACTCTGGGAAAATTGTCGTGAGTTAGCGATGAACGGTTGGACGGTCATTGAAAACGTAGCTGAAGGTTCTTTCAACCAACGATTTCGCAAAAAGATCAAAGAAATGTTCGCTTCGCGGAACTACAACATGCTTCTAGCGAAAGATGATCTATTTAGCGAAGCAGTTCTGAACCCCAAACTGCTTGCGATGGCAGAATTTTCTGTTGGTCGAGGATTTCTACTTAGTCAGGTTGCGGCAAGTGTTCGTCCTAAAGATGCTGGTGCACTTGGTCTACACGCAGATAACAATTGGATCCCTGCGCCATTCCCGGCACACAATATGCTCTTGACTGGTTGTTGGGCATGTGACGAATTTACCAAGGAAAATGGCTCTACGTTGGTTATTCCAGGTAGCCATGTTCTGAAGAGACATCCGACTGCTCAGGAGATTCAGGAAAAACGAGGAGCTATTGCTATTGAATGTCCTCCAGGCTCCGTCGCAATGTGGGATGGAAGTATCTGGCACGGTAATTGGGAACGAAAAACTGAAGGCAGTAGAGTAGTTTGTCATATCACGTATACACGGCTGATGATGAGACCCGTGGAGGACTACACTCAATACGCAGATGGCCTGGTCGAGAAGTTTGGTGAGCGAATGGCCCAACTGTTAGGTAGGCAAGATAGCTTGAACGGACCGAATGGATTCGAGTACGACAAGCTGTTGACTACGTTTAACAACGCGAAGCGTTAATCGTTCGTTTCGTTACCGTTACGAAAGAGGGCAAGACCGGATAGGTTCTATCTTTGGATCGGTGATTTGCAACTTCCAATTAGGCAGACTGGGATTCTCCTGTATAGAAAGCGGTCGTGTTTTGAGCCGCTTGGGTAGCTTCTCGAGGGTACTCTCCACCCGCGATTGAGGCGAGTTTCCAACCTTCGCTACTCTGTCTAATGAATCTTCTACCTTCATCAGAGTACGCAAACTCTTCCTCATCTAATTTCGCTTGCTCTGGATGTGCGATGTGTAAATGTAAGCCAAGAAAAGCCATTTCCCAGCCCACCCCTGTAGCACCGGAACCATAGCTTTCATAATGCGGTGAGTGGAACATCCTGTGGGAGAGAATCAGTCGTGTTCGGTGTTGCTGTTCTTTAGTCAACGAGATTTTGAGCCAGCTCTGGTCACCGAACATATCCCAAGTAAGTTCAATTAATTTGAATGGGTCACATGTGGTGATCGTACCTTGAGCATTGCCTTGAATTTGATACTTGCCGTGAAGCTGTAGCTCGCCAGTGACCGGAGCAAACCACTTTTCGATTCGATCCGCAATAGAGAGGTCAGCCCACAAATCCTTAGGTGTTATGTCGTAGCTTGACTCGATTACCACTTCACGAGTGTTTTTACCGTCCATCTGATCTGAGTGAACCGTACGATGAATGTTGTCTTGGTAGATGTCATAGTTTGTTGCCATATTTTGTCCTCTCTGGTTCATCTCCGCTCCTTATGTGCCCTATCGAGCAGAGGCTAATGGTCCTGAAAAATGAGGGTTGCAAAAGCTGTCAAGGACACTAGTAACGCGATACCTGCGGTTCCGCCATGGGACAGACTCGAAAGAACTCGGTCTTTGGAATCGAGGAGATTATTTTTCAGCGAGTTGCTTTATTTGCACGAAAAGCCATCAATGCGGTCGTATAGAAATACTAGCGCTAGCAATTAATGACACTTAATTTTCGCTGAAAGAGAGGATAAAAAGGTCAACAGCTGATGAACTAAGGATTCAGCAATGTTCAGAGACTGGAGATTTGGCCCCGTTCTCCCACTCGACTGTGTGAATTCGAGAGGGTGACGTACGCCTATATAGTGAGCAGTTTAAGCACAGCATTTGACTCGGTGTGTAGCAATATTCAGACCCTAAACTTGCCCGGGAGAGGTGAATTGCGTAGATAGGTACTCATGGCAAATCGAGTTAATCAATGACCGTTCGCAACGTTGCAATCATTGGCGGTGGCGTATCAGGGATTGGGGTAGCATGGGCGTTGTATCAAGATTCCGACCGCTTTGACTTTAAGCTCTTTGAATCACAGGCTCAACTAGGTGGTAATGCCGTAACCGCAGTGATGCCACAGAACGATGGTAGTTCGATTCCGTTTGATATCTCAGTGACTGCCTGCATTCCGACCGTGTATCACCATATCGTGCAACTAATGTCGCAATACGACATAAAGCTTGTTCCAACACAATTCAGCTACAGTGTGAAGTACCACAACGGTATCTATGCTCATGGCTTGGATACCGATCTCGCTAGAGAACTTGGACCAGAAATCGAAAAATTTCAGAAGCGGCTTAAGCGATTGCAATGGTTTGGCAAGCTAAACCATACGAGGTCAAAGTTTCTGAATGCGCTCAATCCATACAACTACGTGAGCATGAAAACCGTGCTGAATTTCGGGCGATTCAGTGGTGACTTTAGGTACAAAATCCTTAAGCCAATGTTCGTGAATTTCCTAATGGCGACAAACGTGTTTGATATGCCCGCCTCATTATTCTGTCGCTACCTTGAATTCTTCGACATCGTTGATGCAACACCAATGCAAACATGGGAAGGCGGTACTCGAAACATCTATCAGAAATTAACTGCCTCGTTTCAGGACAAGGTCTACCTTGATCGAACGGTCAGAAAGGTATTTCGCGAAAAATCGCAAGTGATTGTCGTAGATCACAAGGGTAACAGGGAGGCTTTTGATGACGTTGTTTTTGCTTGCAATGCAAATCAGACGTTGATGCTGATAGACAAGCCATCATACTTTGAAGGTTGGTTACTTTCGTCAATCCGATACGAGAGTGAGCTTCATAATCACGCCATCGTGCATTGCGATGATTCTGTGTTGCCTGACAATCCTGCGTTACCACTCACCACGCGTAGTAATCACATTGAACAGTATGGCTCAAGACCGGACAACTACGAGATTACCTATATCATGCACAACCAGCAACCATGGGCGAATTCCTCAGATAAGCCTTGCTTGGTTACCTACAACCCGATCAGTCGTATCGATGAAACCAAGATCGTAACACGTTGGTGGTTCCAGCATGTAGTCCACGATGTAAAACACATCGGCTTACTGATTCACCTGTTCCGCTTCATACAAGGTAAGCGACGATGTTGGTACTGTGGAGCTCACACGCTTATAAACAGTCAGGAAACCGCGTTCGTATCGGGGTTAGTGATTGCGCGTCAGTTAGGTGCGAAGTATCCGTTTCAAAGCAAAGAAACCAAGAAGTGGTTTAACTTCTACGGCCGAATCATGTTCGGTTGGAGATTTAAAAGGCCTTAATCCAGCAATTTGCTCAAGATCAGGGACTTATGCTGAGAATTGGCGGAGAGGAAGGGATTCGAACCCTTGGTAGGGATTACCTACACACGCTTTCCAAGCGTGCTCCTTAAACCGCTCGGACACCTCTCCATGGTGTAGTGCTTTAGGCGGTGAACTGACTGTCCTGATTTCGGTGCACACTTCCACTGTTACCGTTGCTCCTTCCCAGGCCTGGCGGGATTAGCAGCTTGATGTCACGAAGAGGCCAGCCAGATTCACCAATGAGTATTGGTTGAGTTTAACCAGACTACGAATTTTAGTTGGGGAGAGAATCTGTCCCACTACGTTAGAGTGTTTATCTAAGGAAAAGTCAAGCCAGTGTAGCCTGATAGCTCTTCGATAGCAATATCTGGATCGACCACCTTGATCGTTCTCATCCCCATAGCACGTGCTGGCTTGAGATTGATGCCTAGATCATCTAGAAACACGCACTCATTTGGTTGTGATCCAATCTTGGCACATGCAATTTCATAGATTTTGGGATTGGGCTTTCGGACTCCCTCAATGCTTGATTCAATGATCACGTCAAAGAACGTCATAACTTCGCCTGTGTCGGTGAATTGTCTCTTCTCGACAGTATCCAGAGCTACATCAATCGGTTTCATGTTGTTAGTGATGCAACCGACCTTGAAATGTTGCTTGCACAATTTCAAAGAATCGACCATGCGCGGGCGTAATGTGCCAGACAGCAATCCGAGCACGTCAGTGCCACTCACTTCATGTCCCAGGGATCGACTCTCTTCTCTAAACAGAGTGTCGAATTTTTCGCGGCTGATCGCATTTGATTCCAGCTTCGCCCAAGCATTCGAATTGGGGTTTGTGGAGTTCACTCTACGAATGAAGTTTTCTGGCAGGTTGTGTTCCTGTTCGTAGCGTACAAAAGCTTCAAATGGACTTGAGGTAAATACTCCGCCAAAATCCCACAGAATTGCCTTGATTTCTGTGTTTAAACTCATTTTTTGGTACCTATTAGGTGCACTGCAGTAGGGTTATTAAAGCGAATCGCTGGGACATCGCAAAAAGAGGGATTGAACGTGTTTCTGAATGGAATCAAGAATCAACCGATAATATTTAGGCTGCAACATTGGCATCTACAACGATCTCACTCTAACCCCTAGTCAAAGGATTCTGATCTATGGAATACAACAACATCCTATACGAAACCGATGGGCGATTGGCATTTGTGACCTTGAATCGACCCGAGAAATTAAACCCGCTAAGCCACGCTCTTCGAGCTGAGGTTTACGACGCCATGAAAGAGGCGGAAGCCAATCCAGATATTGGAGTGATCATTTTAAAAAGCAACGGACGGGCGTTTTCTGCGGGATACGACCTGCAACCCGATCCAGACGAAGAAAGTAATTACACCAGTCATCGATCTGGCATGCCAGACACGGGATCGACGCACCCGCAACATTACGATTGGTCCAGACACGCGCTTATGGGTCACTGGGTCATCTGGGAGCTGGCAAAACCAGTGATTTGCCAGATTCATGGGTATTGTCTTGCAGGTGCGACCGAACTTGCTTCAATGTGCGATCTTCGATTTGTTGCAGAAGACGCTCGCATTGGCTACCCTCCTGTTCGTGCAATGGGAACGATGGACATGATGTGGGCTCCCTGGTTCATGCCACCCGTTAAAGCTCGGGAGTTTGCCTATACCGGCGATTGGTTCACCGGCGAGGAAATGGAACGATACGGTTGGGCCAACTACAGCTTGCCAAAAGCAGATTTGGATGAATTTGTGATCAAGTTTGCCAGACGGTTAGGTCATATCGACAACGATTTGCTTAATTACAACAAGCGTGCGGTGAACCGTCAGTTTGAGATCATGGGCATGAGAACTGGGCTCATGTCAGGTACCGACGTAGAAGCGATGTCAAAACATCGTCCGGCAGCGAGCGAGTTTGGTCGTCGAGTGCGAGAGGAAGGACTGAAAGCAGCTCTTGAATGGCGCGATGGACCTTTCGGGGACTTTCGTGGTGAATACACATCGAAGTATCGAAACCGAAAACTTGCAGGTGCTAATCCAGGAAGCGATAAACCAGGCGATAGCGACTACAGTCAATAGGTACTGCTAATGTTCGGTTAGAAGGATTAAGCGATGGATATGCAAAATGGTGTTGCAATAGTAACTGGCGCATCTTCGGGCGTGGGTGCGGCTTGCGCCGAAAAACTTGCAGAGCTCGGTTGTCATGTGGTTATCAACTATTCCCGAAACGAGGAGGGTGCACTCACTACAGAAAGTGGCTGTAAAGAACTGGGAGTTGAGACGCGAGTGGTACAAGCCGATGTGGGTAACCCCAGTGACTGTCAGAAGCTTGCTGATGCGGCACTAGATGCGTGGGGTCGAATTGACGCGCTGATAAACAACGCGGGTACAACCAAATTCAATCCTCACCAAAATCTCGAAGGCTTGACCAAAGAGGATTTTCTCGACATCTATTCTGTCAACACTGTTGGGCCTTATATGATGACTCGGGCGGTCGTGCCTGCCATGCAGAGAGGTCAACGCGGTAGTATCGTGAACGTGTCTTCCATAGCAGGAGTCATGGGAGTAGGTAGCTCAGTGGCATACGCCGCGTCGAAAGGAGCATTGAATACAATGACCCTATCACTAGCGCGCGTTCTCGGACCTCATATACGAGTCAACACGATTTGTCCGGGATTCATACAAGGTGAGTGGTTGAGACAAGGGCTGGGCGACGAAAGTTACGAAGCTTCGCTTGAGCGTGTTCGTGCCACGACTCCGCTACAAGTTGCATCCACGCCTGAACAGATTGCGGATGGTGTGCTGTATTTCATTACCGGAGCAGACGTAGTGACTGGGGAAACGCTGATCCTAGATGGAGGTGCACACTTGGCAACGGCTGGTCTTTCGAAACGTTGATCTAATCCAGCTGATTTGGAAATAGCTTGGTTTAGATCTTCTTGCCGTGCTTAATGTACCGGCCACTGACTGCGTAGACGACGTTTTCGCCAATGTTGGTGGCATGGTCACCAATTCTCTCGAGCGCACGAGCGACCCAGATAATGTTCATGAACACATCGACTTTTTCTGACTCGTTGGAGATATAGTCGCTTCCTAAACCGAGGATTGTGTTGTATTGATCATCTACTTCGTCATCAATTGAAATAACCTCAAGCGCACTCGGTTCATCCATTCTGGCAAACGAGTCCAAAGCGCGACGTACGTTCGCATGCACTAGTTCTTTCAATTTGACTAGGTTTTCACGAATTTCTGGGGTAGGAGTAGAGATCGGACGTTTTAAGGTCAATTTAGCGATTCGCTTCGACTCATCTCCAATCCTCTCCAAATCGGTGGTGCTTTTCATGAGGGCTAGAAGGCTACGCATATCTCCAGCGACAGGTTGTCTTCGCGCAATCACACTAGCAACTTGCATATCAATATCAATCTCAAATTGATTCACTTGTTGTTCACGTTCCACGACTTGCTGTGCCAGTCTGCTACTGCTTTCCAAGTATCCATTCAAGGCTTCGAGGAACTGTGTCTCTACTAAACCTGCCATGTCGACAAAGTGCTTGTTGAGAAGTGTTAGCTCCGTATCGTACTGCCCAGATATGTGTCGTTCGTTGTCCATTGTCTTGTTCTATATAAACGAGGCGTCCCAGAGACTCGTTTTCTCTATTCCTGTTACCCGTATCTGCCCGTGATGTAGTCTTCTGTCTTCTTCTCCGAAGGATTATTGAACATCGTCCCGGTTGCTTTAAACTCGACTAATTCGCCGAGATACATGAAGCCAGTGAAGTTTGAAACTCTTGCAGCCTGTTGCATGTTGTGAGTTACGATGATAATCGTGTAATTGGCCTTGAGCTCGTGGATCAGTTCCTCGATTTTCAAAGTTGAGATTGGATCCAGCGCGGAGGCTGGTTCGTCCAAAAGCAACACGTCCGGTCTTATCGCAATCGCTCGGGCGATAACCAAGCGTTGCTGTTGACCACCTGATAAACCAAGGGCTGATTCGTGTAGACGGTCTTTAACTTCGTCCCAGAGTGCAGCGTTTTTTAGTGCCCATTCGACCAGATCGTCCATTTCAGTCCTAGGCAAACTGCTCTGCAGTCGCATCCCATAGGCAACATTTTCATAAATTGATTTTGGGAATGGATTTGGCTTCTGAAACACCATGCCAACTTTCCGGCGAAGCTGCGCAACGTCTACAGATCGATCGTGTATGTCTAATCCATGTAACTCTATGGAACCGGTAATAGTCACACCGTCGACAAGGTCATTCATGCGGTTGAAGCATCTCAAGAGCGTTGATTTACCACATCCAGAAGGACCGATTAGCGCAGTAACCTGCTTGGTTGGAATTCGCATGCATATGTCTTGAAGTGCTGGCACTTCGCTATACGAGAGATTTAGACCATCTACATTTATGCAAATATCTGAATCGGCTAATTCGTTCGGATTCAGAATATCCATCGTTTGCGCGATCGTGGGCGTTACCAAGATTGAATCTCTGTCTGCAGGAGTGCCATCAGAATCCACGCCGGTCGAGTTGATATGTTCAGAGGTGTCAATATTCATTTTTTTAAGAATCTAATCGGAACCGCGCTTCTAGTCGATTTCGAAGCATGATTGCAGTGAGATTGAGTAACACAATAATGAGCACGAGGAGTAATGCGGTAGCGAAAACCAACGGCCGAGCTGCATCGACGTTTGGACTTTGGAAACCTACATCATAGATGTGGAACCCTAAATGCATAAATTTTCGATCCAGGTGCAAGAACGGGAAGTTGCCGTCAACAGGCAAATTTGGTGCTAGTTTTACGACTCCCACAAGCATCAGCGGTGCTACTTCTCCCGCCGCGCGAGCTACGGCAAGGATCATCCCGGTGAGAATAGAAGGACTTGCCATAGGCAAGATGATCTTGAAAATCGTTTCGGCTTTGGTAGCTCCGAGTGCCAAACTGCCTTCGCGCACGGATTTAGGTATACGGGTGAGTCCTTCCTCGGTGGACACGATGACTACAGGTACGGTCAGGAGCGCTAACGTCAGAGAAGCCCAAAGGAGACCTGGTGTACCGAATGTGGGCGCAGGTTTGGCCTCTGGGAAAAATAGGTCGTCGATCGTCCCACCCATGAGGTAGACGAAAAATCCGAGACCAAATACACCGTAGACAATTGAAGGTACACCAGCCAAATTATTTACTGCGATTCGAACGAGCTGTACCAGCGGGCCTTGTTTCGCATACTCTCTGAGGTACAGTGCCGCTACCACGCCAAAAGGTGTCACGAATAAGGACATCAGCATAACCATGAGAACGGTGCCAAACAGTGCTGGAAAGATGCCACCTTCGGTATTTGCTTCGCGTGGATTGTCGGATAGGAAGTGCCAAATATTTTTGAAGTACATGCCTAGTTTCGACCAAATAGACATGTCATTGGGTCGCCAAGCCTGGACGACCTCGCTAAGACTGACGTGCAAATCCTTTCCACCTGCCGTTCGTAAGTGGATTTCGTCTCGATTGAGTGCGTCGGAAAGCCCACGGATCTCTGTTTCGATTTCCTGGTACTGTGCTCTCAGCTCCGCTTCTTCCTGTTCGATGTCACTAAAGTCCTGCACGCCATCAGGATTTTGGAGTTGCTGTCTGCGCCTATCTAATCGAAGTTGCTCCAAGCGGTAATTGATCGCATTGACATCTCCGTCAATTAGTTCACTTTGTTGGGCTAATAGCGCAGCGGACCTTTCGATTCTTGCTTGAAATTCGCTCCAAAGATCCTCTGTGTTAGTGATCAATACGCCATTCTCTGCGACACCTTCAAGATACGCATAAGCATTACCCCATTCCATGCGCTCAATGACAACCACATCCGCCGGGGTTTCTTGTTGAGTGATGTGGTGAGAGAACACCCAGCGAAAATCGGGTGGATCAACCTGACGGTTTCCGGTCTTGAATAGGATCCTGTCGATCTGTTCCGGTAGCTCTTCTTCGTCGGAGAGCGTAGCCTCTAGATACTGTCTTCTAGATATGCTTTCTCGATCGCTGATCTCTCCTAACACAATGTGTTTACCTAGTTCATTCTCGAACTCTACTTGATAGACCGTAGATGGCCAGAAGTGCGCCAAACCTTTCACGGCCAGTAGCGCGAGTAACCCTATGACTGCGACCAGACTCGTGCCAACCGCAGTCGCAGTTAACCAGATCCACGGTTCGCCTGAACGCCACCACAGCTTCAGAGATGTCTTTTCCTTGAGTAGAGGATTGGGTA
>MPMU01000070.1 GCA_002238665.1 Gammaproteobacteria bacterium bin55
CCGATAAAAACGAGCGAATTGAATGAGCCTGCTTTATTCCTTGAGAGTTTTGTCAGCGAGCTGGTTAAAGGATGTGAGAGAAAGGCTTTTAGTTCTAAGAAAACTACAAATAAGACTACCGGTGAGGCCCTTTTTATAAAACAGGAGAGAGAGTGGAAAGCCGCTATGCCTTCTCTCGTTGAACGATTAGAACGTAAATCTTCAAGTATTTGGAAGGTGCTTAAGGAATTACTGAATCTAAAAAACAATCCTGTATTTCTCTTATTGGTAGATGAGGCTCAACGGACCCGACCTCTTCAAGGTACTAGTGAAAACACAATAGCCACTGAGCTTCATTTAGGCGAAACGGATGGCATAAAGATTATTCCGGTGTTTGCGGGTTTGTCCGATACTCCTAAGGTATTAGGTAGAGTGGGAGTTTCATTGCGTTCCGAAGTGACGACGTTGGGTGCTTTAACAGAACACGAAACCGAGCTCGTTGTATGGAAGACTATAGCAGAATTGAAAGTAATTGATCTTTTTAGAGACAACGACTTTAAAACGATCATGGAACAATGCACTATTGCCAGTGAACAATGGCCGAGACATTTAGATCAGTATTTGAAGACTCTAGTAAAAGCAATCGTCGCAGGCAGTAGCGATTCAGAGATTGATTTAGATCGGGTAATAAGTAAAGGTCATGAAAATCGGATGGCCTATTATGATGTCCAGTTATCAAGGTTAAAGACGGGTCGTTTAGTCGCAACGCTGGTATGGATTGCCAAGCAACATGAAGTCAATGCGCCCATTCTTAGCGAGGACGTATTGCAGGCCATTGAAGATGATCCTTGGATTGAAGAAAGCCCGAACATGGTGCTGAATCATTTGCTACATCATGGGATACTGGAAGACCTCCCATTTACAGTGCAAGACATGAAGTTCTCTATACCCTCTTTGCATACCTATCTTGCTAATGATTGTGATCGCGAGAGGGTGTTAGCCGAAATGGATCGATTGTTTCAGGAACGCTTGAACGAAAGGAAGTAAAACCCGTTCATTTATTGATGAATTCTCGCAATTGAACACGATTAATCATTACGAGAATATTCCTAAATATCATCGATAAAACAATGATTTAAACTTGATTCTGGGACGGAATATTTGTTTGCGAGTGCGTCTCTAGCGCTTCTAAAAAGGAAACGATTACGTCTTGATTTCTAGCCAACGACGGTAATCCTCTATTTCGTCCACGTCCCATAAAACGGATAGGCAGTGTGTAGTGAGACCGAGCTTCTGCGCTCTTGAAAGAGTAGTCGTGAGAACTTCTGAGGTACTCCATGGCATGTCCGAGAATAACTCTTTATGAGCGTGATGCATCCCAATTAGAAAATAACCCCCATCCTCTACCGGACCTAAAACTAAATCATGGGAGACCAAGGCTTCAAAAGCTACTCTCAAATACTCCGTTGTCACGACCGGACAATCTGCACCTATGAGAAGAGGACAGCCATCTTCAAATACCGCCTGCATCCGTTTACCAAGGTCCTCGCCTCGTTGTGGGTAACACGGTAGCCCTCGCGTCCACTCTTTCTCGATGAGAGTACCCTCGTACCAAATTTCACTATTAAATGGTTCAACCGCGTCGAGTGTGTTGTTCAAAAGTGCTAGGTAACAATCCAGCACATCCTGTGGTGGGAGTCCTCTTTCCAGCCTTGTTTTCACGCAGTTCAATTGAGGAACGCGTGTGAAAACAGCTAGACGACTTTGTGACAGGCTATTGATCGCGGTAATACCAAGACTCTAGCTTGAATGGACTGACGCCCACCCAATAGGCGATTCGAAAGCACCACATTCTAAGGATCGTTCGAACGATCCCTTCTCTTAACCACTTCCGCCCCGAGACAATCACTTTCGCCTTAATTCTGATTGGCTTCTGCAATCGTTTCAAGCGTCGCGAAAGTTCAATGTCTTCCATTAACGGCTGATCTGGCATTCCACCAATCTCATTTAGTAACTCTCGATGTACGAAGATGCCTTGATCTCCTGTGCAGATAGAGGTGATCGACGATCTGACATTCATTAACCGTGCAATGCATAGGAATAAGAAGTGCTTGTCTCTGATTTTTATGTCACATCGTCCCCAGCCGGCTTGGGATAGTTTTGATTCCAGCTGTGGGACTACTTCGTTCGATAGCATTACGTCCGCATGAAGCATCCATATCCAATCACCCTTCGCAGCTTCCACCCCAACTCTGAGTTGATTGCCACGGCCTTTCCTAGCATGAACTACTCGTTCACCCTCAATGAGGTTCTCGTATGAGTCCGTGCTCCCGCCATCGACGACGATAACTTCACCAAAACTAAATCGCCTCAACTGCGCAAGAAGATTTTGAAGTCGTTCAGCCTCGTTGTAGACGGGAATGACGACGGCTAGTTGGTCTAGCACCGTCGGTCTGGATGCCTTAGAAAACTCACGTCCACCAACGCTATTCTGTGAAAAATCGCTTGGATAGTGTGCGCTGATTCTCGTAGATTGAGCCTTGGTAAGGAGCGATCGGTAATGGCATTCTGACTGGAACAGATTCCATTCTCGGCTCCAGAGTTGGTTCACCACATACCATGCGCGAGTTGAATTCCTCAAAGTTCGTGAGATGTTCAACGCCAGCGAGAGGCCACGCGTCCGCGGAGGTGTACTCGTAGAACAGGATTCGTCTGCGTTTATCCGATCGATTGACCGCTGAGCCATGTACCAGTCTTGCGTGATGGATCGTCATTGAACCCGCAGAACCATAGACTTCCACTGCTTCGGATACATCAACACCTTCCTCATCCACATTTATCGCACCGCAGAATGCACCTGCGCTGTGGTGCGAGTAGACCGGACCCTGGTGGGAATTCGGTAGGAATTTAATCGGTCCGTTGGTCTCATCCATGTCATCTAGCAAGATACCCACAGCCAGAACACTCTGGTTGGTGTGTGGATAGAAAGCCCAATCTTGGTGCCATTCCACCGGTGATCCGTGGTTCGGGTTTTTCATGTTGATTTTGCAACCGGCTCGAAGCCTGATATTTGGTCCGAGTATCGGCTTGATTGGATCGATCACAGCAGGGTGCCGTGCTAATTCTTTGTAGAAGGGATGTACGTTTTGGGGTTGCTTGATTCTTCTGACTTTCGGATTTTGAGGAGTGTGTGACGGTTCTAAATCCAATACTGCACTGTGTTCTGTCAGTTCACTTGCCTGACTGCAAATCTCTTCAGTGACATCGCACAACTCTTGCAAAAGTTCCTTCGGCAGTGCGTTCGGAACGAACGTATAGCCCTCTGATTGATACTGTTCAAATTGATTTGGTGTAAGCAATGTCTTTATTCTGCAAGAAGAGGAAATACCCGGGATTACAATCGTCGTCGCAAAGCACGATTATCAACAGAGATCGATTTGGTTTGCCAAATAAAGATAATACTGAACTGTGTCTTGCACAACACCATTGTGCTGGTTACCGAGTCGGTGGGTCGAGAATCCACTTGGAGACGTTATCAACACAAACTGATAAGTTCACTCGGTAGGCATAGTAGCGAGTCAATCAACAAATCTTGTCGTAAAGAATTAGGAAGAGAGCGTTTTGAACAGTATCGAGTATGTGGCCAAACTTTTAAAACAGGAAGGAGTGGAGTGGATGTCGTGTTATCCGTCCAATCCACTGATCGAAGCAGTCGCAAAAGAAGGAATTCGCCCCATTGCTTTCAGGCATGAACGAGGGGCGGTAATGGCCGCCGACGGATTCTCTCGTTTATCCGATCGAAAAAGGTTTGGTGTGGTTGCTATGCAATCACAAGCAGGAGCTGAAAACTCTGTCGGTGGATTAGCACAAGCTAATGGCGATAACTCTCCCATCTTGGTATTACCCGGTGGGAATTCGCTGGATACGATTTTTGTCCGGCCGAATTTCGTTGCGGCGAAAACCTGGGAAGCTGTGGTCAAGCAAGCCGAGTATATCACTCGACCAGATCAAACCGCGAATGTAATGAGGCGTGCCTTTCATGCACTAAGGTCAGGTCGTCCTGGACCAGTGGTCGTAGAAATGCCGATTGATGTTTGCATGGCCGACATTCCTGAACAGGCCTTGAACTACTCATCACCTAGTGATACACGGTCAAGACCTTCTGACGTTGCAGTTCAAGAGGCACTCAACCATTTGCTAAAAGCTGAAAACCCACTGATTTGGGCAGGTGCTGGAATCCTGATGTCGAGCGCGACGGAGGAATTACGTGAGTTTGCTGAGTTGTTGGACATACCCGTATACACGACGATGCCAGGAAAATCTGCGTTCGATGAGACACACGCGTTATCGGTAGGAGCAGGTGGTTCTACAACAACGGGTATGGCAAGAAAGTGGTTGGCGGAAGCAGATGTAGTATTCGCAGTAGGAGCGTCTTTGACCAGTTCGCCTTACGCGCAACGAATCCGTCCAGATAAGTTTGTCATTCATAACGTCATCAGTGAAGACGATTTACAAAAAGATCGATTCGCGGATTTAGCTCTTCCGGGAGATGCGAAACTCACACTGCAGGCCTTATTGGAACAAGCAAGAGAGCGAGTTGGCGGCGGAGGACGTGATACAGGTGTACAAGCCGCGATTGCCGAAGAGAAAAGTAATTGGGAAGCCGCTTGGAAACCGTATTTAGAAAACGACGATAGTCCGTTATCGCCGTATCGTGTGATTCACGAAATGAACGTGAACCTAGACAATGACAACAGCGTGGTCACCCACGACGCAGGAGCGCCAAGAGACCAGATCGTACCGTTCTATACAGCCACGACTCCGCATAGCTATATTGGATGGGGTAAGACCACTCATCTCGGATTCTCTATTCCATTAATGATTGGTGCAAAAATGGCCATGCCTGAACGGATGTGCGTCAACCTTATGGGAGACGGTGCGTTCGGTATGTCGGGATTGGACATCGAAACGTCTGCAAGAGCAGGGGTTCCAATTACCACTATCGTATTGAACAATGGCATTATGGCGACCTACCCAGGTGGTTTCCCGATCGCAAGAGAGAAGTATGGCGTTTCACATATGCAAGGAGATTACGCCAAACTAGCTGATAGTCTTGGCGCAGTTGGAATCACTGTTACTCAGTCGTCTGAGATGGGGCCCGCGATTTTGCAAGCGAAGGAATTGAATGAGTCTGGAAAGACAGTACTCATTGATGTGCATACGAGGGCAGAGGATTCTCGCGCGCCGTATCGTTTCGCCACTTAGAAAGAGAAAGCCGGAGATCTACTGCAGACCAGCAACTAGGTCAAAAGCTTGCGTTCTTAGGAACTCGTGGGAACGGGATTGCGTCTCGAATGTTCTCCATTCCACTTAAGTAGAGCAGAATTCGTTCAAAACCGACACCGAATCCGGCATGAGGTACCGTACCGTATCGCCTGAGATCGCGGTACCACCAAAGTTCCTCTTTCATAGGTTCAGTCATTCGAGCGTCTAAGTACTCCAAACGTTCTTCCCGTTGAGAACCACCGACAATTTCTCCTACTCCAGGTACAAGTACATCCATGGCTGCAACCGTATTACCGTCGTCATTCTGACGCATATAAAACGGCTTTATGATCTTGGGGTAGTTCATAACGATCACGGGTACCTTAAAGATATTCTCCGTGAGGAATCGTTCGTGTTCAGACTGTAAATCCTTTCCCCATTCCACGGGAAACTCGAACTTTTTCTTACTTGCCTGTAGTTCCTTAATGGCATCCGAATAATCCAAACGAATGAAGTCATTTTCAATGATCCCTTGGATTCGGTTGAGCACCTGATTGTCGATCTGCTTGTTAAAGAACTCAAGATCTTCAAGACTCCGATCAAGTACGGTACGGCATACTACTTTTAAAAACGATTCAGCAAGGTCTGCGTTATCCTCTAAGTCGGCGAACGCGATTTCCGGTTCGATCATCCAGAATTCGGCCAGATGCCTAGAAGTATTGGAGTTTTCTGCTCGAAACGTCGGACCGAAGGTATAGACCTTAGTCAGAGCTTCACAAAATGACTCTACGTTCAGCTGTCCTGAGACGCTCAGGAAGGTCTCCTGACCAAAAAAGTCTTCTTCGTAGGACTGCTGCTTGTTGTTTATCGAATCAAGCACGCTGACTCGGAATAGTTCGCCAGCACCTTCGCAATCACTGGCCGTGATGATTGGCGTATTAACCCACATAAAGTCTCTTTCATCGAAGTACTGATGAACTGCGGCTGCTGTATTGTGGCGTAGACGTGCCATGGCACCAAAGGTATTGGTACGTGGTCGTAAATGAGCGACCGTACGAAGGAATTCAAAAGTATGTCTTTTCTTGGAGATAGGGTACGTCTCTGGGTCATCCACATCACCAACGACGACTATACTCGATGCTTGTATTTCAAAATCTTGTCCGCGTCCTTGAGATTCTCTCAACTCGCCATTAATAGATACCGCACAACCTACGGAAAGATGAGTAACCGCCTCGTAGTTTTCTAGCTCGTTATCGGCAATGACCTGAATGCCATCAAAGCAAGAACCGTCGTGTACCGATAGAAATGAGAAACCACCTTTAGAGACTCTGACCGATCTCAGCCAACCATTTACGGTGACCTGCTCACCAACCAAAATAGAGTGAGAATTGATGTTTTTTACGCTGTGAGAGGTCATGTAGAGAACTTCGTTCTAGTTCGTGTGATATCGTGGAAAATTGTAGAGAGGGCACACGCACTAAAAAGTTGCAATACCTGCTGCACTCGCCGGATACAAGAGGCTCACGACAACGTATCAGATTGCAGTGTGAATTTGCTGAGATCTATGTCTTTTCGGTAGGGTGAATGATTCTCGAGATAGTCAATATCTCTCTGAACATAACGGCTTTCATCTTCCAAAAACTGCGCGACCGCCTTTCGAAGCGACGCGTCGGCAATCCAATGTGCGGAGTAGGTTGTCCTTGGCATATAGCCTCGAGCAAACTTATGACCTCCTTGTGCCCCTGCTTCGACGTAGGTCAGATTGTGTTCGATGGCGAAATCAATGGCCTGGTAGTAGCACACTTCAAAGTGAAGAAATCGATGATCTTCCACACAACCCCAGTGTCTGCCAAACAACGTATCGCCACCAATGAAATTGATCGCACCGGCAATATAGCGTTCGTTTCGCTTTGCCATGATAAGCAGTGTTTGATCAGGCATCTTTGCGGAAACTTCACTGAAAAACTCCCGTGTCAAGTAGGGAGTGCCCCATTTTCGATAACCTGTATCTGTATAGAACTCATAAAAAGCATCCCAATGGTGTTCGCGAAAGTCGGCACCGGTAATCCATTCGATGCTTATACCGTTACTGAGCGCATCTCGCCGTTCCCTACGGAGATTTTTTCTCTTTTTAGAAGACAGATTTTGGAGGAAATCATCGAAGTGGCTGTAGCCCTCATTTCGCCAGTGGTACTGCGTATCGAGTCTTTCGAGCAGTCCACATTCCTTTGCTACCTGACTCTCGAGTTCTGGCAAAAAAGTAACGTGAAGTGAACTAACCTTTATTTTTTGCGCTACCTGAATTGCAGCCTGTAACAGGTGCTTATGCCGATTCTCTTGCTCTTTACTCGGTAGCGTGAGCAACCGTGAACCCGTGGCCGGTGTGAACGGAATGCTACTCTGAAGTTTTGGATAGTAGCTTCCTCCCGCGCGTTCCCACGCTGCTGCCCACCCGCCATCAAATACAAACTCGCCACGGGAGTGGGACTTTAGATAGAGAGGCATTGCGCCAACGATCTTTGAATCTTCCTCTAGAAGGATATGGAACGGTTGCCAACCGGTTTGATTACAGGCACTTGCACTGAGTTCTAATGCGTGTAGGAATCGGTGGTCAACGAACGGGTTAAAGACTTTGGGAGTCCCGTTCGCACATTCGTTCCAGATCTGCTCATCAACCTCATTGATGTCGTAGATGACCTTCCCGATAATTTCAGCCAAGGAACGTATCTCCGTCGGTTGAGAGCTGGAATCTGCCGTAATTCATGTTTTCAATTCTCCACTCATCGCTCTATCGCGTTGTCCATCGGTCTATTGCACCGTTGATCCACTAAGAATGTGGATACGTACGCGCTCACTACTAAACTATGCTTCATTCTTTGACATCATTAGATTCTGAAAGTGGTGGTTCTATTCAAGACCAATTTTCAGCTTGTTGTTTCTGAATTCTCAAAATAGCTAGTTGCTCACTCCCCGCGAGTACGTACATAGAACGATATAAGGTGAATTCTGTCAGTATTATCGTTGACGTTGAGTTGACATACGCACGATTGCGAATAGAACCTTCGGAGTCAGCCAAGAGAAGACTGCATTAGTGAAACGCGAGATTTGGGTACCGATTTACCATGAGCGATAAGAGCGAGCTCCTTAATGAGCTTAGTATCGACCGAAGCACATCTACAGGCTACAAGAAGCCTATTCTGATATTCCTGACCGTTGCGATTGTAGGTGGTGCCAGTTTCATAGGTTGGTATCTGTACAAAGGAGAGGCCGCCCCAGTAGTATCCACAGTGCTTGCGTCACCTGCTGAACAGGAAGTCAAAGATGAGAGTGTACTTGATGCGACCGGCTATGTCATTGCGAGACGATCTGCAACTGTGAGTTCGCGCATTGCTGGTAGGGTCTCTTCGGTGACGGTGGAAGAAGGCATGGCTGTCGAGAAAGGCCAACTTCTAGCCACATTGGACGATTCAATCACTCGCGCGCAGCTGGAAGTGAGCAGGGAATCGCTTGCAACTCAGGTTGTCTCGCTCAAGCAACTGTTCAGTCAGTTAGAAAAGGCAAAGAGGGATTTAGAGCGACTTCAAAAACTTAGTCAAGAACAGTTTGCAAGCGAAAACTTGATCGACGATGCGGCACATCAGGTAGAGCAGCTAAGAATCAGTATCGAGAGAGCTGAACAGGAAATAAAACTCGCCGAATCCTCAGTCACGCTTCAAGAAACCTATCTGGCAGATTACGACATCCGGGCACCGTTCTCGGGAATTGTGATTGCCAAAAGTGCACAGCCGGGAGAAATGATTGCCCCCGTTGCTGGTGGTGGGTTTACCAGAACAGGAATCTGTACCATCGTGGACATGGATTCTCTCGAGGTAGAAATAGATGTTAATGAGCAATATATCAATCGCGTGACCCCAGGACAGCAAGTTACAGTTCAATTGACTGCGTATCCTGACACACAGATGCCAGCTGAAGTCATTGCGATTATTCCTACTGCGGATAGATCGAGAGCAACAGTAAAGGTGCGAGTCAAGCTGAATCAGCGAGATTCCCGAGTACTGCCCGATATGGGAGTTAAGGTGGCCTTTCTGGAAGAGGGCGAGCAGGCTCAGCTCCGACAGATCTTAACTGGAGTAGTCATTCCAAAGTCTGCTGTTGACAACAGGACCTCAAAACCTCGAGTCTGGGTTGTAAAAAACGATGTTGTATCGAGTAGAGAAGTCGACGTATTGGATGCATCTGATACAACGGTACGAATCCCGGAAGGAATCAGAGTAGGAGAACGAGTGGTCACGCAACTAGATCCAGTACTGCTTGCTCAACTCAGCGAGGAAACCGAGGTACTCGTCAAGTAAGGTGTTTCAACACATTTAGATTCACGTGAAATAGAAAGTAGGAGCGATGTAAGAAGTGAGCGGCGAACGCACCAATGGCTCGATTGTTGAGCTCAACAATGTTTCTAAGCAGTACGTTAGAGGAAAGGAAGTTATCAAAGTACTGGAAGGTATTAACTTGCATGTAACCAATGGCGAGTTTGTCGCATTCATGGGACCTTCCGGCAGTGGCAAGTCAACTCTTCTGAACCTGATCGCAGGTATCGATAGTCCTTCAGGTGGCACGATCAAAGTCAATGATCAGAACATCCAGGATATGTCAGGCCCCGAGCTAGCTCGATTCAGATCCGTGAATATTGGGTTTGTGTTTCAGTTCTACAACCTACTACCGTTTCTCACCGCTAGAAAGAACGTCGAATTACCTCTGCTACTTACGAACCTGTCTGGCGCACAACGTAAGAAGAATGCAGAGACCGCGCTCAGTACCGTTTCGCTGGAGGATCGCGCCAATCACAAACCTGGCGAACTTTCTGGTGGCCAACAACAACGGGTGGCTATCGCTAGAGCCATTGTTTCAGATCCTCAGATTTTGGTCTGTGACGAGCCAACGGGCGACCTGGATCGACAGAACGCCTCTGAAATCCTTGAATTACTAGATTTACTGCATCGAGATTTCAAGAAGACAGTGATCATGGTTACGCATGATCCATTGGCAGCAGAACGGGCACAACGAGTATTGACGCTCGATAAGGGCCAGTTCGAGGGGGAATGAAATGAAGTATTTGCAATTTGTGTGGATGAATCTGTTTCGTAAACCGCTCCGTACTACCCTGACATTTTTTTCGTTGTTTGTGGCATTTATTCTGTTTGTGATCCTTGGATCTGTGACCGTGATTTTCAATAGTGACATTGAGATGGAGGGGGGCGAAAATCGGCTTCAGGTAAGTGCAAAGTACTCCATCATCGACGACCTGCCTGGATCCTACGTTCAGGAAATTCAAGCACTACCAGATGTAGAGCTGGTTACACATGCGACTTGGTTTGGCGCTTATTACCAAGACGAGCGGAACATGATCCCGTTATTCCCGATCGAGCCAGACACTTATTTTGCTGTCATGGACGAGTTGACTATTTCCGATGAGGACTATGAACGCATGTTATCCGTCCGTCGTGGAATGCTCGCACCTGAAACAATGGCCGAGGAATATGGTTGGCAAGTAGGAGATCTAATTCCGATAGGAGCGCAGATTTACCCCATGAATGACGGAAACATGACATGGGAGTTTGAGTTTGCGGGTACCTACTCTGCGGGGCAGGATTTTGGTGCCATTCTCGTGAACTATGACTACTTTGACGAGGCCAGACAATTTGGCCGTGGAGCGATCGGTTGGTTAATCGTGAAGGTTATTGATTCAGACAGGCTTACAGATATCGCGACGCAGATAGACAAGATGTATGTGAATTCGTCCGACCCCACTCGATCTGCGCCCGAGGCAGAGGCTTTTCGACAGTTCATGAACCAGTACGGTAATATAGGACTGATGATGACCGGTATCCTATCGGCGGTCTTTTTCACGATTCTCCTTCTGACCGGAAATACGATGTCCCAATCGTTTCGGGAGCGAATACCTGAGTTAGCAGTCTTGAAGACTTTGGGATTTACTGATACAAGAGTTTCTATTTTCGTTTTAATCGAGGCAGTGCTCCTTTGCTTGATTCCTGCGTTAGTTAGTGTCGGAATAGCCATACCGTTAGGTTCAGTGGTCGGCGTGTTGTTAGAGTCGATGCCATTCGGTTTTCCTTTTGCGATCCAAGCAAGCACGTTATATAGCGCGATCGGCATTGCTGCCTTACTAGGTTGTTTAATAGGGCTCATTCCTGCTATTACCGCCAAACGATTGAGCATCGTCGATGCACTTCGACCTTAGATTTGAGAGAGAGCAGGAATAATGTTTAGTCAGATCATTAAAGTGTCGTTGATGAACTTATCAAACATAGGTTCTCGTAAAGGCGTGGCATCAGTAATCGTCGTCGGGATTGGTGGAGTGGTTACCGTGCTATGTGCGATTCTCGCCATGGCGAATGGTTTCCAGGGAGCATTATTAGATGCTGGTGCACCGGATCGAGTCGTTCTTCTTCGCGAGGGTTCTACGGGTGAGATGACCAGTGGGATTTCCACGCAAGAATTTGCGATTGTCGAATCTATGGATGGCGTCGTAGCCATAAGTGGCGAGGTGTATACCGTCGCTGATATTCCAAAACGTTCGACAGGAACTCCAGCTAACCTAATCGTTAGAGGCGTTTCCCCGGCATCGTTTGATGTCAGACCGGAAGTCCAAATCATTGAAGGTCGGCAACTTCGTCAAGGTCTCAATGAAATCATCGTGGGAGTAAAGGCTCGTGCGGAATTTGCCAATACGAACCTAAACGATGAAATCGAAATCAGGAATGCAGGTTGGAGAGTAGTGGGTATCTTCGAGGCCGATGGATCCGCCTACGAATCAGAGATCTGGGTAGACAACGTTGTCGCACAGTCTGCGTTCAGACGGTCTGGCTACTCGTCTGGTCGTATTCGTCTCGAGTCCATCGACATCATTGATGAGTTCAAAGCGAAGGTGGAGGATGACCCGCGATTGCAACTCACGATTATTCGCGAGGAAGATTTCCTATCCGACACAGCAGAAGCACTGAATACGCTTATACGGTCATTTGCGATAGTGGTCGCGACGATTATGGCTATTGGTGCTTTGTTTGCGGCGCTAAACACGATGTATATCGCAGTCTCTGTACGAACAGTTGAGATCGCAACGCTTCGTGCTATTGGATTTGGTATCACTCCGGTTTTGTTCTCAGTTTTACTTGAGGCAGTTGTGCTGGCGATGATAGGAGGTGCTTTAGGCGGTTTGGTAACCTACGTAGTGTTTAACGGGTTTACGGTGTCGACGTTAAATCCTGGTGCTTTCTCACAGATTGCTTTTGATTTCAGGGTCTCGGCAGACATATTGCTCACAGGATTGGTCTGGGCGGTCGTCATTGGTATGTTTGGTGGAATCTTCCCTGCGTTTAGAGCGGCAGAATTACCGATTACCGTAGCTCTTCGAGGAGAGTAGATGGAATTCCTTATTCTTGGGGCAAGCGTACTATAACGCTTCCTCCTACAACGAGAGCCGCGTGACAGCACTCTCTGAAAGCTCTTCAAATTCATTACACGAGGACGATTAATGGCTGAAGTTCAGGTTAGGTCTCTAACCGACGGGTCTGTAGGCAAACACATGACTCGCATGGCCATCCCGATGTTCTTCGGCATTTCGTCGATGATGATCTCTGCGTTGGTGGACGCGATATACGTAGGTCAATTAGGAACCAAAGAACTTGCTGCCGTCAGCCTAACCTTCCCGATATTCATGGGAATGACAAGCGTCGCAATGGGATTGGGTATTGGCGCGACGTCCGTGGTATCGAGGATGCTCGGCTCTGGGGATCACTCAAAAGGCCTGAAGATCTGTAACCATACGATCCTTCTAACCCTGATTCTCATAGGTGTGGTACTGATACTTGGATTCACGACCATGAACGGAATCTATTCGTTATTAGGTGCAGATCCCGAGCTCCATCCGTGGGCTGTTAGATATACCGAAATCCTGCTCTTAGGCTTACCGTTTTTTGCCATCTCAATGATTGGTAGCATGATGCTACGATCCATGGGCGACATAAAGACTGCTGCTGTCATCATGATCGTTGCCTCCATTGTGCAAGTGTTGATCGCGCCAGTTCTCATATTTGGGATTGGATCGTGGGAAGGAATAGGACTGTATGGGTCGGCGTGGGCATTCGTAATCTCTCGATTTGTGTTGTTCTTCTATGCGATTGTGAGATTTCGATCGTACGGACTGTTCCAACAAATAGGTTCTTGGTCTGAGGTCTTAAGTTCCTGGGCGGAGATACTACGTCTCGGATTGCCGTCGATGAGTTCGCAGCTCATACACCCGATTTCGATGGGTATTTTGCTTGGTATCCTGGCTACGTTCGGTACCGCGACCGTCGCTGCGTTTGGTGTGGTTACTCGAATCGAAGGGCTAGCAATGATGGTACTGATGGCCGTGGCATCTAGCCTAGGTCCGGTTATCGGCCAAAATTTTGGGGCGAAGAGATTCGATCGAGTGAGGCATGCAGTTCGTTTGGCCTATCGCTTTAGCATGCTCTATGGTGTAGGCATCGCGATCGTACTTTTCATATTCGCCGATCCCATAGTGAGTGTGTTCCGGGATGACCCGGAGGTAATTGAAGTAGGTATTGTCTTTCTGATGGTCGTACCAGTCACTCTAGGAGTTGCCGGTATCGGTGCACTTTCAGGTTCCATCTTTGTCGCCTATGGAGAAGCGCTACCATCGTTTGTACTGTCGTTATTGCGATCCATCGTGGTATTAGTCCCGGTTGTGCTCGTTTTCAAGCAACTTTGGGGTTATGTAGGAGTGTTCATTGGAATTGCCGTTACCAATGTCATTGTTGGCGGGGCTGCCTTTATCTGGTTGCAGTACAGTACGAAGAAGCATGTTGAATCGGGAAAGGTGCCGGAGAAGCCACAAAATTTAGCCGAGTCTACCTTAGATCCAGTCATGGATGAAGCCTAGAGCGAGTTAGCCTAGTAGATTCCAGCTTCAAGTCCAATGGCGATTGCTAGACCTAGCTCTCTACATTGCTGAAGATCTGAGTCCTTTAGTTCACCCTTGACAATCACAGGTTCTTGAACTTCAATGAAGGGGTAGCCTTTCGCTATTCTCCGAATGGCAGTCAGTGCGCCGGTGCCATCGTTTCCAGCACTAATGAACATCGCGAACGGAAGAGCTGCGATTTGTCCTTCCACTTCATAGAAAGTGCGATCAAAAAAGTCCTTCATCTGACCTGACATGTAGCCGAAATTCTCAGGCGTACCCAGGATCAATCCATCAGCCCGGAGTAGGTGTTCTGCGAAGGCTTCTTGAGTCGCAAGTCTTGTAACCTCAACATCATTGACCTCTGGGTCGGTAGCACCCTCATATACGGCATCGCACATCTTGGAAGTCTTGCCAGACTTCGAATGGAAAACTATTAGAAGATTTTTACTGGTCATGTGTAATCAAGCATCAGTTTGTAGAAACCAATCGACCAAATTTGGGTTCTCTTCCTCGGGATAGGTGTGTGCCAAATCTGAAATTTCTCGATAAGTCACATTTGCACCGGACGCGCTAAGGGTGTATTCTGCCATTTGTGCGACGTCAACTGTAAAGAGCCAATCCAACGCACCGTGGCTGATGTAAATCGGCAGTCCTTGTAAGCGCTCTGACGACATAAATTCAGTGATCATCGGATGGAAACTTGCAGAAAATGGAGCAAGGTGTGTAAAGGGAGAACTGTCAAGACAGCCGGACGTATACGTAAATGTCCCACCGTCGCTCATCCCTGTCAGTAGTAGCTTCTTCGTGTCCACGCCAATAGAGGCTTGGACCATAGCCAATATGCGTTCGAGATTTGGAGAGTCGAAGTCCTGTCCCATGATTGCCCAGGTGCCGCCGACGGCAGTGGGAGTTACCAAAACTAAATCCTCGGATCGAGCTGTTCGAATCCACGACCATAGAAATCTCGAGCCATGTCCACTGCCGCCGTGTAGAGCCATGACTAAAGGGTAGGACTTTCTCGAGTCATAGGTCTCAGGAATGTAGAGAGAAAAGCCACCTTTTTGGTGACGCTCGTTTTCTATGTGGTGTATGCCAGGTTCAACGTTGGTCTGCTGATTTGATAGGATTGGCTCAATCTTGCTAGGTTTACCCAGTCTTCGTTCATCAAGGAAGTAATCATGGATTAACCCAATTGTTCCAGCATAGGGATAGAGAATTGGACAGATTTGTGATCTGGAGCCAAGCGCTCGGAACAGCATCGTAAATTCGATCTCCTCGGCCTTTTTCGAGCGAATCTCTGCCGTGTTATCTAAGAACAATTTGAGTGCACTTTCCAAATCTGAACTGAGGGTGGCGAGCGGTTTTGCCGAGAGTTCCAGCGATAGTAGCTGAGTCAGGACCTCAGTGGAGACTTGGTGCATCCTTTGTAAGTCGGTCGCAATCTCAGTAATCGACGCGGGACTCATGAATCTACTACTGTGTTCAAGCTGTCGAAGTATCGCAAGCAGGGTAGTTAGCACATCAAAGAGAACATTTATGCTTGGATCTTTGTCAGAATAATCGGAATCTGGCATTTTGGTGGTTCCTTCAACCTTACACAGTGTCCATAAACAAAATCCGAAAAGTGAATCTCGGTATGAGCCGCTGTGGTGTAAGAGTGTTAGTCGAGAATAGAGATTAGGTCAGGTAACTAGTGGATGCACAGTCGTCAAGTTATACATATAGGACTTGCTACGGTAGAGAATTGAACGATGAATAAAGCACAACAAAGTAAATTACTTCACACTACCAAATCAAATTTTGAGCGTAGGAAGTACCTGAGAGGTCTATGTCCCTGTAGATCGGACAGCTCAGAAGATTATGGTGGTTGGTATGCATTATTCCAGGCAGCCAAACACGGTTCCTTGTCAGAACGAAAATCAGCCGCACATTCGATCGGCACGTTGCTGGATAAAGCAAAGTACGATCCGAATTACCGTGATCTGTTGACTACCTATCAAGCCGAGCTGGATGAACTGATGAAAGACCCACGCGCGGCGAGTTGTGTCTTGCAAACGCAAAAACCGCATGGACACGCAAGAAAAGGGAGCGCGAGTCGAAACTTTCGGAAAGCTTACAGTGTCTTTAGTAAGCAGAGTTCAAGCGACATTGCTGTGTGGTTAAATCGCACGCTTCACTTGGTTGGAGGCCAGTCTGTCAGCCAGTCAACGCCTGGTGTGGTGAAACTCGCTAAGTGGCTTAGTCGGCGAGTCAAGTTCCAACCAACGCATAGAACCACAGAAGATGAAATGCTGAAAAAAGCACAACACTTTCTTCCTCAACTCTTTATTCCTTAGCAAAATCTGAGCAAGTGTAGATAAAGGGATTTCCATCTGAACTCTGCTAACCACCTTAAGGCCACATGAAAGTCGTACGCGTTTTTACTGGAGAAGATAGCCAGTCTCATTTTGAGGACATAGAGATTCCACTAGCCCAATCAAGTGGAATCGGGAGCCTGTCGAGGTTGTACAAAGGACCTGGCGTGATTTTTCGACAAGTGGATGGTACATACGACCTGGACTTCCATAATGCTCCTCGGAGGCAACTGGTAGTCAATCTGCAGGGTAGCGTGGAAATTGAGGTAGGCTCGGGAGAGAGACGCCAATTGCACTCCGGAGACATCTTGGTAGCAGAAGATACGACGGGTCAAGGACATAAGAGCCGTGCCATTGACGGACAAAATCGGGACTGTTTGTTCATTCCGATAGACGATCACGAGAAATTCCCTTAGCACCAAAAACACATCTCAGGATATCTTGCTATTGCTCTAAGGTGGTTTGAACACTGTTTCTGCCCCCATTAGAAGATATGGGTTTGCCGATTAATCGCGTGGTCTGAGCTTTGCAGAGCAGACACCGTGACCAAGTAGCTTCGGAACTGTCTAAAGTTGAATCGCTAGATGGGCAGCTTCGTCTGTCCCAGTTACAGGTTAGTTGAAATTGCAACTCTGTCTCATCAGTGTGTTATCAGCGATTGGCGCAACATAGAGAAGATTCCATGAACCAAAAATCGGAATTGAGAAATTCTTTGTCGTTCCCTTCTTCGATCTACTAGAGTGCCTTCTCTTGGACATACAGGGTGTCTCCATCTCACGCATGCTGAATCCAATCTACAGTATTGAGCAGTTTACCTTCCCTCCTTTTCAATTGCAATTGATCTAGCTACATGCTTGAGAATAACTACGAAGATTTCCTGGAGGCAAGAGAACGGATTACATCGACAGTTGTCCGAACTCCATTTCGAAAGAGCCATACGCTTTCTTCAATAGCTGGCGGTGAGATATTTCTCAAGCTGGAAAACCTGCAGTTCACCTCGTCTTTCAAGGAAAGAGGGGCACTGAACAAGCTTCTGTCGCTGTCTGAACAGGAGAGACAACAAGGCATCATAGCGATGTCGGCGGGTAACCATGCACAAGCCGTGGCAAGACATGCCAGACGGTTAGGAATTCGCGCGGTGATTGTCATGCCACGCACGACTCCATTTTTCAAGATTCAGCAGACTCAGGTCTATGAACCAGAAATAGTGCTCGAAGGAACGCAGATTTCAGAGACTATCGAATATGTAAAAGCAAGAATTAAAAAAGAAAATCTCATCTTGATTCATCCTTACGACGACTTAAAGATTGTCGCCGGACAGGGAACGGTCGCCATAGAGATGCTCGAACAGGCAGACGAACTGAAGGTGAATTTTGACGCCATTGTTGTACCCATCGGCGGCGGCGGATTAATTTCTGGGATTGCTCAAGTAATCAAATGCCTCCACCCGGAAATCAAGATCATTGGTGTACAAGTGGATACGTACGATGGTACGTATAGAGGTTTTACTGGTCAGAGTGCAACGACCAATTTTGGACCCACAGTGGCCGAAGGCATTGCCGTGAAATCGCCAGGCGAACTAACCATGCCCCTTATCAAGCAATATGTTGATGACATCGTGACTGTTAAGGAAGAGCAGATAGAGCATGCGATTTTTCGGTTACTGAACATTGAGAAGACGGTCGTGGAAGGTGCTGGCGCGGTTGGTCTTGCAGCGGTCATGAACAATAGGAGTGCGTTTCCTGAACGAAATGCGGTGCTTCTATCCGGTGGGAATCTAGATATGTTCATGCTGGAAACCATCATTCAACGTGAACTATTTCGTCGTCATTTGGTCGTTCCCAT
>MPMU01000071.1 GCA_002238665.1 Gammaproteobacteria bacterium bin55
AGCAGATCTAATGGTTACTATCTACCTGATAGCGACTGGGATATTGGGGTGGTGCTTCAATTTGAGGAAGGTGAAAATCCAGTTGATTATGAGAACATATGCTATCCAAAGGGAGAGGAAATCAATGAAGTTCGTCTTACTGCTGAAGAAATACACCAGCAAATCCCAAACATTAAGAATATCGCACGCGAGATTGCTCGAAGCAAACTCATTAAAGGTGAATCATTACCTTTACCACCAAAACCACATCACCTGAATAGAGAAGAACTAAGACAACACTTGTCGATCATGTTCGATATGATCCAAACCACCTTGTTGAGAATTAATGAAGAATGGTTACTGCGTGGCAAGAACAAAAATCTTGATGATTTATTTGATCATTTGACAGAAGCGAATTCCGCGGACGTAGCCGAAAGGTTAGTTAAAGGACTATGTTGTATTTATGAACAAGAATTTGAAATGGTGCATAGCATCACAGAGCTGATTAAACATGTGCCAGCGAAGTATGAAAGTCTCATTAGGAAGATGAACGCTACCACGCGGCGATTGCCTGTGAGTTCATATCATGCAGGCCCGATGGAGTCATCTCAGGACTCGCTTAATCGGGTAGATTGTACCTTAGACCTACTCGACGAAATTGTGGTGCAGGGCGACATGAATCTGACACAGGAGGAAATGGCGCACATTAAAGACAAACATGACCCAAACAAATCTCATTCATATTGGAACAAGCATGACGAGAATATTCATCCTGAGATTTCAACCATTAAATTCCGCATGGATCGAACGATTGAAGGGTTGTTGAACCAAGTCGAGCGGGATGTGAACGAAGGACCACAATCTACTAGTAAGAAGGGCGGTAGATTCGACAGATCGCTTATCAGTGCGAAGATAACGTCATTTAAATTTTGTTGTCGATTGCCTTTCCATGACGACGTCGTCGTGCCCCAAAGGTTAGGGCCTAGCGATAACAGCGTACCCATTACCTCCTAGGATCACGGGATTGTCGTGTGTGTCTGTGTAGGCATGTACGTAAGCCACTAAATATCAGATTCGTGTTTCTTTACTTAGTGTCTGGGTCAACAACTGAAAACCAAATCTTTCTGAGTACACATTAGCGTTCAATCAGTTTCTAGTTCTGAGATCGCCTAATCTGGGACCAAGGTTGCGATTAACGCTACCACTTAAAATTGAACATCTTGTTGAGATAACCACAATTCTGGTGCCAAGTCTCTCCAACCGACCTTTCGTTCTACCTTCCTCGAAATTATGCCCTATTCCTATAAAGACGGGATACTTCACGTCGACGAAGTTCCGCTGGAGGATATTGCCTCGAGGTTCGGAACGCCAGTCTTTGTGTATTCATGGTCCGACATCAAAACCATCTACGAACGAATGCAAAGTCGCCTGCAGGATGCGAGAGGGCAAATTTACTATGCAGTCAAAGCAAATAGCAATCTCAGTGTAATCCATAGATTAGCGGAACTAGGTGCTGGATTCGACATCGTTTCTGGTGGTGAATTAGAACGAGTTCTGATGGCTGGCGGTGCACCCGAAAAGACTCTTTTCTCTGGGGTTGGCAAGACTCAGGCTGAAATTAGCCTCGCGATAAAGCTGGGGATAAAAGCATTCAGCGTAGAGAGTGAGAGTGAGCTACAACGCATTCAAAGTGTGGCGAAAAATCTCGCGATCCGTGCAAACTTGGTGCTACGTGTTAACCCTGATATACCCATCGAGTCTCATCCCTATATCACGACGGGACTGAAAGAAAATAAGTTCGGTATGCCATTAAAGCAAGTCGAGAGGTTGTATCAAGAGTTCGGATCAGACCCATGGCTGAATATTTGTGGTCTTTCTAGTCACCTAGGTTCACAGATTAGTTCAGTGGAACCGTATCTGATTGCGCTTGAAAATCTTCTGCAATTAAAAGCCCGCTTGTCCTCCAAAGGATTCGCCGTAGAGATGCTAGATTTGGGAGGTGGTTTTGGAATCACCTATTCTGAAGAAACGCCTTTTGAATTTGGTTCGTTCATTGAAAGAGCTTTTAAATTGCTCAAGGACGAAGATATAGAGATTGGAATCGAACCTGGCAGAAGTCTCGTCGCGGAATCAGGTACCCTTTTGACTAGAGTGGAGTATCTAAAGCCCGCAGTCGAGAAAGACTACAAGAACTTTGTCGTGGTTGATGCCGCGATGAATGATTTAATTCGTCCGCCACTGTATTCAGCCTACCACCAGATCGACCCTGTGGTCCAGCAGGCATCTCAAGACGAAGCTCGCGAATGGGATGTTGTCGGTCCAGTTTGTGAGACTGGTGATTTTCTTGGAAAAGGTCGGCGACTGTGCTTAGAAGAAGGGAGTCTATTGGCGATCCGAGATGCTGGTGCGTACGCATTTACCATGAGTTCCAACTACAACTCTCGGATGAGATGTCCCGAAGTCCTAGTAGAAGGTAATCAGATTAGTCTGATTCGGGAAAGAGAATCTTTTCAAGACTTGGTCCAGAACGAACGTATCGTGTAGACAGACCGATGACTATCCCGTTCGTGAAGATGCATAGCTCAGGCAATGACTTCGTAATCTTGGATGCCTGTACTCACAAAATTGACTTAGATGAAATTGATGTCGTGAGCTGGGGAAATCGACATAAGGGTATCGGCTTTGACCAGCTATTGGTTGTGCAACCTCCCAGTGATGGGTTAGTTGATTTCCGACTAACCATCTTTAATTGCGATGGCTCTGAGGCAGAGCAGTGTGGGAACGGCACAGCATGCGTAGCTAAATATCTAGTAGATAATCGAGTCGCGATCAAATCAGAGAATGCACTACAGACCTTAGGTGGTTTGGTAGAAACGACGTGTCAACAGAATAGTCAAGGCCTTGTAAATAACGTTCAAGTCGGCATGGGTGTACCTACCCTTACACCGGAACAGATACCTTATAAAGGCAATGGCAACGGATATACATACACCATTGAAACATCGGCTACACGTCCAATATCTATCACGCCGGTCGGCATGGGGAATCCCCATGTCGTTGTATTTGTAGAAGATGTTTCAGCGACCGATGTGCACAACCTAGGTCGAGCGATCCAAGATCACGAGCACTTACCCAATTCAGCGAATGTTGAATTCGTTCAGGTTCTTAATAAGCAACATGTCAAAATCAGAATTCTTGAACGAGGTGCCGGACAGACGCTTGGATGTGGAAGTGGTTGCTGTGCCGTGGTCGTGGCGGGGCAATTAACCAATAGATTAGGCAAGAGTGTGGAGATTCAACAACCTGGAGGGGTGGTGAATGTCAGTTGGGAAGGGTTAGGTCATTCAGTTTTTTTGAACTGCCCAGCACATATGGTGTATCAAGGATCAATCTAGACACATTTGTAGAAATCAAGAGTCCGCAGTAAACTCATTGCGATAACCCGTACCGACGTAGACATGACTTCTAACAAAGTACGGAGACGAAAGTTCATTTCCAGTTGGATGCATGATGCAAGAACCAGAAAATGAAAGCCTACCCTTAGAAGCGATTAAGTTTCTTGAATACCTTGAAATTGAACGCAACAGTTCTCCACATACGATCAATAACTATGGTCGTGAACTAAGGAAATTTTTCAATCTACATACCCGGTTGAAATTGGCGGAAATCAACTCATATGACATCCGCGGCTACATAGGAAAACTCTATGAGCAGGATATGTCTCCTACCTCAATCGCGCGAGCTTTGTCCTGCCTACGATCTTTTTTCAAATTTGCAATCAAACGAAACTATCTCACCGATAATCCCACGCTAAATATCAAGAATCCCAAGAAACCATCCTTGATTCCAAAGGTGTTGGATGTCGATCAGGTCATGCAACTATTCAGTACCCCTGTCGTATCCAAGAAAGACAAACGGAATCGGGCGATCATGGAGTTGCTATATTCAAGTGGAATTCGCTTGAGTGAATTGGTTGATCTAAATATTCGCGATCTAGACCTGAATTCCCAGATTGTGACCGTCACGGGTAAAGGCAATAAAACCAGAGTGGTGCCGCTGGGGACCTTTGCAGTTAAGGCGGTTAAGGAGTGGCTTGCCACTAGAGAGAATCTGGCGTTCGATGCACCGGTTTTCACTGGGAGAAACTCCAATCGTATTTCTCGTCGGATGGTGGAGCTGATTGTTAAGCAGGTAGGTCAACAAACGCTTGGGATCAATGAACTACACCCTCACTTGCTTCGACATAGTTTTGCCAGTCACCTGCTGGAATCCAGTGGTGATCTCAGAGCCATACAAGAATTGCTTGGACATGACAGTATCAACACTACGCAGATCTATACACATGTCAACTTTCAACATCTTGCACATGTTTACGACAAAGCCCATCCTCGTGCGAGTCGTAAACAGGCTTGATTCGTGCAGATTCGGCTAATCTCATTCGATCTAGATAACACGCTCTGGGATACTCCGAGCGTGCTGATTAAAGCCGCGCAGGGAATGCAGGAGTGGATTAGTAAAGAAGCCCCTGCTTATGATCGGTTAAGTACCGAAAAGCACCGTGAGATTCATACGTCAGTTTATACGAATCAGCCTGAACTGGTCCACGACCTGTCGCAGTTGCGTCTTGCAGTTCTCACTCGAACATTCGAGGTGTGTGGTTATAGTCAAGCAAACGCCGCACAACTTGCTCACGCAGCATTTGGCGTTTTTTACCAGCTAAGACAGCAAGTGGTTCCATACCCTGAAGCTGATCCTTTGCTTGCAAAGCTTTCGACACGATATCGGATCGTCTCGATCACCAACGGTAATGCGGATGCATCTCTTTCCCCGTTAGGAAAGTACTTTGATTTCAATATCACGGCGGCCATGGTCGGTGAAATGAAACCTGCACCGGAACCCTTCGTTAAAGCTACCGAGCTGACCAACGTTAAGCCTGCAGAATCCGTACATATTGGAGATAGCCTGAAAGACGATGTGGAAGGCGCTCGAAACGCAGGGTTTACCCCAATCTGGTTCAATGAGCAGGGGGAAGAGTCACCCAATTATCCAGTCGCGACGGTATCTAATTTAAAAGAGATCGTTGGTTTATTGGAACAACTAGAAGCTGGTTAGTTGAGACCGGACGATAGCCCTTGGATGTAATCCTTTACCAAAGAAACATCAGCATCTAAAACCTCTCGATCAGACGGTCTGGTTTTTAGTTTTTCCAGCTTTTCGTGAGTGACCTTTCTTTCTGGCAAGGCTTCCTGGATTGCTTCGGGAAATTTTGCTGGATGTGCTGTGGCGAGACAGATGTTGGGTCCGTCAAGATCAAAAACCTCGGATGCGGCAACTCCGATCGCTGAATGCGGTTCTAGAACATAGTCATACTGACTTGCATATTTAGCGATGGTCTCGTTTGCCCTAGTACGAGTGATCTGTGTGGCATAGATCTTGTCGTCGGGGTCGTCATCGATTGCGAGCTTTGCTTCTCCGGATGCCGCGAACCGTTCCATAAATCGGGTAACTTGCTCTGCCTCTTTGTCAGTTTGAAGGAATACAAATCGCTCAAAATTGCTTGCTACCTGAATATCCATGGAAGGACTTGTAGTCTGGTGAACTGGACCCCGTTTGTATAGACCACTGGTGAAGTATCTTGCCAAGATATCGTTTTCATTAGTGGCAAGGATGAAGTTGCTTATGGGTGCGCCCATCCGTTTTGCAATCAGTCCCGCGAGAATATTGCCGAAATTACCGGTCGGAACACTAAACGTGACCTCTTCGTCAAATCGCAGTGCACTATAGATGTAGTAGACGATCTGAATCATGACGCGTGCCCAATTGACTGAGTTCACCGCGCCTAATTGGTGTTTTTGCTTGAACTCTGTATCGTTGAAGATTTCCTTCATGATGCTCTGACAATCGTCGAAAGAGCCTTTCAATGCGAGACAATGGACGTTCGGATCATCCACGGTGGTCATCTGCAATTCTTGCAGCGGGCTTATTCTGCCATGTGGATACATGACGAATATCTGAATGTTCTTACGCCCTCGTACTCCTGCGATGGCTGCACTACCGGTGTCGCCACTGGTAGCACCGAGGATATTGAGATTGCCTCCCTGGTTTTGAAGAACGTGATCGAATAAATTTCCAACTAACTGCAGAGCCACATCTTTGAAAGCCAACGTGGGTCCGTGAAATAGTTCGAGCACATGTCGGTTTTCCACCGGTACTAGCTCAACCACTTCGCGATGGTCAAAAGTAGCGTAAGAGTTGCGAATCAAATCGCGTAGTGTCTTGCGATCAATATCTTTCACAAAAAGCGCGACTACCTCCTCACACAACTCGACGTAACCTAGTGATCGCCAAGCATCTATCCGGTCACGAATATCGGGTATGGAGTGGGGCATTAAAAGCCCGCCGTCAGAGGCTTGTCCAGTCAACAAAGCTTGCTGGAACGTCAATGGCTCGCAATGACCGCGTGTGGATTCGTAAAGCATAGGATATGTAGGTGTGTAAACGGCGTAGTTCTACGCCGTGAGAACGTGTGAAGAAAAGCTCGTTTAGCTAGAGAGCTTCCTCTCCATGTTCGTTTGTCCGCAAGCGAACGACGTCTTCTAGGTTGGTGATGAATATTTTGCCGTCACCGACCTTGCCTGTGGTAGCCGCTTTCGAAACGGCTTCGATGCACGCATCTACCTGATCGTCTGCTACCGCAATTTCGACTTTGGCTTTCGGCAGGAAATCCACGACGTATTCCGCACCACGATACATTTCCGTATGACCTTTTTGTCTACCGAATCCACGCACTTCGGAAACTGTCATTCCCACGATTCCAATGGAGGTGAGTGCTTCGCGGGTTTCTTCGACTTTAAACGGTTTAATGATTGCTGTAATCAGTTTCATGCGGTGGATCCTCTTTTACTGGGCAAGTACCTAATCAACACTCAATTCTCAATTTTAGTTTAGTGTGGACATTGAGGTGTCTATCAAAAGCTTGAGTTTAGCGAGGAATTGTTATAGGAGCTACTGAGGGATGTGAATCAACTCATTTTCTTGCGACACATCTTCCCCTCGCATCAAGTAGATGGGTCGTTGCTCATCAAGTTTGCGCGTGTAACCTGAATTTAGTGTGCGCCGGTAGACCGAGGTAGTTGGCATAAAACGCATGGTCATACCTCGACGCGGCAGTGCTGAACGATTAGGTTCAGATGCGTGCATTAGAAAAATGTCATGTAGCGACATTTGACCCGCCTCTAATTCAATTGCCACCGATTCTGCCGGATTAAAGGTGTCTTCGTCAAGTTCTAATGGCAAAGCTAATCCGTCGGCATTATTGGTGTGATGTGCGCTTAGTTGCCGATTTCTGTGGGATTTTGGAATAAATTCCAGACAACCGTTGGAAGTGTTTGAGTCGTCGATGGCGAGCCAAACCGAACAGGTTGCCAGCGGTCGAATCGGCCAGTATTCTCCATCTTGGTGCCAAGGTGTTCGTGTTCCCACGTTCGCAGGCTTAGCAAAAAAGCTGGAATTCCAGATAGCGAAATTAGATCCAATCAGCTGCTCTACCATGTCCAAAATCTCATTGTCTTGAGCATATTGAACAAACGAAGCGTCATGGATGAACAGAGCTGGACAGTAATCTGTGAAATGAGGGTGGGACTCCAAAAATCGTGTGTGGTGTTCCCGTATGTTCGAGATAGTTTCTTGGGGCACACGGTAGTCAGGAATTACGTAGCCTTCCTCATGATAATGTCGAATTTGCTCGTCGGATAGCATTGAGATGGATGAACTATGCGGTAGTTGTTAAGCGGTACTGACCGTGTCTGGCGAGGTAGAAGAATACACAGAAATGGCCATGATTAGAAAGTAAAAAAAGGCGCGATCCCATGGAACCGCGCCTTTCCAATCTATACAGATTAGGTTACCCTAATCGTTGCCTAGTTCTCCTCCTAGTTTGAGGGTACAAACTCTGGATAAGCTTCGATACCTGTTTCAGATTGGTCTACACCAGCAGCTTCTTCTTCTTCAGATACTCTGATACCCATAATGGCTTTCAGAATAAACCAAACAATCAGTGAAGTCACAAACACCCAAGCAAATATCGCAAGGATTCCAATGATTTGCCACAGGAAGGATGCGTCTTCGTTGGTGAATATTACCGCAATTACACCCCAAATTCCACAAACTCCGTGAACGCTGATTGCACCCACAGGATCATCGATTTTCAAGACTCTATCGAGAAGTACTATTGAGCCTACGACCAGAATTCCGCCAATTGCACCAATAACTACGGATTCCATTGCCGTTCCGGCTAATGGTTCTGCAGTAATAGAGACCAAACCTGCCAAAGCTCCGTTCAGGGCCATGGTCAAGTCCGCTTTTCCAAACCAGACTTTTGCCAGAATGAGTGCGGCAACCAATCCACCAGCGGCAGCAATGTTCGTATTGACGAAGACTTGCGCTACAGCATTGGCATTTTCTATGGTTGATAGTTGAAGTTGCGACCCGCCGTTGAATCCGAACCAGCCAAACCAGAGAATGAACATTCCCAAAGTAGCTAGCGGCATGTTACAACCAGGTAAAGCTTGCGGTCTACCGTCGGCACTGTATTTACCTTTTCTAGCACCTAGGACCATAACTCCAGCAAGCGCAGCGGCAGCACCGGCTAAATGCACAATACCAGAACCTGCGAAGTCTAAGTAGCCGCCTTCGCTGAGGAATCCACCACCCCATGTCCACATACCTTGAATCGGGTAGATGACCCCGGTCATGACTACGGCAAAGGCGAGGAATGCCCAGAGTTTCATTCGTTCAGCTACTGCACCTGAAACGATTGACATTGCAGTGGCAACGAATACCACTTGAAAGAAATAGTCTGATCTCAGAGAGTAATACGCATCTCCAGATGCCACCGCTTCAGCAGTGTGTTCGTCACCGAGTCCGAAATAATCGAAGGTTGGTAACCAGCCGTCAGTGCCACCGTACATAATCGCATAACCAATGATTAGGTACATAATGCAGGCTATTGAGTAAAGCGTCACATTCTTAGTCAGAATTTCTGCTGTGTTGCGTGCTCTTACCATCCCTGCCTCGAGCATTGAAAATCCGCACGCCATGAACATGACTAGTACACCCATCACTAGGAAGTAGAAGGTGTCTATCGCGTAGTTAGTTTCGACAATGGTGTCCATTAATATCTCCTATGTCCTAGTTAAAGAGCCGCAGCCCCGGTTTCACGAGTACGGATACGGATTGCTTCCTCGACAGGCAAAACGAAGATCTTGCCGTCTCCCACTTTCCCGGTACTGGCCGCTTCGGCGATTGCCTCAATGCATTGATCGAGTAATTCATCGCCGATGACTACTTCGATTTTTACCTTAGGCAAGAAATCAACTACATACTCTGCACCTCGATAAAGCTCTGTATGACCTTTTTGACGTCCGAAGCCTTTGACTTCGGTGATGGTCATGCCTTTGACGTCTATTCCTTCTAAGGCTTTACGAACGTCGTCCACTTTGAACGGTTTCACAACCGCTGAGACTAGCTTCAATTTGATTCTCCTGTGTTGTACGACACGGATTACCTCGGTTTAACGAGTAATCCGTGTCTGTAGTTAGAAGCTCTTAGAGAGCGAAAGAACTAGACGTGGGTCAGTGTCGCCACCCGAATCTAAATTAGTACCGACCAAGCCGAACGCTAGGTCTAGACCTTCAAAAGGCACTGTGACCGTTGCGCTGTAATCAATGTAGCTGTCCTCACCATCTGCGAAGAAGCTGTCTTCGTCGGTCATGCTCATGCCAATTCCCACATCGAGCGCAGCGCTCTCACCTAAACTCATGGAGTAGCCTGCGTTGGGATAGAAAAAGGTTGGTCCACCATCGCCAAGGTAGTCAGGTGAATAAGCGATACCGAAAGATAAATCACTGATTGCGAAGTTAAGATGAAGTTCGATGTAGTCCAACGCATCGCCTTCACTTGGATATTCAAATCGAATAAGCGAAGCACTCCACTCAGTCGATTCATTCATGCTCCCACCAAAACCCATATAAAGGTCCCATTCCATTGTGGTGGATGCACCAAAGTTAATGTTTGATCCCCATGTACCTATAGAAAATCCGTTTCCAAAGTCATAGTCAAATCCGCCCTGAATTGCAGGATCGCGGGTGGTCTGTGACCATCCTCTAAAGGAATAGTCTGACGCTAGTGTGACATTGGCACTGAATCCGCTGTCCTCTTCAGCTACGACCGGTGCAGTGACACCAGAGAGTAGGAGAATGGCGCAGGCTAAAGTTACTTTTCTCATTAGAAAGCCTCAATAAGTTAGAACAAAGATGTCCGAAGACAATCTGCATAACTTCTGCAATATCCGTGCCAAAGATGGATATTGCTACACGATCAGGCTTTTTTAGGAAGGGAAAAAGGTATACCGCTTCAGTTACCTCAGCAAGAGGCTTTTCGATCTAGATGGGAATTGAGGTCTTACGTTGGAGAATCGACGCTACGAATCCAGCTAGAGAAGTCTTACTCTGCAGGACGCCAAATGGGTCCGCGGTTTCTCACTGGATCTAGAAGGCTAAGGTCGCCACGAAGAATCTTGTCGGTGTAACCCTTTGGAAATGGCGCACGAGCTTCCATCCCCAAATGTGCGAGAACCCTAGGATCCTGGTAATAACAGGAATAGATGTGTATCGCGAATCTATTCAGCAAATCAGGCTGTTCTATACGTAAGTTTGTGAGGGCTTGTACTTGCTCCGAGCGAGGTAAGTTCACGAAAGAACCGTTGGTTGATTGTTCAATCCGGATGAGTTCGTCCTTTAATTGAGAAAGCGTATGGGGTGCGTTTTCGATGAGAGAATCAAGAAAAGCCACGCTAGACCCGCTTGGCAGGTTACGTTCTGAATCTTCCGGAATAATGTGTCCAGCAAGAACGTTCAGCATGCTTAGTTCTGCTTCGTCAAATGGTTGGTTGTTGACTGTGATATTTTCTGACATGGTGTTACTCAATCAAAGAGGTTAGCGAGATTTCGTTTGATCGAATCTGCTATGTACAAGGCGACTGCTTGAATAGTAGTTGTGGGGTTTACCCCGCCCGAAGTCACGAAAACACTGCCATCGACGATAAACATATTTTTGACATCGTGGCTACGACCCCATTCATTCACCACCGATCGCTCTGGATCATTGCCCATCCTAGCTGTTCCGAGTAGATGCCAACCAGCATATCTCAGTGGGTAGGGTGCTTTATTGATTTCAATCGCGCCCGCGGCCTCAAATGCCTGCACACCACTGTTCAATCCATGTTCAAGCATGCGACGACTGTTCTCACTTAGCGTGTAGTTGATCTTCGGTGCCGGTATTCCGTTTGAATCCTTTTGTTCGTCGTCTAGAACGACTTCATTGTGCTCTTCTGGAAGATCCTCGGCACATATGCCTAAATACACAGATCGATCAAAGTACTTCTCGAATAGATTGTGGTGGTCTTTACCCCAAGGGATTCGACCGCTCGTCAAGCCTCCGATAGCGGTGGATATGGGTGGGTTGCCTCGAGTGATTTGCATGTTGTAGCCACGTACAAATCCTCTTGATTCGTCTGTCTCATAGAACTCTTGACTCAATAGGCAACTTCCCTGCGGACCGAAGTGAGATGCGAGTGGTTCATCAAAGGTGCCTTCAACAGCCCCCCAAGGATGTAGCATGAGATTTTTACCGACCAGACCAGAGCGATTTGCCAAGCCATCAGGGAATGCGCTGGATTTGGAATTCAACAGCAATCGGGGGGTTCCCACGCCATTGCAAGCAACAATGACTACCTCAGCGCGTTGATGCTGCTCATTGCCGTCAGCGTCATAGTAAATGACTCCGGTGGCCATATCGTTGCTGTCGACGGTAATCTCGCGGATACGGCAATTGGTTCTGAGTTCTACTCCAGCTCGTTGGGCGTCGGGCCAGTAAGCAATGTCGGCACTACTTTTGGCACCTTGAGCACATCCCGCGTTGCATGGTCCTAAATTAAGACATTCTCCGCGCCCGTTCCAAGGTTCTGTGATAATCGCGGTATCTGAAGGCCACCAGTGCCATCCAAGTTGGTTAAATCCCTTACCCATTTTCTCTCCCATGAGACCGAGAGGCAAATGTTTAAGAGGTGGATCATGAGGCGGTAATGCGGTATCACCAGCAAGACCGGAAACGCCGATATTGTGGTCATTCATGGCGAAAAACGGTTCGAGATCGTGATAACTGATAGGCCAATCGTCAGCCACACCGTCTAGGGAACGCACGGCAAAATCGGACGGATGGAAGCGAGGGAAATGAGCAGAGTACAGTATTGTGCTGCCGCCTACGGCGTTGTAATTTAGGATGGCTATGGGTGAATTGTCGTCGTTGACCGGGTAGTCAGCTGTGCGACTTCGGTGATTTGGTGAAGGGTGCATATCTGACCGTCGAACTTCCCAGTCAGCGTGGTTGCTTGGATACTGGGCGGGGTCCATCCAATCACCTTGTTCCATGCACACGATACGCATTTTGGTCTCAGCGAGACTCCATGCCACCGCAGCACCAGACGCGCCTGCGCCTATGATCAACACGTCAACTACATCATCTGGCACTGTGGTTTTCCTTAATCTGGTAATGAATCAGTTTTGCTTCGGATTATATGGGTTGGGGATATTCAAATATATGGTAGGCGTTCTGACTCAGGTGTTTATTGCTTTTTTAGGACTCTGTTGGAGTTAAAATCAACGCGACTCATTTCAAAGAAAAAGAGGTCAAGTAGCGTGGCAACTGTAATGGAACGGGAGAATCTCCTTGTTGATCCTGTAAGTGTTGCAATGGGAGCGAGGATCACCGGAATCGACTTAAGTGCAGGCTATGATGCTGCAACAGTGGTCGAACTTCGACGATTGATGCGTGAACACCATCTATTGGTACTTCCGGACCAAGAACTAACGGCACTAGAACTAGAGGCGTTTGGTCGGATTTGGGGCGATCTGTTGACGCACCCAGCAACAAAGCACAAAGATACGGATTACGTTCAGTTCATTGGTGGCAAAGACCGACTGTTCAAGTTCAGCCCTGGGTACAAGGAAATCCGTGGTGGCTGGCATTCGGATATGACATGGCACTCCACACCTCCGCATATTACGGGTTTGCACGCCCAAATTCTTCCATCAAAGGGTGGTGACACCGCATTTGCCAACCAACACCTAGCGTACCAGACCTTACCGGAAGAGACAAAGGAGCGAATCGCAGATCTCAAAGCGTTTCATAGTGGTAAAGTTTTTGGACCGGATGTAGAAGATTCGATTCATCCGATTGTTCGAACCCACGATGAAACAGGCGAGAAGGCACTATTTGTGAATACGAACTTCACAAAGTACGTCTGCGACGTGTCAGATGAGGAAAGCGATCGCTTGTTAATGCAGTTGTTTTTTCACTCACAGCGTCCAGAGTTCTGTTATAGACATGCTTGGAACATAAAGGATCTAGTGCTCTGGGACAACCGTTCAGTTATGCACTACGCGATTGCTGATTACGACGAAGTTCGCATCATGAACCGTATCGTTGTTAAAGGTGACCGACCAAAATAGGCCGATTTATTTTGATCATCCGGCCGTTTCGGTCGATCCAGCGTACAAATTGAGCTATTTTGGACGATAGTCGCAAATTTACTGAATTTGCGCGGGTGTTAAAGGGAAAAGACTTGTCTCGTCCCTGATAGGGTAGTCCCTTTTGGGACTTGGGTCTTATTCGCCGTTGATCATGTATTCAATGGCTGCCCGGAATTCGTCATCCGTGCAGTTCATACAGGTACCCATTGGTGGCATCGCGGTACCAAGACCATTGCGGGTGTTTTCTAGGAGGATGTCCCAACCTTTCTCGACTCGCCAATCCCACTTATCCGATCCAACAAGAGGAGCTTCAGATACGCCTGTTGCATGACATGCAAAACAGTGCGCGTCATAGATTTCCTTGCCATTTCGACCGGCAACCGCTACCACAGCAGGTGCTGCTGCACCACAATCCTCACCTTCCATACAGACCTTTCCGAATGGCTTAAGCCGTTCCGCTATTGGGTCGGAACTTGCAGTAGGCTCGTTCCCCACAGTTGCCTCTTCTTGTGCAAATACGGTAGAAAACACGGCAATAAGGATTGCACAGACAGAGATAGAAGCTAGTCGTTTCACAGGTCAAAAATTGAGGCAGGACAAAATCGCTGGGAATTATACAGAGGCAATTCATTCAAGCCTCTTGTTGCGTTGAAGCTATTCTCAGACATTGGACTGATCGGATTTTCGTTGCTGGTAGTTGTGGAATGCTTGTTCGACCATAGGTCGACGTTTTTTGTCTGGCACCTTGAGAGCATAGTCTTCGTCTTTTTCTCCAGCTGCTGAAAGCACGTGTGAGAGGTGTGCGGCGCGAATGTGTGCTTGAAATCCTTGGGTATCTTGCATTTGGTTCACGGCCAACTTCATCATCTGTAACTGAAAGGGGTCGTTCCTGGCGATGCGCAAAGCATATTCCTTGGTTGCTTGTTCAAGTTCATGAGTGGGCATGACTCGATTCACCAGACCTAATTCCTGAGCTTCGTGTGCGTCGATGAACCGACTCTCGAAAAGAAGCTCTTTAGCTTTTCGCGGATGGACATCCCAAGGGACTGTGAAGAATTGGAAGTTTGATGCTAGGAACATGGCGTTTTCAGCTGCGTAGATGATGTCCATAGCGCTCGCTAATATCCAGCCGCCAAAAATGCAATACCCTTGGACTCCCGCGACGGTAGGTTTCTGAATGTTGCGCCATCGCATCGTCTTTTCGACGTATTGTTCTCTCGAGTGGTTGTACATACCACGTATACCTTGTTGGAGCGGTCGTGCAAGACGATCGGCCGATTCTTGACTCGAACCTAGATCATGCCCAGCTGAAAAATGGTCTCCCTCGCCAAAGAGAACAATCACATGAACCTGCGTATCTTTTTCAGCTTCTGCAAAGCAATCATCTAGGGCTTCCAAGAGTTTCCTACTTTGGGCGTTCCGAACTTCAGGTCTGTTAGTTTTGATGGTCGCTACGTTTTCATGGACTTCGTAAAGAACGTCGGACATAATTGACTCTACCTACAGGAGCGGTGCTACTAGTTTGAACGAGCTTATTATGAACTAATGGGCGATCCAATTTCACTCATTCAACAAGATCGTGAAGAGGCTAGAAAACTTGAGGATGCCTTAGTCGACAGGTGTTTTTTAGCCACGGTACGGCCGGATGGAGAACCAGCGGTCAGAACGTTGGTTTTAAGGGAACTGGAAGGCGATTACGCGATTTTCTGTAACTTAACAAGTCCAAAGGTTGAGCAATTTAAGAGCTCGGAGGAGGTGGAGGTCTTGCTCTGGTATCCCAGCGTGTCGATTCAATACCGGTTAAAAGCTGTGTTAGAGAAGATACCTTCGGAGAAAGTCCACGCTCAGTGGTTGAACAAATCAGAGACTACCAAACGAATCGATTTTCTCTACGAGAGTCATCCACAAAGCTCTGAGATCGAAGGTAGAGAATGGCTGAAAGAGCAGGTCGCCTCAATCCAATTAGAGGATAAAGCCCCAAATGTCGTGGGTGGGTTCTTTCTTCGAATTACTCGAGTAGAACGATTGGACCTAGCAACTGAAGACGGAATCCATGACCGAAAAGCCTGGACGTTGCAAGCGTCCGATTGGATAGCGAGCCATTTAATGCCTTAACGGGTTGAACAGCTAATCTACAAGAGGAACACCCTTGAAACTCAAGCTACTTGGTTGCGCTCTTCGCAGAATCGTCAAACAGAGAATCGAAAAACCAGTGTGCTCCTGCAGGTTCGTCCAATAATCTCTGTTGTCTTTCGGTCAATTCAATCCCTTCCGGATGTGTGACTCGAGCCCGGGACCAAGTAAGTTGAGACGCGCAGTACTTATACAGTAGCGTTCGTCGTTCGTGACTGGCAATCCACTTCTGTGTGCCATGTGTTGTCGCTTCTGAGAAGAAAGTCACACTACCTGCCGGAGCTTCTGGGCATATGACCACATCGCTAAATTCGCCTTCACGAATACACGAAGGTAGCTTGAAATGGCTATTGTTGCTACCCGGGATGCAACACAAGCCGCCAGTATCCGGTCCAGAGTCGGTCAGGCTAAATGCCGCGACTGCAAATCCATGAAGTGCTTGAAACGCAGGTTGTGGATAGTATTTCCCAGGTTCAGCACGAGTGAAAGGCTCTGAAGCACCGTAGTCTGAGTGAAGTCGACCACTTGGATATCCTCGTTGCATTCGCATACCAAATATTCTGTCTAGTCGAAAACAGTCGCCCAGTTGCATACGCATGATCTCCATCGTTAATGGATGGTCCATCAATGTGCAGAACATAGGGTCATACTGCAAGAATCCTGGGTTAGTGCCGTGCGAGCCACCGGCCGCTCCGAACCTATAGTTGTTGTAGACTCCTAGTTTGCCGGCCGCTACCTCTGCGTCGTAGTCTTCTGTAATAGGCTCTAGTACGTTGTCGATGACTTGATTCAAGTGCTGTAGTTGCTGTTTGGAGAGTACATTTTTAACAACGAGATAGCCGTTCAGATCCAAGAGGTATTGGTACAGTTCTTTGGTTTCTTTGGAGAGGCAAGTTTCTTCGGTCATGGGTATGCGTCAGGTGATTAGTAGTATCTTCAACAATCTAGATTAAAACAATTTAGACAGGAACACAAACAAATTGCACTCGAATTGGGTTAGAGTACCTAATTCCAACTCCACCTATGTAAATCAATGTCAGCTGTAGAGGAAGAACCTCGCCGAAAACTCAACGCCGTCGTAGTGGTTGTGGTCGTTCTGTGCCTACTGTGGTTGGTCTGGGTACTTTGGCCTGTTGCAGAGAAGCCAGAGGTACCGGAAGTTGGTTATCTCGATATGCATGTACACACCGCGGGTTTAGGCCATGGAGATTCTGGAATTTTGCTCAGTGACGAACTGCGCGACAACTTCAGATACCCTTTCTACCTTCATGCGTTCGGTGTGTCAGAAGAGGAGCTTGAACAGTATGGGGACAAAATCGTGCTGGAGCGGATCCACGATCAAGTGTCTTCATCTGAGTACATCGCTCAAGCAGTTGTACTCGCCCTTGATGGTGTTGTAGGTGCGGATGGAAATTTGAGTGAAGAAGATACGGTGATATACGTTCCTAACGAGTTCCTTATTCGTGAACTGCCTGAATACGAGACTTTGTTGTTTGGAGCGAGCATCAATCCCTATCGACACGACGCAATCGAACGCCTCAATTACGTGGTCCAGAATGGTGCGGTCTTAATCAAGTGGATCCCTAACATCATGGACATCGAACCATCGGATCGTGCGATCACGCCGTTCTATCGTCGAATGAAGGAACTGGATATTCCTTTACTGACACATACGGGTAGAGAACGATCATTCGGTCATGCGGACGATCGATTAAGTGATCCCGCCAAATTACGTCTACCTTTGAGCCTTGGTGTTACTGTGATTGCTGCGCATATCGCGACCACTGGAGAGTCTGATGACGAACCACATTTTGACCGTATTCAGCCGATGTTCAAAGAATTTCCGAATTTGTTTGCGGACGTATCGGCACTCACCCAATATAACCGGATCGGGGATCTAGCCGAGGTTATAGAGATAGATGAATACTTGGACCAGTTGATTTATGGCACGGATTGGCCATTGCAGTTTTTTCCGATCGTCTCTCCGCTCTACCATTTAAGAGAAATAGGCATTTCAGATGTGAAACTGGTCTTGGACTTGGAGAATTCCTGGGATCGGGATGTGGTATTGAAGAAGAAACTAGGGTTACCAGACCACGTCTTTCGCCGAAGTTCTGAGCTACTTCTTAGAGGTGATCAATCAGCCCAAGAACGCGAAAAACAATGTGAAAGTCACCACGAAGAAACACAAGATGTAGACGATAACGTTCAGAACTGAATTTTGCGGCGGATCCTCATTCAAGTGAAGCCGAGAGCCAAAAACTAACCACAAAACACTGCCAAGAATGATGGCACTGACCGTTGCGAGGATTATGACGCCCATCGTCTTAGGGTCTCATACT
>MPMU01000072.1 GCA_002238665.1 Gammaproteobacteria bacterium bin55
ACTCACTTAGAAGGTGCGGGAATAAATCTGGCGAACATGAATGAACTCAGTGATGAGGAGTTCTACGAAGCATTTGCAGATCTTTCCATAGATGTCGACGTTCCTGACGAAAAAACATATGTGAGAGTGTACTGCCAATAGCAGTTTCGCAATGGACAACCACCTCTAGTGGTAGCGAGTTCCCTCGTATTGGTAGTGAACTAGAGTACGATAGATTCACCGATCTTGAAGTAAGTTCACCATATGAAAATAGTCAACTGTGAAACTTTCGTAGTTCAAACTCCGCGTCCTCATAGAGGAGGCCGCGTGTGGGTATTTGTCAAACTGACAACCGATAATGGCATCAGCGGCATCGGCGAGGTGTACAAAGTTCCCTTTCACCCTCGTACTGTCGCACTGATGATTAAAGATACCTGCGAGACTTATGTCATTGATCAGGATCCGTTTCAAATTGAACGCCTCTGGCGTTCAATTTATTACGGAGAAGGTTATGAGTCCCATGATCACCACCAACATCCAGATCATACGGTGGCGGGTATTCTCAGCGCAATCGAGATGGCATGCTGGGATATTTTGGGTAAGGCACTCGAGCAACCGACTTACAACCTACTAGGAGGCAGATATCACGAGAAACTTCGTTCTTACACATATCTGTATCCGGCACCTAACGATACCAGTCGCAAGTCCCCACACACCGATCCCGAAGCTGCCTCAAAAAGCGCAGCTGCTCATGTGGCAGACGGATTCACGGCCTTGAAATTCGATCCGTTAATCGACGTGATGGGGGCAGAAGATCCTCGTGAACCTCCTTTAGAACGGTTAGACAACGCGACAGAGGTGGTCCGAGCAGTCCGCGAAACCGTGGGTAACAAGGCCGATATTCTCATTGGGACTCATGGCCAATCGACAACTTCTGGAACGATTCGTTTTGCTAAGAGAATAGAGCAGTTCGATCCACTATGGTTCGAAGAACCTGTACCGCCAGAGAATCGCGACGAAATGGCGCGAGTTGCTCGTATGACTTCCATTCCAGTCGCTAGTGGTGAACGACTGGCAACAAAGTTTGAGTTTCGAGAGCTTCTAGAAAAACAGGCAGCCGTCATCCTACAAATGGCACTAGGAAGAGTAGGAGGAATTCTCGAAGCACGCAAAATCGCTGGTATGGCCGAGGCATACTATGCGCAAATTGCTCCCCACCTGTATTGTGGCCCTATCGAAGCCGCTGCCAATATCCAAGTGGATACGTGCAGTCCTAACTTCCTGATTCAAGAGAGTATTGGCATGTTTGACGGCTTCCATGGTGAAATATTGAAAAAACCAATTCAATGGGACGACGGCTACATCATTCCACCAACTGAACCAGGACTTGGTGTCGAGTTAAACGAAAATGTCGTGAAACAGCATTTGATGTCAGATACCTGACACACTATCTATATAGAATTTTCTCCCCCTTCTAACTACGACTGGATTGCCTTTTGGCAGTAGCTTCGATTCCAAACCAAGATCCGCGTATCTATGTGGAAGATACGGATCTTGATCTTCCTAAAGTACTCGATAATCGCACTCGCTACCTTTACTTTAAGAAAGTTGCACAAGGTGGCACATGCGTCATAAGTTCATGTTTCGATATGCACTTACGGCGAACTATCGCTTACAAAGCTCTGCGGAAAGAACTCGCGGATGATTTAGCGGAGCAAAAGCGCTTTGTGCGGGAAGCGCGGGTAACTGCGATGCTCCAGCACCCGAATACGATCCCAACTTACGAGTTAGGTCGCGATGGGTCCAGGCATGTCTACTTCACCATGAAGTTAGTACACGGTCGTACGTTGCGAGCGATATTAGATGACTGCATGAAGCAGAACTCACACAATGTCTCGCATTATTCATTGCAACGTCTGATATATATCCTCTCCCAGACTGGGCATGCACTTCACTATGCTCATAACCATGGCGTGATTCACCGAGACATCAAGCCTGAGAACATTCTCATCGGGTCATATGGCGAAGTACTGGTGCTGGATTGGGGTATGGCAAAAGTTTGGTCAAAAGATCCCGATAAAGTTCACACGGAGACATTCTCGAAGTTCAAACGAGGAAACCCGATCTCAGCCGACGGCATCCTACAAACCGAACTTCAGAACTTGCATGGGACACCACCCTATGTATCCCCAGAGCAACTTGAGCGTGAACCTAACCTGGATCACACAACGGATGTCTACAGTTTTGGTGCATTGCTATACGAGATTCTGAGTCTAACCCGCATGATTCCTGGAGATACCGTGAATCAGGTGCTTGATTTCATCCGTAACAACGAAATTGCATCGCCTGTAGAAAAGACAGAACTGGAGCTTCCAGAGGAACTCGTAAATCTCTGTATGCGATGTGTGGACAGAGACCCAGCAAATCGACCGCAATCCTTAGAGAACATCATCACGCGTTTGGAAAATTGGCTGAATCTCAAGGAGACTAGCGAAATGGCCGGAAACTAGACCAGTCTACCAGATTCTACATATTCAATTGAGGAGAGTCCATCTTGTCTCCTAACGTGCTAACTTCCAATCAAATAAGCTTCTACGGCAAACATGGCTATCTGCATCTGAAGAGTGTCTACGATGACGCTGAATTGCAATCCATGACCGACGATCTCGACTGGCAAATTGATGAATGGGCTGGCACAGGACCGGGATGGAGTGGTAATTGGCGGCAGGCATATATGTCACCCGATATAGAAAAACGATCCAAACTCACCGCACTACATGACCTACACAGATACTCCAAAGCTTGGTGCGATGCGGTGACCCATCCTACGCTCACTGGTGCGATAGCTGACCTAATCGGGCCTAATGTAGAACTACACCATACCACTCTTCACGCTAAACCACCAGAGACGGGACACCCATTTCCAATGCATCAAGATTGGCCGTTCTATCGTCATAGTAACGGTAGCTACATTGACTGCTTAGTTCATCTAGACGATACTTCAGATCAAAATGGGTGTATTCGATTTCTCGACAGGTCACATCGTTACGGTGCACTTCAACATGTCCTCCAGTTCCAAGATGGCAGTCCCTGTACACCGCACCTACCGACCGAAGACTGGCATCTTGAAGATACCGATCCGGTCCCGGCCAAACGAGGAGATGTGGTCTTATTCAATATTCACACCATCCACGGTTCAAGAATCAATCAGACGAATGAGATTAGAAGACTGGTTCGAGTTGGCTATCGCGATCCTACTAACAAACAGCTCGGCGGTCAATCAATGAGTCGACCTGGACTGATGGTCTGGGGTCGTCGCCCACGACTCAATGGACAGGTACCCTACTCAACAGAAGTGTGAAAATCCTTAGCGTACGCGAACCCGATCCCTCAAGCAACCCTGTGAGGACATCAACGGTTCACACAAAATTTTTGGGCGGACCCGGAAGCAGATAGGCCGCACACCGGTTCACACCGATGGACCATCGCTTCAAATTCGGATCAATGCAGTTGGCGAGTGCAACGAGTCAAGATTGGAACAATTGAGTTGATTGGACTCATCGGGAGGTATCTAACAACGATTAATAGAACATTCTCTTTCCTATTGGTTGTCCTCTGCTTAGGCGGTGTGCAGCTGGGGATTTCTGGAGAGACCTTTCAGCATGAGAACCACCCGCCTCTACCTAACGGGTGGGACAGCTACGATCCGTACTTTGATGCAGTATCAGAGAATACTGCGGATCTGTGGGATCGCGGCTACCGGTGTGAGGAATCTACTGTGACCGACTGTCTGCCATCGCTGGACAACCATTTTGAGACAGAGCCTGTTTGGGTTTCAAGCCAACTGCAGAATCGCATTTTCGGATACATCGGAGAGCTTAGCGATCCGGTGCTCAATGACCGTAACAAGGTCGTGCGATACGGCTATGACGACTATCTTGCACAACCGTTGCCACTATGGAAAGACATCTTTGATGGCCAGGCCGTCAACCGCGTTCAAACGATCATACGCGTTCTGCAGGATGCACAGTGCAATTCTTTGGCATCATCTTCAACCAGCAGTATAGAAGCTGATCTCGAGCACTATTGCGAAGCGGAGGAGCTGTTTAAGTACGCCATGGTGCTGGATGCCTGCGTGACGAGCAAAGTTCGGTTATCCGAAATCAGGGACGATAAATTGGTATCGATATACACAACGCCGTATTCGCACGACAGAGCCGGTGCTTTGGTCAAGAAAGCGCTTTTTCGAGAAACCTGGATTTACAATAAATGTCAGCATATTCCCCTAAATGTGGTTACCGACTCCGGTCTGGTCCCGCTATCGCTTGAACAACCCGTTGAGGAGATTGTTGAAGTTGTGCAGAATGTCCACGACATTGCGTTGAAAATCGCCGCCAAGGCTGGAAATTTGTGGGCTCTAAGGAGCTATCTACCCCAAGGTGAGAGTCTGGCTTACTGGCAGGATTTATATGCCGTCAAGCCCTCGCTTACACATCGGTATCTGGCTGCACTCGGATCTGGATTGACGATAGACGAACGTTTCCAACACGCCCATAAGGCGTATGCGCTATTGCAGGATCAGGATGTTGATCTTCCCATTTATATCCTCCAAATACCCGGGCTGATGGATGCGGCTGGTTGGGACTGGACCTTGGTCGAGCGAGATGAGGAAGCACCGATGACGTTTCCAAAGATAGAGACTGATTCCTTGTCGAGGAATGTGGAATAGCAATAGGGGACACTGTTTCGGTCTCGGGTATCGACTGGCTCATGGAAGTTTCGAGAGAAATGAACATTGATGCAGGCGGGTATAACCCGCCTGATCGAGTCTTACAGGACAGTTTCAACCCCTCAATGACTACTTTCCTTCCACCGATGAATCCGAAATTCTGAACGTCAAAACTACAATCGATCACTCTCTTGACATCAATAAAAACTTGATGTACAAAAACGATCGTATTACACGACATTCTTCATACTTCAGAAGAATCTTAAGTGCGACTTGGGAAGTTGACTCTTGTGGGCGTACCATTGACTCTCAGTACCTTGATTTACGATAGTAGCAAAGCGCACGATCTTTTCGGATGTCAAACTATTTATGGCTGGGTGTCCATATGCGGTTTGATTTGGGACCCTTTGGTCCATGAATGGAAATACGGATGCGCGTACTACCTTGTGCCAATCGGTGTCGAGTGTTTTCCATACCCCACGCCCACCTCACAGAAACAGCACAAGAACGAGACGAAAGGGTATTGTTAGAAAAGGCATCATGTCTCCGCAGTGCTGTTAACCAGGCCGTAGCTGAATGCCTTTTCGCTGACCTATCCTTCCCTTGGCCAAACCTAAGCACAAGCAGTGCATGAAAAACTATTATCCTGAAACCAACAGACATCTCAGTGTTTTGACGAGGGACCAAACTACTCTAGGTACCGAGGAAATGAGAGAGACAGAGAGTGCTTTTTAGCCGACACCATACGCACATGAGAAAATCCATTGGGAAGATTGGGACGACAATAACGTTCATGACATTCCTCATAACGATGTTGGAACACGAGCGGCAAAGATCGTTAAGGAGTCGTCGACATTCCTCGCAAGCTGTTCCATCGATTGGACGCAACAACAGAGTATTGTCTATGTGTTTTAACCGATTTTTGTTGGTTGTTTGGCAGGCGTTGTTTACAACGACCGCAGTATTAGGGCATGGTCTCGCCTGGGAAGAGCATTCCAAGGATTCCGTCGTCGGGCACAAATTCGAGCCTGAAGAAGCGCTCGTCATCCTTGACTTGCTAGAAGAATGTCCCATACTGGATGCAATCATTCAAGCCCCGAGCAATTCATGCATGGACCGATTGGCCGAACATTTCTCAGATCAGCCCGTATGGCAACAATCCATGGTTTATTACCCCGTACTGGACAAGTTCTTTACTGCGGGATCCGAGATCAACCGCAGGCCACACGAACTTGCGTTTTCGAAAGCCGACATCACCGGTGATGTCCCGGTCTGGAGCGACATATTTGACAACAAGCAAGAGTACCGAGCACTGACCTTGGAGCGGACTTTTCAAGATTCAACCTGTACCCAGCTGGCCCAACGAGGGCCGATTCAGGCAGATGCTTATCTGGCGAATCGATGCGAATCAAGAGAATTGGTGAAATATGTGATTTACCTTGATGCTTGCCTGACAGGCATAGGCCGCGTCAATGAGCTACTCAACCCGAGGCAAATACCGATCCGACCCCATGAAACACGCTACGAAGAAGTCATGGAACGTTGGGACAGGTTGCCCAAGAACGAACGTTTGGTAGCCCAGATTCCGCTAAGCGAATCGATGCTGCATGCGGTCTGGGTGCGTCATTCCTGTTCACACATGCCATCAGTGGCATATGACGACGGCCTGCAACCGTACGAGTGGGATCTTGTTGGTGCAACGGTCACGGAGTATGCCGCCAAACTACAAAACACTCACGATACCGCCATGGCCATCGCTGCCAGATCCGGTGATCCATGGGCCATTCAGGGATTCTATGTACGCGACTTAAGATTCGATATGGACTATTGGCAATCGCTGCAGACCATAAATCCATCCTTGTTTCATCGATGGATGGCACAGGCGGGTGTGTCCTACTCTTTTACCGATAAGCAAAGGTCCATGCACGCACTGAAAGCATATCAACTGGAAAAGCACCTACTTGATGATTTGGATGTGGAAAAATATCTTGGAAGGTATGGGTATGGAGGGCTATCTGGTGCTCGAGAGATCATGCAGTTGGAAGATACCCCGGTGCTTGACGATCAACTACCCTATCCATGGGAGTGATTAGGGATATACGCTCGCGTGACCATCCCCCATCAAAATTTTTAGTCCCTATCTTCTGGGACATTAGCCAAGCGGTCTTCTGTGTCATGCCTAGCTCCCGGTGCGGTTCCATACTAGAAACACCTTTTAGGCTGGTTGTCATCATGTAAATACCAATAGCTCAAGTATGTAAAGGGAGTTTGCTATGGTGCATGATGGTTTCAGTCTTGACGCTGAAGTCTCGTCGACAAGATCGACAGTGGTAGGGCAATGGCTTTTCATTCTTACATGCTACGGTATCCATTGAACCACAATGAGGACAGTTTCTACCATGTTTCCAGCTTGATTCCTTGAACCACTTCCTAGCCGCTGATTCGTCGGGAAACATCTCGAATAATTCCACAATACTTAGCCCCTTTCAATCTCATCTACTCGGCGCTTTTTACCCATACACAAATACCCTTAAAACCCTTATGCTATCTATGTTTACTATGTGTATTTTTAGTCAGATAATCAGCAATTCAGAAGGACTAAGAGTTAGATTTTGGAAAATACCTTGTGTAGTCATATCAATAAGCCCCTAATAAATCACCAATCTAATGAATCTGATCGAACCAATTGAGCTAACTATTGAAGACTCCAATGAACCCGGGCTAAGAATCCCACAAGGTCTGTGGACTCTCCTTAACGCTGCGCGAGACGGTAATCTTGCAGTAGTCGACAGGATACTAACTGCACGACCTGACGTCGTTGACATGCAGTTTTGGTATACGTCACCGCTGCAACTGGCGGTACGCGGCGGACATTTCAACGTCGTCAAGTATCTCGTTGACAAAGATGCCGATATTGCCAATCAGTTGACATTACACGGAGAAGAATCTCTGCTACAAATGGCCGAAGACCGAGAGTACGACGACATCGTGAGCTATCTCAGACCATTGTTTCGCGAGGTGCTGAATTCAGAAGGAGATTCAGTTTCAATCCACCAAGCCTGCGAGGAAGGAGACATCGATAAGGTTCGACAGGAACTTGATGCTGATCCTGAATTACTAGAACGGGGTGATTCTGTCGGCCGTAAGCCGCTACATTATGCTGTGCAAGCACAAAACTATGAGTTGGTAGACCTTCTTCTTGATAGACGTGCGAATATCAACGCCACGGGTTTTAGTAGCGACAATCGGTTGGGTGGGTTTGGGTTTACTCCACTCGCACTTTCATTATGGTGGCATCAATATTGGCGACAGCGCAATAACTACGAGATGGCAAAGAAGCTCGTGGAGCGAGGTGCTATCTACAACATCACCATCGCTGCAGCGCTAGGAGATACGGACACCGTAAAGTTAATGCTTGCCGATGATCCAGGATTGGCGAACTTTCATGATTCATGCGGTAAAAGGCCGCTATCAGCTGCTTCTGAGCGAAATCACCTAGACATTGTCAAGATGCTACTGGATGCAGGAGCTTTGCCTAATCTACCGGACGGTCCGATGGCACCTCATGGCTATGCGCTGTGGGCTACAGCCAGGTTCGGATTTAAAGAGGTCGCCCAGCTATTGTTGGAGAATGGTGCAGACCCAAATGCAGATGTCGAGTCGTCTGGAAATCCAACCGAATCCGCAAAAGATCTAGAGATGCGCTCATTGCTGTACACCTACGGCGGCCGCCAGCGTTTGTCGTCTCACTTCCACCAAGGCAACACCGATACGATAGCGGCACTGCTATATTTCAATCCTGAGCTATTCGACGAATTGGTGGCGACGGTTGCCTTCACACATTGCGCGTCAAGTCACCATGAGGATCTGCTCAAACTCATGCTACATGCAGGTCTTAGAGTCCCTCACACTGTGACATACTGCCAATCCTATTTTTGGCACCATCTAGACATGGCTCGTATTCTTCTTGAACACGACATGGACCCTGACTTGCCTAACTGGCAGTGCGTTCGACCTCTGCACTACATGGGTCAAAAAGGTCAAATAGATGCCGCCAAGCTATTTCTAGAGTTCGGCGCGACCCCTAATCTCATCGATGATGAATATCGGACGACACCATTAGGTTGGGCAGCTAAACACGGTCAAACGGAGTTTGTCTCGTTCTGGCTCGAAAGATTTCCAGATAGTAAAACCGAACGACCAGAGGATATGCCTGACTGGGCAACACCGTTAGCTTGGGCAAAGAAAAGAAATCACCCTGAAATCGTGGAGATGTTGAGCTAGCTTTTGCTATTCAGGTGGTTCGACTCGGAACAGCTCTCTGATACCTTGAATGCTGAAACCACCACTGTTCATGAGGTGGGTAACCACCCAACCACTTAATCCACCAGCAATCACGGCGACCGTCAGGATGCCCATATAAAGCACAGCAACAAGAAAGACAACACTTGCTTCCCACACGCTCGGTGTATTGCCGGTAACCAATCTATCTGCTTGGAGATTTTCCAAGAGCGGAATAATGAAGCCTATCCCGACAAGCAGATAAACAACCAATAAAGCAACCATGATCGCCAGAAAACTGATGGCGATCATCAGTAAGTTCTGCTGGGATTTGGTCATTGCGTTGCGACTTGATCTCGATTGTCGGTTTCTTCTAGTAGTTCCACTTGCCCCGCGCAATCGTCTTTGCGCTGTAAGTCAAGGTAAATTCCCCAACCGAACAAAGCACAAAGTAGCAGACACGACACTATCACGCCACTACCGACGACGACCATCCCGTAGGGGACTTTTTTGGTTTCTTCGCTAACGCTGAAATCTGACATAGTGAGATGTCCTCTTAGCTTGTCTGTAATTCAACAAAACTTGCATATGTACCTTGTTGTTCCAACAATTCTGCATGAGATCCTGATTCAATGATCCGACCCTCGTCCATGAAGTAAATACGGTCAGCCGCACGAATCGTTGATAGTCGGTGTGCCACCACGATTACCACCCTGCCTCCCCTCGCATTCAGCAGATTAGTAACCAACTGATTTTCAGTCGTTGGATCCAATGCAGCGGTCGGTTCATCCAAAATCAGAATGGGTTTCTGTGAAACCAACGCACGCGCAATCGCAATCCTTTGCTTCTGGCCAACGGATAACTTAGCACCTGATCTTCCTAAATTAGTGTCGTATTGATCTGGCAGACTATCGATGAAATCGCCAATCCCTGCAACCTGTGCCGCTTCTCTAATCTCTTCAAGCGTGGCATCCCGACGTCCCATGCTGATGTTATTCGCGATGCTATCGTCGAAAATCGACGTCTCCTGGAAGACAAACGCTACATTCGACCGGAGTGCTCGAATCTCTTCTTTTGGAATCGTACGGCCGTCCACGGTATACGTTCCACTCGAGGGTGAAAGTAGACCCGGAATCAAATACACCAATGTGGTCTTGCCAGCTCCTGTTGGTCCTGCGAGCGCAACCATTTCACCAACATTGGCTTTGAAATCAATATCCTCAAGCGCAAGTGTTCCATCCGGATATTGATAACTGACATTTTCAAGTTCAATTCCACTTTTAAGATCAAGTGGCGGTACATCTGCATCTGCAATCAGCTGCTCAACATATTCTTGATCTCGATCGAGAATACTGAAAACCCGGTACATGCCTGCGATGCCTTCCTGCAAGGTCAACCATAGTCGTCCTAGCCATGTGGCAGAAGCCGCAATCGCACCGAAATAACCCCAGATCACGAACCAGTCTCCAGGCGTGTACTGGTTATTGATAAACGGTCCTGCTAAGAAATAGAACACGATATAAACCATATTCGCGCCAATCACGAATGTCGTGAAACTGCCACAGATGCTCACCAGAACAACTTGGCGGTACCTAGCAAAGGAGAACTTACTCGCTTTAGCGAAGCGATTGGTATAGATATCGGTATCGCCGAGTCCTTGTACGGCTAAGACGTTCGCCATTCCCTCCTCGATCACCGCTGTAGTCTGTGCGCCTGACTCCCGAGCCAGAGTGCCGTATTTGCGCGCAAGTTTTGCGAAATAAAGTACTAAGAAGAAGTTCAGAGGTCCAACCAGAATCGCACCCCACACTACTACCGGCTCATTTCTGAAGATCACCCACATGACCAGGATCGTGGTGATCAAGTTGATGGCGGAGGTAATCGGCCCAACCCATAAATTGAAAATGATGTTGGAAATCTGCGGAGTGTCGTACATTGCACGATAGACCACGTCACCGATGGATCGATCCTGGAAATCGGTCAGCGGATGTGCCTTAAAACACTGAAAAATGTCACTTCGCAACATGTGATTCAACCGATGCGACACGCGAATGTGCCACAGTGATTCGAACAGACCAAATAATCCACTGACTAGCGAGTGCATATTGTTGGCGGCGTTCTCTGATCGCGTAGCTAAGTCTTCTCCTTCTGCCAACCAGGCCACTGCACTATTCCTTTGCGCGCCGTCCGTACCATAAGCACCCACCAAGAGCAACATGAGAATGAAGATGATTCCAAGAGCGATGGTCGTCTCAAAAACACCCAAGTTTTCTGCCATTTGCAAGAACGGCAGGAAAAAGAATGGCGCGTTAGCATCGCTCAATGGATCGGCATCACGTTCTACGATGAAATCGACGATCGCTTTGCCAGTGAGAGGCAGTACCAATATCCAGAAGATACTGGTGGCTTGAGTCATACCTTTTACGGCCAATTCCCACTTAAAGCGGAGCGAGTACTTCATCGCTCTAATGACGGTCTGGATCGCTAGCCGACCACCTATACGAGGCTCAGCCACTGATACACCAACTGCGATTCAACATATAGACGTACCGTTCGCTCATCCTGCAGCCACACGTTCTTGAGAAGCTAGTTCGGCATCGACGAAGGATCGATATCCACCACCTTCTTTCTTTATCAATTCCTCGTGACTACCATAATCAGCGACCTCACCATCTCGAATAAAGACGATGTGATCTGCTGCACGGATAGTCGACAAGCGGTGCGTGACGATAAAGACAGTTCGATTGCGCGCCCATTCTTTAATGTTTGTCATGATGCGGCGTTCGGTGACCGCATCAAGCGATGCAGTAGGCTCGTCGAGTATTAGGATCGGCGTATCCTTCACGATTGCCCGTGCAATTACTAAGCGTTGGCGTTGGCCGGTGGATAGTTTTGTGGACTTTTCACCCAGATAAGTGTCGTATTGGTCAGGTAAACGCTCAATGAAAGTATCAGCACATGCGATGCGAGCTGCTTCCATTACCTCTTCGTCAGTTGCTTCCGGTCTTGAATAACGAATGTTCTCTTTCACGGTCATTGAGAACAGTATGTTCTCTTGTGTCGCCAGTGTAATGTTGTCCCGCACATCTTGGTAGGGATAGACACGGATGGACCTATTGTTGATACGAATATCACCTTTCTGATACTCAAACAACCGTAGCAACAATAGCATAAGTGTGGACTTACCGCTACCGGTTGGGCCCATAACGGCTGTGATCTCACCTAGTTTGGCAACGAAGTGAAGATCTCTAAATACTTCTCGTTGTGGATAACCAAATTGGACATGATTGAATTCAATATCACCTTGAATTCTTTGCAATCGCTGTGCTCTCGGACTATCCTCAATCTCCGGAGTCAGATCAAGTACTTGATACACCCGATTGAGTCCCATCGCCATATCCTGAGCCCTACCCCAGAGAGTAAGTAAGTTCTGGACGTTATTGACAGATTCTCTTGCTCTTGCACGGAACTGATCCTGAGAGCCTAGGTTCCAGGCAGCAAATCCAAACACAATCAGAATGTCCCGTAGGAAGACTTCTGCCTCAATGAATGAAAGATAAGCGGCGGTAAGCTCGATAAATGCAAGTGGAATCGCGGCACATAAGAACGCAAAAAAGCTGAAAAGTAACAGACGCACTCTTGCATCGTGTGCAGCATGAAATGCATCAATCGAAAGCCGCTCGAATCGTCGTTGGTGTTCCGCTTCAAGTCCGTTGACCTTAATGGTACGTATACCTTCGACAGACTCCTGGATATTTGAGGTTAAGGCTGCATTACGTTCTCGCGCTTCCTTGAAACCGTACCTTAATTTAACAGACATAATGCTGGCCAGGATCACCATCGGGACCCATGTGAAAACAACCAACCCTGCCAGCATTGGACTGAACGCAAATACCACAACCAGTCCAACCAAGAATCTCATGATGATCAGGAATGGATCAATTACCAACGCCTGGATTACCTGAGTAACCATTGCACTATCTTGGAACAGACGATAGATTGCATCTCCAGCCTTGGATTCTGCGTGAAACTTCAACGAAAGATGGTTGAGTTGAGACATGACATGCAGACGCAGATTCTGATTGATGTTCTGCATGATCCAAACACGATAGAAGTTGTTGGCATTGTCGATGATCGCGCCGAGAGTTCCTGATACTACCGCTACCATCACCACCATTGGTACCAACTGGAACCTTTGTTCGTTGGTCAATGCTTCGACATTTACCCAAGTGTTTTGGTCTAGAAAGAGTATCGCCGCGGGTAACGCACCTACGGCCTGATCAAGAATGACATTGTTGTAGATCAGTGAAAATATCGTGGCTGCCCAAAAGACATCCCACAGCAGCTGAAAAACTGCAATTGCAATGAAAGCAACGGTGTGGTTGAACATGGGCTGGATATATGGCCAAGCCCGAATGAATATGCCGACGACATCGCTGAAATGAATTTTCTCCGGCTCAATCTGCCGCATCTGTTCCGACTGGACTCGGAAACCAGCTATAGACTTACGAATATAGGACGCGAGCGACATAAAGAATCGAAAAAAGCAGGATGTTGGGATTGACTCGTAGAGTTACCGGTCAGCCAACCACCCCTGAATAAACCTTCAAAACAAAACTAGGATTTGCAACGAACTATGTTAACCGCAAAGTGATAGTCGCTACCAATTCTTAAGGGTTCAAAACTGTTTTCTCTGAACCAGTAGAGTCACCTTTTGAGTCATCAGTTGATCACCGTTCTGATTACTAAGTAAATCACTCAAAACAATGACTCCACGGTCTGGCTTTGAGGTAGATGGTTTGCTCTCAATACACTCTGTCACGTAGGTCACGGTGTCACCTGGTCTCGCAGGCGCATGAAGGCGGATTTGGTCCTTTCCTAGCATGGCAAGGATTTGAATTTCGTCCTTGTGATCAAAGAACAATCGAGTTGCGATGGCGAAGAGATGTAAGGAGGACGCAACAATTCCACCAAACATTGAGTTCTTGGCAGCTTCCTCGTCTATATGGAATGTCTGCGGGTCCCACACTTTTGCGAATGAAACGATCTCTTCTTGCGTCAGCTTATATGAACCAACTTCACTCCGATAGCCAACCGGTACTTCATCGAAATACAGCATCGTGACCTCTAGGTCAGTCCTTTAGGCAACACTTGGAGTAATCCCGAGTTCTTCAAATAACTGCATGTCTTCGTTCTTCTCAGGATTAGGTGTAGTAAGCAATTTATCACCGCAGAATATTGAGTTCGCACCTGCAAGAAAACATAGCGCTTGTCCTTCAAGGGTCATTTCTGTTCGTCCTGCTGAAAGCCGTACAAAAGAGCTTGGCATCATGATTCGAGCGACAGCGACTGTGCGGATAAATTCGATCTGGGATATACCTTCCCACTCACTAGCAGGTGTACCTTCTACACGAACCAACATGTTGATTGGCACTGACTCCGGATGCTCCGGGAGATTTGCGAGTTGAGCCAGCAACCCAGCTCGATCTTTTCTTGACTCTCCCATTCCTACGATCCCACCGCAACATACTTTGATACCTGCATCTCGTACATGTCTAAGCGTATCTAAGCGATCCTGGTAGGTGCGTGTTGTAATGATGTCCCCATAGTAATCGGGGGATGTGTCTAAGTTATGGTTGTAGTACTCAAGACCAGCCTCAGCCAGTGTCTGTGTTTTTACTTCGTCGAGCATTCCTAACGTTACACAGGTTTCCAAACCTTCATCCTTCACGGCACTTATCAGATCTGCCACTTGGTTGACTTGAGAATATGTCGGACTTCTCCACGCAGCACCCATGCAAAAACGCGTAGCACCCCCAGCTTTAGCATTCCGCGCCGCGGCTAGAACATCGTCCAACGGCATCAAAGGGTCAGGATTTAAGCCGGTATCGTAGTGGATACTCTGAGGACAATACTTGCAGTCTTCGGGACATCCACCCGTTTTAATGCTCAACAACGTACTGAGTTGAACCGTATTTGGATCAAAATTCTGGCGGTGAGCGGTCTGTGCCTGATAGATTAGGTCCGCAAACGGGAGGTTAAACAGCTCCTTGACTTCATCAAGTTGCCAATCATGTTTCGCCATCTAGATATCCATTCAAAAGATTGTGCTGTTAACCACAGGTCATGCACCCGAGGACCTTAGGAGAAAAAGGATTTTATTGCAATCTCATCGGTGGCGGTTCACATCTCTCCTATTTCACCAAGGTTCTGTCAGCACTTCTGGAACTGTTTTCTGCCCTCGATTACCTATAGGACTTGAAATATTTGGTTCTAATCACCATATCTAGATCAACGAAAAACTGATTGTTGATTCACAAATAAACCAATATTGAACCAGAATCATTTTTAGCAATCTAACTAAATAAGTACTAAAATTACTATACAGAAAAACAAGAGGAAACTAATTGACAACCACCGCCTTAACCGCCGCTAATTTAACTCCGGGGTTAAATCTAACAACCTACATTCAGACAGTCAATGCCGTTGAGCCATTGTCTGCAGATAAGGAAAAAGAGCTGGCAATCCGTCTTTGGGAGCAGAATGATGTTGAAGCTGCACGAGAGTTGGTAACCAGCCACCTCCGATTTGTAGTGCATTTGGCACGTTCGTTTCAGGGATACGGTTTGCCGTTTGGTGACCTTATCCAAGAAGGCAATATTGGTCTAATGAAGGCGGTGAAGCGATTCGATCCCAATATGGGTGTTCGGTTGGTGACTTTTGCTGTGCACTGGATTAAGTCAGAAATGTACAACTTCGTCGTACGTAACTGGCGCATCGTGAAGATTGCGACAACAAAAGCACAGCGGAAGCTCTTCTTCAACTTACGACAACGTAAGAAAGGCATGGAATGGCTCAGCTCTGATGAGCGGCAGGTGATCGCCGACGAACTAGGCGTGAAACCGTCCGAAGTATCGCAAATGGAAAAGAGACTTGCGTCTCACGATATGGTGGTAGACGGAGCGGATGTCATTGATCATGATGATCGTGAGTCTAGGAACGTCATTACTCTAGAGGACCATCAGTCCAATCCAGAAGAGATAGTTGTAGAAGCACGATGGAAAGAATTCGTGTCCACGGAATTGCATCAAGCTCTCGAAAAATTGGACGAGCGTGCACGTGACATCATCATGTCTCGTTGGCTGAACGAAGATAAGAAAGTCACACTAGGTGATCTGGCTAGTAAGTATGGTATTTCGAGTGAGCGCGTTCGCCAAATTGAAAACAATGCGCTCAAGGTCCTTGGCGACGTACTCAGGCCCCGTCTAGAAGCCGCCTAGCTTCTCATCTAGGCATCTTTCCTAAGGTGCCAAAACTAGGTGCTCATATTACCTAGTGCCTAATACTTTTAGATATGTGGATAATAGGCACGAGACCCGATTGAAGTATGCTAACTTGATTGCAGACAATCGTGTGGCCATGAGATTGGCAGAATGGCAGAAGTCAACTGGAAGAACCGAACGATTTGGGCTGGTGATAATCCAAGAGACTTTGGGCTGAGGTGCAAAGTCCGCGCGGCATTTTTAGGAGGTGGTCATGGGTGATATACTGGACAACAAACCCCCATTCACCATAGTCATGGGCTGTAACGGCTGCGGGAAAACCACCTGGAAACGCGCCAATAGAGACGCGTTGGCCGAGGTTCATATAGATCTGGATTCAATCGCAGACGGTGTTGGAAATTGGGATAGTGAAGCCAGCCGCATAGAAGCTTTCACAGTCGGTGAAGCTCTTATCCAGCGATGTTTGAGCGAGCGTCAACCTTATGGCGTTGAAAGTACCTATTCGGGAGAACGAGGCGTGAATCAGGTTAATGAGGCGAAAACGCATGGCTTTCGTATTCACGGACATTATTTAGGCACGTACTCGCCACAAATCAATATTGACCGTATTGAACAACGCGTTCAGGCACGCACCGGACATAGGGTGGATCCTGAGCTAATCCCGACTCGATGGCGATATTCACTATCAAATCTTAGAAAAACGATCGAACTGTTCAATGAATTGACCATTTATGACAACAGTGCGGACTACGATCTGGGATGCCAGGATCCTCCACGACTGGCATTTTTCCAAAACGGGCTTAGTACACTACTCGTCAAGAAGTCCCAGAGCCCCGAATGGTTCAAGACTTGGTATACAGGTTGGGAACAACGTCAGACGGAATCCAAACGTCAAGATCGCAGAAGGGAAAAAGCGAAGAGGTTTACATCGACAAAACCATCCTGCAGTTAACAAATAGTGAAATCATGTGGGTGGATGAACAGTGCATGGGTTGATTTAAGCTGCTTGGACCCGACGTTCAACTCCAAAACCCATTACGCCGCGCCAATTACCCTCGAGATCGTCGTGAAGGTTGCCATTGACCTTGTTCAACGTATCGAGCGACTGTAGTGTGATGGTAGCCCATCATATTGACGATGGTGTGCGGCGAATAGCATTGTGAATGCCACTTCAGTAGGGTTGTATTTTGCTAAGGGTTTTCATTGAATCCACTAAGGAATGAAGCGAAAACCGATAAGTACCACCCTCAGGTGAACTATACCGACTTGACCAGACTGGTGGCGACCGTATGTCAGGAGGATGACGTGATTGATTTCTCCCAACGTCTGATGTTCAACGCGATCGTC
>MPMU01000073.1 GCA_002238665.1 Gammaproteobacteria bacterium bin55
TCTCCAAGTTCCATCCCGGTTCCCTAGGTGGATCAATCACTTTGGGTCGTCTAATACCTGTAGGGTCCAGTATTTGTATCTCGACGGGTTCTCCCGTTATGCGGGAGATCGCGTACCAATCTTTGGGCGGCGTAACGTGGCGCTCGTAGTCAAAACTGAATGCTTCCTTGGCCTTGTTGACCGCAACATCCACTCGTTCCTGTCTGATTTCATTCATTTGTGGCTCAAGCAGATAGTTGAATATCCAAACACTGCCAATCAACACGGCAGCACTACCGCTCATTTTGACGGGTCCAAAGCTGAATCCTGCTACTCCTACACCACCGATAATAACGTAGAGTAATACCGAGAGGGCACACGCAAACGCGATCGCTGGCGCGAGAGGCGGTATGTCGCGTTCAGTTACGCTCATCCATACCCCTGCCAACAAACAACCAATGATGATAAGGGCCGAGAACAAAAATGGTCCCTTCAATTCCGTGCGAATCTTCTTTCTCCTGGTTCACATCCTTTCTGTTTTATCTGCGCTCTTGATGACGCTTCAAATTTACTGCGATTCCGCCAAAATGAGAACCAATCAGTGATCAAGTATTGGCACTCAAGTCCTGGTTGGGTCAAACTGTCGGTTCGAACTTTAAGTGTCCTCAATGTTTTGACCTCTATTGTTCAAGATTTTATCCTTCATCCTGATGGATTGAGTGTTTTCAGGTCATTTCTTTTTCCATGCGCGTGACCAATGGCATGGCATTGAACTGGACCTTGGTCTACTCTGCTATACGTGGGTTGGCTACCACATCATGGCTATTTTCAATGGGGCTTGCTTCAGTCACACTTCGTGGCTGGTCGTCGGCCTTGTCTGATGCACCGACAGGACACTGCTGGATACTACTGAAGGGGTTTCAAACCGGTTCAGTAATACTCTACACCTAGCCGTTCTGACGCGATCATTGATCACAACAGGATAAGAACGATATATGACAGGAGGTATCACATGGAGATGAAAGCCATGTTGGAAATGGGGTATTCAAAGACTGCGGTGGCTCACCGTCTGAAAGTGAATCACAGGACGGTGACCCGCTGGCTCAAGGAAGGTACAGAGACGAAGACACGAAAACCGCTTCGGAAGAAGCTGGACCCGTACAAGGTGGTGATTCGTGCACGTCTTGAAACCCATCCGGATTTATCGGCGCAACGCTTACATGAAGAAGTGAAGGTGGACGGTTACGATGGTTGCTATAGCCAATTAGTGGCCCTTGTTCAGACGCTTCGCAAACCGTCGGAGGAGCCTGAACCAGTGATCCGGTTCGAGACTGCAGCAGGAGATCCGGCACAGTTGGATTTTGGCACCTTTCATACGCCGTGGGGGAAACGACACGCACTCGTGGTGGTCTTGGTTTGTTCATATCTACAGTGGTTCGAGTTCTGTCCGAATCCGACCATGGAGGTGGTGATGAGAGGGCTTGAGAAGGCGTTTGACTATTTTGGTGGGGTCCCGACTGAGACTCTCTTTGATCAGATGAAGTCGGTGGTGATTGGCGATCATCGTGAGAAAGGGGGTAATTTACTGCTCAACGAGACCTTTCAACAATTTGCCAGGCATTGGAACTTCAACATTCGCGCCTGTCGGCCGTATCGGGCACAGATTAAACCACGCTCGAACGAGTTCGAATCATTGAAAAGGGGGGTTAACAGTGTTGGATGTTGACGACATATTTTGTTTACATTACGCGACTCATTTTCTTTCACCGGCTAATTCCTCCGTCTTTAGCTTCTATATCAGGTGGCGGCGATGGGCGAGCACTTCGAGAGGTTCACACAAGGAGGGAAGAAGGAGAATGATCTACACGCAGAATGGATGTGGCAATATGACTGTCGATGCGAAGATGCGGATGCGACAAAAGAGTGTGTCAGTATTTCCATGTATGGAGTACCTCCAGCCTCACTCCTGCAAACAGCGTAAGGGCTGAGTATTAATTCGTTCATGTCGAGCCTCCGTACTTGAGTTCGCCCATCCTCTTTGACAGCATGTAACCGGTTGATGCGTAACTCGAAGGTGCACACCTTCATGTGTAGCAGGCGAGGGGGGTGGTGCTCCTATTTCTAACCCCGTCGTACGGTGGATTGTTCGCTTCTCTCAAACTCCAGAAGTTCGGTCATTTCAGCTTAGGGTAAGGCGTTCATTGCCTTCTCCGAGACATGCTTCGAAATGCTAGGGTCAGCAGAAAAAAACCTTACACTCAGAGCATCGCGATCCTTAAAATCTTGCTCTTTGATTTTTGTCTACCTATGACATTTGATGGGTAGCCTTCGAACGCCTGATCGCGTTCGGGCGATCTTTTGTCAAGTGTATTGGCAGTAGGATATCGTCGCATGCCTTCGTGTCAAGGAACCTCTAAGGTGGAGAGCTGATTTTGGGTAGGTACGGATGATTGCGTTGTAAGGAATAACGAAAGTGCAAGAATTTACGCATTTCAATGATTGGAAAGTGCAGTTACTTGATCGCCATGAGCTCCCGACTCCTGATGGACGACCACTGTACTTATACAGATTAACGGAAGATGATTTCAACAAACTGGAAGAGTTGCTTCGTAAACAGTTGAGTCAATTACTCCGTCAGTATGATCTCAGTCGAGTTGGAGGCATATCTGGCTTTGTCGATTTGTTTGTGCTCTATTCCTCTGAATGGTGGCGACGCCGTTACGACGGTTCGGGTTTTAGTTGGGAACCGATATTACGTGATATCGGCGCTGATCCAGAGGATTGGAACCCCACCCAGCGCAGTAATGCTGTGAGACAGGGATTTCGAGGATGGTGTATTCAACTTCGTGAAAGCGGCGGAATGCGCTATATAGGCTCGGTGGCTGTGCAAGGCGGCTTACCTCTGAAGCTGCTGGCTAGTTCTCGTGGCAGTATCGGTCAGTTGTTGACTCGGGTGTTACATCTGGCTTCAGGTTCGAAGGTAACGCAGTTTGATTTGCGCAGTTGGGTTGAGAGCCTTGCTGATAGGCTACCGCATAGCTATCGCGAGGATTCTATCTACACGCTGTTGGCAGATGTTGCTTGGACGGTGCTTGACCTAAAGGACAAAGCCAGTCTGCAATCCAGCGCGGACGCGGTGGATATCTTGAACACAAAAATTCCGAATTGGAGAGATCGTTTTCCACTGCCAGTAGAGGACGAATATGCCCAGGGGATGATTGAGCAACTGATCCGCGACGCTGCCCTCGTACGCATTGAGAAGCGGTCGGCCTCGCTACCGGTGACTCGCGAACTTATAAAAACAGATAATGACAGGTGGGTTTTACGTTCTAGACTGGACGTGCCGCCTGTGATATCCACCGAAGATCTGGGGTCTTTGTTTTCTGTGGATGTTGAAGAATTACCACGTAGCGCGCAATTGTCTCTTCAAGTACAGTCTTTCAAACAGAATACAGGAATACGCCGGCTTGCAGGACAGCAGAAGTACCGCCTGGAGCAAGAACCGTTGGGTTTTGCGGATGATGCCGCGTCGGGTGAACATATACTGCATATGGGGTCTCCCGATGGACGGGTGTTTACTGTCACTGCTAGACGAGGGGATGAGCTAGACGATGTTCTCCCTTGGGTTTTTGTTGAAAAAGATTCTCTTGTTTTTGCCCGTCAAGGTAGTGGGAACGTTACGACACCGCAAGCGTTAATTGCGCTACCCGACGGCTGGGAGATCAAAACCACTGAGGGTTCAATCATCGCAGAAATGGGATGGTTGTGCAGCCACCATCGCCGTATCATCTCGGTACAAGGTGTAATCCGCGCACAAGAAATTGGTGGGTTGACGTTCAGGTTGCGAACGGGCGATGCTGGAGCTACTGAGACAAATTATGAGTGGGTGGGTGATCGGTATTGGCTAGATTTTCGGTCCCCCAATCTGGCGTTCCGAGGATTGCCTGTGCTACACCAGGTGTCCGAGAACGAGTTTAAGGCCAGAGTGAAAGGACAGCTTGGTATCAGCGATGCAGGTGGTTCAGCAACCTCCAACCCTGATTGGGGACCGCTGTATCTTCGCTATCCGGAGTCGGGAGATGTCAAATATCGTAGCAAGGTTTTGGTTTTACCAAAAACGGCAGATGTTGAACTTAATCCAAGAGATGCTGTTTCCGGAACTATTCGGTTCAGAGATTGGGAAATCGCCCGAGTTCGCGTTATTTCAGAAGACATCCAACAACATCTCCAGATCACTGAAGACGAAGCATTGCTCGATGTTGCAGTTTTGGAGGATCAACGTGCTCCTGACTATATCGAATTAGAAGCAGATTGGTTGCACTCAAAAATCCCTGCAAAATTTCGTTTACCGTTTCCTGCCTATGGTGTTCGCGTGTTTAATGGCGAAGGTAAGGTTCTGTCGGACAAATGCTTGTTGGCTGTTCAACATTTGCGGGGTGTGCGCATCCTGGTATCTGGTGGACACCTTAAACACCGAACAGAATTGGAGATTCTGGACGCTACCGAAAAATATAGTCGCCGACACTTGCTTCGCACCCGAACTGGGGCGCTGAGTATGGAGATCAAGTTAGTGGACTTCCTAGCTGATATTCAACAATTGTTTTCCGTTAATGATCTGTTTGACGCGCCGATTACCGTTCAAATAAGGGTTAAGGGTAGGTTGGAGTTTACTCTTGGGCTGGTGCGATATTCCGCATCCCTCGAATATGACGGAGAGTCAATAAGAATCGGTAGAGAGGTGCAGGAATCAGAAGAGAAATTGAACTTTGAGCAACTTTCGGTTTTAGCACTACGGCTCGAAAGTCCTGGTGATGAGGCAGAGGAGCTTGAACCTTGTGTAAGTGAGGGAGTAGCGACCGGGATTTGGTTAAGCTCACCTCGGCTTCATTCGCAGGGTTCGTGGCTGGTCTACCCCGCGTCCAAGTCCACAGTGCCTATTCGACCTACGTTGTTGCCTATTGAAGGAGAGACCGAAGAAGATGAAGGCTTATCCAGTGCAATATCCGTCTCTAATCAAGCAGAACGTGAGCAACGGATTGTTGAAGTCATCGGAAAGCTAGCTTCTGACTTTCACGACGAAGACTGGGTAAAAGTAGAGCAGATGGGTAATCAGCTTGGGCACTTACCACTTCCTGCGCTGGATCTATGGAGGTGCTTTGCAACTTCGTCATTAGGAATGGCCGCACTAGCGCTACGTTTCAGCAATCTGTCGAAAGATTTCATTAAACGCTTTCCACACGAGCTACCATTTGCCTGGGAAACGATCGCATTTGAAGATTGGCAAGAAGCGATGTGTCAACTGAAAGCACAGTGCGAGGCGAAATATGGCGAATCCAACGGGACTGTCGTGTTTGAATCCTATTTGTGCGACAGAATTCAGTTACTTACTTCTGAAAGTGGCTCGCTTGATTTTCTGCTTGGAATAGCCTCTAAGGAGGTGCTCCCGGATAAGCTTCGTCAGGTGAAGGCACTCAAACATGTAGGTATGAAGGCGAGCCAGGATCTGTTCGTTGGAGAGACTAGTAAACTGATGGAGTTGCGCCGACTTCATGCTGATGATAGGTGGCCCGAAGAGTTCCTACCGGTGTCGTCTTCCTTTGACCTCGACTCGCCGCGGGTCGAATCCTACTTATGTACTGATTCTGAAAGATTTCAAACATTGACTATCAATATCCCAATAATTCTGGCGATACAGGCTGTGACTGGTAAGACCGACAAGTGGTTTCAATCGGCTGAGAGTATTTATGCTCTCCGTATCTACCAGGCCTTTGATCAGGATTGGTTTGAGGAGGCATACAATCAGACGGTCGCGCGTTGCTTAGCGGATGGCTTGATCGAAGGGACGAACACATAGTGAAACCTACATATTTCTCGGAGCTTCTACCTGTTCTTGCTGAACGGGCAAAACTGGCTGCAATTAGTCGTCTAGGCTTTTCCAATGTCCCGTTGCGTCGTCACCTAGCAGACGTATTTGATCGACCTTTTGGTGAACCCGGTGCTTTTCTAGCCGATCCAACGTTCGAGGCAGTTTTCGGCTGGCAAACTGCGAAGTTAAAGATGGAGGAACTAGCCGGTGATTTATTGACGGATGAACTTATAAATGCCATGGATGATCCGTCTGCTGATTTTGCTAAGGACTATCGGTTTGCTAGAGACCAGTATCCCTACACACACCAATTGGAGGCTTGGCAAATATTAAAGAATCCGACACCACAGTCACTGCTTGTTGCCAGTGGAACGGGGTCAGGTAAAACAGAATGTTTCATGGTTCCGATCCTAGATAGCTTATTACGACAAAGAAAGAAGCAAGAAGGGCGGCTGGTCGGTGTACGCGCTCTATTTCTATATCCTCTCAACGCTTTGATTAACAGTCAGCGTGAGCGTTTACGTGCTTGGACGGAAAGTTTTAACGGTGACATCCGATTCTGTCTCTATAACGGCAATACACCAGAAAACATACGATCGCGAATAACTCGTCAGCATCCTAGTGAAGTGATAGACCGTTCCAGCTTGCGTAACTCTGCACCGCCGGTTCTGGTCACAAATGCGACCATGCTAGAGTACATGTTGGTACGAACAGCCGATGCACCTATTCTGGAGCAGTCGCAGGGTAAGCTGGAGTGGGTAGTACTCGACGAAGCACATACTTATGTGGGTTCTCAGGCAGCGGAAGCAGCTTTGTTGTTGAGGCGAGTCCTTCTTGCTTTTGGCGTAACTCCAGATCAGGTAAAGTTTGTAGCAACATCGGCGACGATAGGAGATTCAAGTGGACAGGCAGGTAAGGAACTTCGTCGGTTCCTAGCCGATGTAGCGGGAGTGTCAGAAGAACGCGTACATTTGGTGACTGGACAACGGATGATTCCACAGATCACAAGTGATATATCCAGTAGAGAAATATCCGTGGCAGACATAGAAGCCATCGATAGGGAGAAGGAACTTTCGTCGAAAAGATACAAGGCACTGGCTGAACATAAGACCGCGAACGCCATCCGTGACCTGTTTGTTCAGAATGATTCCACGGCACTAGTAGCTAGATTATCTGAAATCACAGCATTGTTGTTCGGTTCTAACGGGCAATACTCGCGCAAGCAGCATAATGAGGCGTTACGTTGGCTTGATCTTATGACCCGTACTCGACAACCAGATATCGGTGAGTCTAATGTCGGAGAATGTTATCTGCCTCTTAGGGCACACCTGTTTCATCAAACATTGTCAGGAATTTGGGCATGCGCCGATTCACAGTGTAGCAAGAAAGAAGACACAAAACTGAATGAAAAGGATTGGCCGTTCGGCAAGGTGTATTTCGATCCAAGAAAACACTGCGACTGTTCTAGTCCCGTTTTTGAGGTGATCACCTGTGGTGATTGTGGTGCAGTCCATTTATTAGCGGGTGAACATAAAGAAAAATTACTGCATTTCACTGCACCCAACGCATTAGATGAATTTGAGCTAGAAGTTGAGGTTGATGCCGAGCTGGATGGAGAGGATGACAGCTTGAGCCAAAGCATGGTCGTAGGAATGAACCGGGTATTGGTGGTTAACAGAGAATCCTCAGATTCAGATGTTGGTGCTTTGTATATTGACCGAGGTTCTCGTCGCATCGTTGAGCACGAGGGTGACCCGTTGCGAATATTAGCGCAGGAGGATGCTGGTAGTGGGTTGACGTGTCCCGTCTGCAAGGCCAAAGAAACGCCGAAACGCTTGTTGTTCCGTTTCAGCCGACTAGGTGCTCCTTTTCTTATGGGCGGCATACTACCTACCTTATTAGAGTATGCTCCCGATGGAGAGAAACCGGCCGATCACCCGAGCCGTGGCCGTAAAGTGCTGACTTTTAATGATAGTCGCCAAGGTACCGCCAGAATGGCGACCAAGTTGCAACAAGATTCTGAACGTAACCGTATTCGTGCGTTGGTGTACCATCTCGTTTTGCAGCAAAGGAGCACAATGTCTGGTGACGCTGAAGATCTTCGAGCAAAAATTCAGCAGTTTGAAGAAATTCAGTCTGAGACACCTAATCCAGCTTTAGCTGAGATGATTAAGCAACAAAAGCATGAGCTAACCGATCTCAGTCTTCCCCAACCCTTATCTTTTAATGATCTCGCCCGAAGCCTCGCGAATCAGGGAAGGGATTTCAAGACCATGTTGCAACACTATGGCCGATATGCGCCTGATCCTTTTGACAAACCTCAGGGACCCAATGCGTTGGCGGAGATGTTTCTGATGCGGGAATTCGGCCGGCGCCCCAAAAAACTCAACAATCTCGAGTCTATGGGTATGGTTGCGGTGCACTACCCCGCACTCAAAAAAATACAGAACGTTCCCGATTACGTTAGACAAGCCACTGGATTTGATCTTTCTTGTTGGCGAGACTTTCTAAAGATATGCCTCGATTTTTTTGTGCGGGCTGGCGGATCCCTCGTTATTTCCAATACTTGGTCCCCTTGGCTGGGCATACCATATCATCAGAATCACTTAGTACCTCGGGACGCGTCCGAGGTGGCGCGTAATCAACGCCGTTGGCCGCGCGTGTCACGCGGGCGACTGCGCAGTGTTCTAGTCCGGTTGTTGGCTTACGTTCTGAAAGCGGATATCGATCGTTCACGTGATGAGGACAGATTAGACGCAGTACTAGAAGAAGCATGGAAGGAGTTAATAAAGTATGGTCTGTTGCAGCAAAGCGCAGACGGCATGGTATTGAAGTTAGAGAGTCTTGCGTTTGGCGTAATGGATCAAGCTTGGATTTGCCCGGTCACACACCGTTTGTTGGACACGACTTTACGGTCGGTTACGCCTTATCTGCCTGAGAATGCTTCGGACGATACTGCTCAGTGTCAGAAACTTTCGCTCCCTATTTATGATAAACCCTTCAGTAACGAAACAGATGAATTATCACGTATACACATCGCGCGTGAGTGGCTCGCCGCACAAGAGCCGATCATGAACTTGCGGGAGCAAGGTCTTTGGTCCGATCTGAATGACAGGGTCATTGAGTTGTCCCTCTATTTTACCGCTGCTGAACATTCAGCTCAACAAGATTCACGAACTTTGGCGCGTTACGAAAAGGATTTCAAGTCAGGCAAAATCAATGTTTTATCCTGTTCCACGACGATGGAGATGGGAATTGACATAGGCGGTATTAGCGCTGTCGCGATGAACAATGTTCCTCCACATCCAGCTAATTATCTGCAGCGCGCTGGTCGGGCAGGTCGTCGCCACGAGTCACGTTCGCTATCTATGACGCTGTGTAAGTCAAATCCGCATGACCAGTCTGTGTTCTCGGATACGCGTTGGCCATTTGTGACGCAACTACCTGCACCAAAAGTATCTTTGGTCAGTGACGTGATTGTGCGTCGTCACGTCCATTCTTATGTGTTGTCTAAATTCCTTGGTGCCGAGGTAAAGTCTGGAGGGCAGGAACAATTCCGTCTCACTTGTGGGGATTTCCTCTTAGGTGAACCATCCGTTGCGGGCGGTTTCTCTGCTTGGTGTCGAGCTTACTCAGAGCGTGCTCTACCAGAACTAAGTCATGACATGGATGTGCTCTTGAAGTACAGTGAGTATGAATCCCACAGCATGGATCTCCTGATGGACCAAGCGGCACAGGAAATGGATGTTTTTGCACGACGTTGGCTACAGGAATGGCAGCAATTAGAACGGGAAGGCCAATCTATTCAACAAGAGCTTGGGCAACAGGCACCCGCTTATCGTGCTGTCAAGCTCCACAAGGAGCGTATGCAAGGTGAATACCTGTTGCGTGAGTTAGCGGCAAAGGGCTTTTTACCAGCATATGGCTTTCCTACCGATGTTGTGCCGTTCGACAATCATACTCGAAATCAGTTCGAAAAGCGGACTCGTCGTCAGCCTCAGAATCAAATCCAGCAGGCACGCGATGACAATCGATTTCGCTTACGCGAACTACCTAGCCGTGACTTGACAACTGCTTTGCGAGAATATGCGCCAGGTTCTGAAGTGGTGATGGATGGATTAGTCTATCGCTCGGCTGGAGTTACTCTGAATTGGCATTTACCTCCCGAACAGACCTCGCCCCCTGAAATTCAAAACATACGAATTGCGTGGAACTGCCACCACTGTGGCGCAAGCGGATCAAGTCATAGTCGGGATTTGGCTAGTCACTGTGAAACTTGTGGTGAGGAAGTCAACAGGAAATATCAGCGTGAATTTCTCGAGCCAGCAGGATTTGCTGTAGATTTTTATCAAGAACCACATAACGACATCACAACGCAGCATTTCGTTCCGGTTGAAGCGCCTTGGATTCACGCGGATGGAGATTGGTGTTTCCTTCCCAGTCCTGCCCTAGGTCGTTTTAGGGTCACAACACATGGACATGTGTTCCATCAGTCTCGAGGGATTCACGGACAGGGTTATGCATTATGCCTTGAATGTGGACGTGCTGAACCGATGACATCCGAAGGTGGTTTGCCGAAGGTATTTGAACAACCTCATTACAAGTTGAGATCTAAGAGTACAGACGGTCTAAACTGTCCAGGTAGCTATTCTGCGTGGAAGATTAAACAAGGAATTTCCTTGGGACATGAGTCTTGGACCGACGTACTGGAGATACAGCTCAAGACTACCTCTGGAGTGTGGTTGAATGACAGGATAGCAGCTACTACTTTGGCCGTAGCAATCCGTGATTCACTAGCAGAAAAGATTGGCGTACAAGCATCCGAGATGGGGTGCGATATTAGACGTGCGCGTCCCGAGAGTAATTCAAACTGCCAGTCGATTCTGATCTTTGATCGTTACGCGGCAGGCTACGCCTCTACTGCCAATAGTTTTCTAAGCGATGATCTATTCCGTTTGGTGTTCGAAAGGCTTCAGTGTCCAACAACAGATTGTGACAGTGCATGCCCTAATTGCGTGCTTGATTATGATCAGCGATTTATTTCCGACCGTCTAGACCGGCGTAGGGCTCTTGAAGTCATCTCTTCAGACTGGCTTGATCAGATGGAGTTACCGGAGGAATTGGCTTTTTTGGCGAGAGTTCAAATCTCGAGCACAGAAAATTGGACGAAGCAATTTGGTACACGGTAAAGAACACACCTGTAGACCGCGTGCGTTTGGTAGCTGGAGGAGGTATTGAATCCTGGGATGTGGGTCCATCTAAGCTACGAGAGATGGCATATCGTCTTGCAGGGCATGGTGTTGAGGTTGAAGTTCTGGTACCTGAAGGCATATTATCCAAACTACAGAATGTAGATTTACAGTTAATAGCCAGTCTAGCAGATCATCCAAAAATATCGATAACCGCTACTCAAGCTTCTCTGCAATCTGCCCAGGGATGGCTGATCGCTGAAACCATATCGACTCCATCTAAGCGTTGGGCTTTTCCGGATAACTCAGCCCTGGCGTTTGGACCGACTTGGTCTGAAACAGAGTCTCCGCTGATATCGACCGAGCAGGGAAGTCCTTCCACGGACCTAGGAAGGAAATTGGAATCCATCGAATTGTGGCCCGTCGAGATTCAACAAGGTGACCAGGAAACTATGGTTCAACACAATCTGGATGGAACTTTGCAAGGCTTTGGAAAGCGGCTTTGGGAGATGATTGCACTTGAGTACTCCGCAGTGGGTAAACTGCTAGAAGACGCTGATGACAATTTAGTCAGTTTACGTTATAGTGATCGCTATTTGTTCTCACCATTATGTGTTGCGTTGTTGACGCAGCTGGTTCGTGGTTTACGAGCGATTTTTGGTTTAAAAAGGTTGGCGTTCAAAACCTTTGAGGTGGTTACAGCATTTCCCGGTACTCAACGTAACAAATACCAAAGAAAAATATGGCACAATTGGCATGACACCAAGGTACGCGATGCCATTCTCAAGGAAACGCTTAAACACATCGATATCGACGCGAGAGTGACCGAGGGTACATCATCCGAAGTTGATCACAGCCGAATTCTAGAAATGGGGTTCGAGTCTGGAAAAATCTTAACGGTTCGATTCGATCAAGGTATTTCCTATTGGCGTTCTGAGTCTAGAAGACAGTCCGATCAAACTGACTTTGATTTCCGTTCCAACGATGTGGATGCATTGAGTTTCAGGTTAGCAAACCTGAACATGGATGTCGTAGGTCAACAAACACCAACTTACTTATTCGTCAAAATGCATTAGGTACTCAGGTAAAACAACTTTTGAATACCTTTCAAATCGTTTACGAATGATCGGCTCGTACGGCTGACACCTATGGCGACGTGACCTTCCAGTCCTCCTCTTTGATTCAATTCATACTTGCTCCAGCGATACACCGTCCTGCGATCCACATTCAGGCGGCGAGCCACCGCCGTCCTTGAATACCCTATGTCCAACATAGCTTTCATCTCCACTTGATACCTCCCGTCATACATCGTTCTGTTCCTAGCGTGATCATTGATCGTGTCAGAACGACTAGCTTTAGAGTTCTACTGAACCGGTTCCCAATCCTTTCTGTTGTTCTCACAAATGTCCCACTTCTGGGTCATTTAAAGTTGGAATAAGTGGGTAATAGAATCTAGAACTCACAACGGGTGTCATCGGCCTGCGGTAGGCCTAGATACCCCTCGCTAGCGACTACGCTCTTTGATCGTGAACTTGCGGAAATCGATCGTCGTGAAAGCCTCGCGAAACGCCTCGCCAAGCTTCGTCAAGTCACTGTCGACTTCACTTCCAGGACGGAGGAGCTTGATGTGCGGTTGATACCCACGCGCACCAAAACTACTGCTCCACCAGGTCGACGGCTTCGGGCCTCCTACGATAGCTGGTGTTTCGAACCGTCGCATTTCTGTCCGAAGTTCCTGAATCTGGGAGATCGCCTTGTTGCGCTTTGTGAGACGTATGCCCAGCGACCTACGGGACGGATCCAAATCGGGTCGAGGGTTTTCGCCACCAGGTGCTAGTACCATGAAGCGAGTCTCGCTGACATCGACTTTGATCTCGACCTTACGCGATAGCCCGCCAGGACACAGGTCGGGGAGAATGCGACGAGCGTAATACACTGTGAGGTGCATCCCCCGTTGTATCGCTGCCGGGGAGATCCCCCACGATGTGAAGAAGTCGGCGAGCCTCTTCTCGTCTCGACGCGAGACCCACAAAAGCGCGTAGGCTTCGGGGTAGGTAGCCGATGGTTTTCGTGGATGTGGCAAATTCTTCTGCGATTTCATCTAACAAAAAATGCGTCCGATCGCAAACACACACTCGGACATTGTTCATTCAACTCGTTAATAAGGATTACAAAAATGAACAAGGAAAATTCTAACGACCGCATCTAAGAAGGCGAAGATTGAGCATATTTGGTCGAAAATCGCAGTAAAGCACCGAATAGGTCCAATCTTCAGGTGCCATATGGTTGCTTGCTACATCTCTAAAGTCAATCAATTCAAGGAAAATCGCAGTTTAATTGAATTTATACGCAGACACTATCTATAACCTTGCGGGCTCGCGGTCACGTCACATGACAGGACCGCATTCAAGAAGCCGAACATAAGACTGTAACCGATCAAATACCACTCTCTAATCACCATAATTCTCCAGTTGAAACGGCGCGGGTCCACATAGGTGTCACGTCTATGAAATTGAAATCAGCCACAATCCGGGAATTTAAGCGGTTCAAGGATTTGACGATTCAAGAACTGCCAGCTAGTGCGAAGCTAGTTGTGCTGTTGGGACCCAACGGCTGTGGAAAATCCTCCCTATTCGACGCATTCCAACGAAAACTGAAGGTGGAGCAGTTTTACGGTTTTGGGAAGGATCTAAGACGGTATTACCAACGCGCCACGGTGAAGACTGAAGCGGAGACTGCGACTGTCAGTCTCGAATTTCACGGCGACTATCCTCTGTCCCAAGAAGCACTAAAGAAAAGCCTATACACTCGATCGTCATATAGGCATGATCCATCCTTACAAGAGGCAACAATACAAAAACCAGGAGATGTTCTTGATAGACACACAGTCCGTCGGTTAATCGATATGGACCAGACAGTAGGAAATAACTACCAAAGGATAATATGGCAGTTTGTACGTCATGCATCAACGCCTGGTTTGACCACCGAAGCGGTCATGGAAAAAACAATTGGCGAGGTCCAAAAATCCATGAAACACATCTTTGGCGACATCGCCATCAACGAGCTTGTTTCAGATGACGAGAGAGGAACCTTCACATTCTCAAAAGGGGATTCAAAGAACCTCCTATATGAGCATCTCTCAGCAGGAGAGAAGGCTGGTTTCGATCTGTTACTAGACATCTTGGTAAACAGGAGTGCATTTGACGATTCGCTCTTCTGTATCGACGAGCCTGAAGCCCACCTCAATGCTAAAGTGCAGCGTAGTCTCCTAGAGGAACTGTATAGGTTGATACCTGAAAATTCACAGCTTTGGATCGCCACGCACTCCATCGGCATGGTGAGAGCAGCTCTGGACATGTATAGGACGGAAGGCAGAGATCACGTAGTTTTTCTCGATATGGGATTTGATCTCGAGGGAGTGGAGCGTGACTATGATCAACAACAGAAGATCATCCCTTCGGTACCCGGTCACCGCTTTTGGAGATTGCATTACTTAGTTGCACTAGACGATATGGCAAAGCTTCTGGCACCGGAAACCATCGTGCTCTGTGAGGGATCCGACAGCAAAAATGAGTCGCTGGATGAAGCATGCTACAACAGAATTTTTGCGAGAGAGTTCCCACAAACTCGATTCGTTTCTGTTGGGGGTGCATCAAACGTCGAGAAGCGCATGCGAGACCTCTTGCCAGTACTAGAACAAATTGTTGAAAATACTCGAGTTATCCTATTCCGTGACCGGGACGATTCTACACCAGAGGAAGTCACGAAAAGACGCCTTCAGGATATTCCAGTGCGTACCATGTCGCGATTTAGAAACATTGAATCAATGCTACTATCCGATGGTGTACTAGAAAGACTGTGTAAGAGAGAGCGTCAGCCTGAAAAGCTTGAAGTAATACTAAAGAAACGAGATGATATACTGAACTCTCATCAGAAGCAACGTGACATTGACGACTTCAAACCGGCTGCACAAGCAGTGCATCAAGTTGCGAAGAAAGAACTTGAGCTTACTCAGGCGGGAGAATCGAAAGACGCTTTTATGCGTGACATACTCTCACCATTGATAGATGAAGGGACATCAGAATACCAAACGCTAAAGAACGATATTTTCGGGAACGACAGTGATTCGCGTTAAAGTACGCAGTATAGCAAGAACATAGTTCCCGTACAGCGTCAATATCTGCTTCATACTCACTGTGCAATCAATTCTTGAGAACGTATGAAAAATTTTAACTCATTTAGTGACTGTTGAATTAGGTACCCTTTCCGGTGTTTCTCTGATGTCATTCCATCTCCTGTAATTTAACAATCGCTGGAATTAGATAGTAACTTGAGTATTTGAACAACATGAACCTGGCAGCACGCACAAGTCGACGTGTCTCATGTCCAGCGATTCAGCTTTTTTCAATTCTCTACGTCAGTAGAGAAGACTCCGAGAGATGCGGGACTCGACTATCATCTGCACAGTGAAATCAACGGAGCGACTTTTCATGCTTGTGATGGATCGTTCTGACGAGAGAAATATAGGAGTCGTTAATTTGGGAATTCACGAATCTACTGACATACCGTATGACTAAGCAAGTCAAATTAAAACAATTGGTTGAGAGTGCCTTAGATTTCCTTTCGCAGTCTCTCCAAGAATTCCACGAAGAGCGGCTTAAGTACTCAGTTATTCATTTGTATGCAGCAGTCGAGCTCTTCGTAAAAGCTCGCCAAATAAAGGAGCACTGGTCCTTGTTGTTTGTAAAAAACTCAGAACCAAATCTGACTAAATTCAATAAAGGGGACTTCAGGTCGGTGCCCCTCGAAGATGCAGCAACAAGGCTTGAAAACCTTGCCCAGTGTGGTATGGGTGAACAAGCGCTGAAAGCCTTTAAAAGCCTAGGAAATCACCGAAATAAGATGATGCATTTTTTCCATGAAGGAACGTTTGCTGCCAAGAACGAACTTAAGAGACAGGAGGTAGTGGAAGAACAACTCACGGCTTGGTACTTTCTTCATACGTTACTGACATCTAAGTGGGATGTCATCTTTTCAGATTGGTCGCTGCAACTCATGGAAATAGACAAAGAGTTACGAAAGCTTAGAGAATTCTTAGAGGTTGTGTATGACCAAGTGAGAGAAGAAATAAGTGAACGTCAAAAAAAGAGAATTGTCTTTATCGAGTGCCCCTCGTGTAGTTTCAATTCACAAGAGCACAATGCTTCGTTTGGAGATCTTTATGATGCTGAATGCTTAGTTTGCGGTCTAATAGACCATTGCGTTTTGATCAAGTGCCCGGACTGTAACGAATGCGTTCGAATAGTAAATGGAGGATACTACGAGTGTGAGAAATGTGGACGAGACCTTTACCCAAGTGAAGTTGCAGAGGAGTTTCTATCCGAGAGCTCGTATGGTAGGAAAACAGACAGGGACTATTCATGGAATCCAGTTAATTGCGGCTATTGTGACGATGAGGGATATCAGTTAGTCGTTCGACTGAAGGAGGATTTTTATTTTTGCATGTTCTGTTTCAATAACTTCACGTCTTTGGATGTGTGTGATTGTTGTAACGAACTGAATACAAGGTGCATGGAGGAGAGCTACTGGAAAAGTTGCGAATTTTGTCACTTTAGTGGAGTAAAACCTAATGGTGGAGATTGGGACGACTACTAGGCAGAGCTTTACCTACTTCTGTCATTTCCAACCGAATTTTCCCTACTTTTTCGACTAATGTGGTGGCGGAGGCGCTGAACCATGTGCTCAAAGCTGAAATGACCGAACTTCTTGGGGTTGCAAAAGGCGAACGATCGACCGCGCGACGGGGTTATCGGTAGGGTTACTGCAAACGCAAGTTGCACATGAAGGTGGGGACCGTTGTATTGCGGGTACCCTAGGACCGCGCTGGTCAATTCTGTACCAAGGTGTTTGAACATTACCGTCGGTCCGAGAAGGCGTTGGTGTCGACGATTACGGAGATGTACATACAAGGTGTCTCCACCCGAAAAGTGACCAAGTTGGC
>MPMU01000074.1 GCA_002238665.1 Gammaproteobacteria bacterium bin55
CCAAGAACGACATAGTGCAGTTAAAGTCTGAAATCAAATCAGACGTCGCTGAAATCAAATCAGATGTTGATAACTTGCGTGACAGTCTTGGTTCTTTTCGATCTGAAACGAAACTTGAATTTCAGAAAGTGCGTGAAGAATCCAAGCGGGAATTTAAGAATGTGCATGAAGAATTAAAACGGGACCGTGAAGAATCCAAGCGGGAATTTCAGAAAGTGCACGAAGAATTTAAACGGGTCCGTGAAGAAAACAAGCGTGATTCTGATGGTATTCGCAAAGACTTCACACTGGCAATGAGTTTACTTCAAAGAGACTTCACACTGGCAATGAGTTTACTTCAAAGAGACATCGGGCTGGCAGTTAATTTCCTTCGGAATGAATTTGTACAAGGAACAGAAAATCTTGAAGAAAAGCTAACCCATAAAATGGAGCTGAATATGGCGAAAACAGAAGCCACGAACGCTAAGAATTTCGTCAAGTTAATTGCGTGGGTCGTAGGATCTGTTGCACTTGTTTCTGCGTTGTCGCAACTGATTCCATTTCTCTTATCCCCCTAACCCGGAGCTAGGTCAACCACGGATTGAGACACTTAAATGCAGTTTACTCTTGTACGAGTGAGATGAGCCGGTCATCAATAGACCACTCTTCAACGACCTCTCTACAGCGTTAATCAATGTTTCGTTCTGGTACTGACCCCGGCCCCGCTGGATGTCCAGTTAAGATGAGGTATGAACCCGCTGACTGCACGTTATGCACATGTGCTGTATAAAGTGACATGCCGATAACTGGATTGAGAAGGCATGATCGAGATGCCACTTAACGTCGATCCTCAGCTTGGTAATGGCCGGAAGATTACGTTGAATGTTGCCTTGACGAAGTTGCGGACGTTTGATGCGGTGCCGAAGAAGCTTCTGTCCGAGACCAATCGCTACATACGACCAATCATGCTGGTCCAGCTCGAGGGCACAGGTGCAGACCAACGGGAGGGTGGCTATATGCACGCCGAAGACTTAAAGGATTGGCTTCTGACATCGGGCTTCGATCAATCTGAAGCGGCCATCAAAACGCCTAAGCAGAATGATCTCAAAGCTTCAGAAAATAAAGATCTCCTATCGCCGACAAGCCGGATTCGAGCCATCATCACTAAGCAAGCGTTTCAGGAAGGCTGGGACTGTCCTTTCGCTTATGTTCTTTGTAGCCTTGGCGCGAGTAGCGATTTGAAGTGCATGACCCAGCTCGTGGGCCGATTTCTCAGTCTGCCTGGAGCTACAAAGACAGGTGTTGAAACTCTCAACGAGTGCCATGTGATCACGCACCACGCAAACACGACAAGGTAGTGAACGGAATCAAGGAAGGGTTAGAACAGGATGATCTTGGCGATCTCATTCTCGATGTAGTCCAACATGGCGGGAGTGGGGAGGTAACGTGAGGAGAGTGATCAAGCGTCGCCAAGCCTTTGAATCTTTAGAGATTTATCTCTCGAAAGTCATGGTCGTTGAAGGCGACGAAATGCGCGATATAGACTATGAGATGGGCATACTCTCGAAGGGTGATTGGCGAGGCTTCAATTCAAAGAAAATCGCGGAGAAAGTGCCGAAGGAGGTGCAATACGTAGAGCGAAAATTCAAGAATCCGGATCGCACCTGCGGAAAACGAGCCATTTGCTGACGAGACTGTAACAGGTAAGTAAAAGAGTTTTACTTTTGACCCGGTCCATGTAGTTCGGATGATCTCCTACATAGTACAAAACGCCTTCGGAGGGAGAGAAATTGTCGGATCAATGGTGGAGTTCTTACGAGCACGAGGTTTCGACGATGCGTTGCCCGGATTAGCTGTAAACCTGATCGTGGAAGTGTTGCGGAGGGAGATTGACGAAGAAACTAACATACGAGCCGAGGTTCTGTTTAAGGAGGAAGTTCGTGAGGGGCGTATTAAGTTCCGTTTGCGACTTGATGGTCGCAATTGGCACATGCTTCCAAGAGTTGAGACCACACAGAGCCCGAGAGTGCTCACCAACTCCTCAACAGAATAAACCAGGACGAACGCGATGTGGCGGTCTACCACGACGTAGAGAAAGCACTGACATGTTGGCACCGCAACTTTGTACGAACACAGTACGGGATTCAAGGATGGAAAACGGCGAAAATCTACCTGGATTTCATAGTTTCGGTGCAATTGCACGGGGAGGGGAGTCGGTCAGTAGTACTCGATACCCAGAGTAATTATCTGGATAACTTGGACACAGCTGACAAGCGCGAAGTTCTATCTTCTCTTTCAGATCACTTTCAATAGGATTGATGCAACACAGGTAGGTAAGCTGGAACTGGTCGATAATGGTGAAGTCGTTGAATGCGCTCTAGTGTGAATGAACGAATGGGAGTCCAAGCTCCCAGCTACTTCTCTACAAGCTCGCACTAAACGCGTGTCTGATCACCAGAATGTGGAAAAACACTACACCGGTCCAAGGTTAACCTTGGACCGGTGAAGTCACCTCTTTTGAGTTACTCGAATCCAGTAAACCGTCCAAGTTGCATAAGCCTCATGCAATAGTCAATTAGTAGCTGTGCTCTAGTCAAATCAATATTGAATGAGGCAACAATGCCAGCCTTACTAAAATCCTATTTTTCTCCAATTTGAACTAAATCTGTGCAACCTAATTCCCATTCATTTAACGTCAGCGCGCAGACTTTCCAAAGCGACGTTGTCGTAAAGTCCAAGGAAGTTCCAGTGGTGATTCTGTTGTGGGCGCAACAGATTGAACCTTCTGTGGAAATGAAAATGCTCTGCGAGCGTGTAGTTGAGACTTACCAAGGGAAATTGGTGCTTGCTACCTCGGATGTGGCAGCTGAACCAGTCATTGCGCAACAGCTAGGAGTCCAGAACCTACCTAGTATTCGCGTGATCAAGGATGGCAAGTTAGTAGAGCAACTTGATGGACCACAAGGTGAGAAAGTCGTTCGTGCGCTATTTGACAAACTTACGTTATCAAGTAGTGAAGCACTACAGCAAGAACTTCAAGCTGTTATAGATCGTGGAGACTGGGGGCAGGCAACCGCCATCTTGCAGGAGGCGATCAACGCTGAACCGAATAACCCTCTGTTCAAAGTAGAAGCTGCCGATGTCATGGTTCTGCAAGGTAATCTAGAAGCTGCTCAGACAATGCTCGCAAACATAGGCGATGACGTAGTCGAAAAGGCCAGACCATTGACACGACTTGAATTTGCACAAGAGGCATCTGAACTCGGAAGTCTCCAGGATGCAGAAAATCTAGTAGCTGTTAATGCAAACGACCTTGATGCAAGATATGCTTTGACTGTGTTTCAGGTTCTGAACCGAAACTATGAATCTGCGCTCGAAAACGCGTTGTTCATTCTTCAAAAGGACAGAACGTTTCGAGAAGATTTGGGCAGAAAGACCATGGTAAGGATTCTCAACCTCTTGGGCAAATCAAATGCACTATCGCAACAATACCGACGACGGATGTTTGCATACATGCACTAGACCCTAGGTTCTGGTGTTCCCTAGGGTGATTGAAATGCAGGCGTAGACTAGCCCTAGCTGGTCACACCCTGTTTGGTCTCGGCCAAGATTTGATTGACTACTTGCTTTAATGCTTCCTCTGGTGAATCACCTTCGAGAAGCCGTAAGCGATATAAATCAATCTGACGGTCTGAGCTAGTACCCTCACGGATGATTGTCATGACATGGTGCAGTTCTTGTTCGCACGACAATGCCTCGGCATCCTCTTGTAGCACCTCTATGAGAGCGGTTGCGTAATCGTCGATGTCTATGCGCTCAACCCCAGTTGAAGTATCCCCGAAGAAAGAGAGAACTCCGTAACGTTGTGCAATCCAGCGATCTTCTGCGATCAATTCGTTAAGAGGTTCTTCAGGAAGATTTCCTTCTCTGAGCCGTCGCACCAACATACGAATCAAACAGGCATAGAGAGCTGTAATGGAAACGGCATCTTCTAAACGAGTACATACATCGCAAATCCGCATCTCGACGGTAGGGTAGGCGTGAGAGGGTCGAATATCCCACCATAGCTCGCTGCCATTCTCAATGAAATTTCGGTTCTTGTACTGCGTTAATAAGAGCTCGTACTCATCCCACGAATACATCGGATTCGGAATACCTGTTCTTGGGATTCCACCGACCAAACTGAGACGATAAGACCGAAAGCCTGTATCTCTACCCGCATTAAACGGCGAAGAAGTGGATAAAGCATGTAGCAGGGGAAGGTAACGGCGAATTGCTGTCATTACTTGAATACGAGTATCCGGATCGCCAAAACCTGCATGAACATGCATTCCGCCGATAACAAATCTGCGTACGCCTTCCTGGAAGACCATGGTAAAGTGTTCGTATCTTTCTTTAGGCGTTATTTTGAGATCTTGCCAATGAGCGATAGGATGTGTGGAAGCAGCTAAAGGCGATGCTCCGAATTTTTCAGTAGCTTCTATAACGACTCTTCTAGTCTCGAGTAGTGATTCACGTACTTCCTGAACGGAACTGCACACCTTGGTATTAGTTTCAATTTGCGCTCTCAGTAGTTCACGTACTACTTTGTGTGGTGGCGCTGTCTCGTCGCAGAGATCGAAAATGCCCTCCTTGGGATCTGTAAGCAGATCGCGAGAGACGGGGTCTACCAAAAATAGCTCTTCTTCGACTCCTAGCGTAATGCTGAAGTCGTCCATGTTAGCCGTGCTCACTAATCTCTCCTAGATCCATTCATGCTTGTGGTACCTCGAGCCTCTTAACCAAATTTAACTCCACGAAGGACCCCATTAATTCCAACCGTTTGAAGTGGTTGAAGCTAGACCACATATTTCTGCGTGGAATTATGAAGGAGTAGACTTTCATCCACAAATTAACCAATCCGGGAATGGCAAATATTGGCAATTCAAAGAGATTGTACTGGTAGGTTTTCCATCCATTTTACGAGGGATCGGATTAGCGTCTGCGCAGGTGCCGATTGTAGTTTGGTGTAGGTCGCCAATAGAGCACAATCAGATGGTTGTTGAACAAATTGTTCAGACTTTTCTGTCGATGACTGGCTACAAATTTGGTTTAGGTCAAATGCGAACCACCGAAATCCTGTGATGTTGTATTGCGAATATATCTGACCCAGTAAATTGATCAAAGAGGTAGCAAGAACACCTATGAAGTTAGGTTTGCTTCTAGCAGATCAGCTCGCACCAGAACTTACTCATCGCTATGAGCACTATAGCGATGTATTCGTCTCTTATTTCACTCGGTATGTGTGTAAATCACTTGAGTACACGAACTACGACCTGAAGAATGGTGAATTGCCATCCTGTCCTGAAGAGTGCGATGCCTATTTGATCACAGGTAGTAAGAATTCAGTCTACGAGGATTTACCTTGGATTACTTCGTTACTATCGTTCATTCGATCTACGTTTGAAAGGAGCGTACCCCTAGTAGGTTTCTGTTTTGGACATCAGGCGATTGCGCAGGCATTGGGTGGGGAAGTTCGTTTGGCAGAGAGGGGATGGCGCGTAGGGTTGCAAAATTACGATTTAGTCCACCCGGTCCCATGGGCACCTGATTCTCGAAAGTGCTTTCAACTATTGGCCACACACAAGGACCAGGTCTATCAACTGCCACCTGACGCGATCCACTTCGCATGTGGGGTGGATAGCAACTTCGCGGGGTACTACATCGATCAGCGAGTTCTAGCTCTGCAATCGCACCCTGAGTTTGATCCTGACGTACTCCAAATTATTTTGGAAACCCGTAAGGATGAATTGGGTGTTAAGTACGAAGAAGCAAAGATCTCGATGCAGAAGAAAGCGGACCGGGAATATATCGGCCGCGTTATCCGTCAGTTCCTTGACATCTAGTCGGCTTCTCCGCGGAAGAAGAAGAGCCAGAGAATCAAGTACACGATTACCGTGAATTTGACTGAAATCAACGCTAGGATCAAAACAACACCTCTGACGAGACCCGCATCAAGATTGAACTTATCAGCGATTCCACTACAGACCCCAAACAACCAGGGCTCGGAAGAAGTAAATGAAGTTCTAACGTAGATAACTAACTTTTCAATCCAGTTGTTCTGTTCAGCCATTGCTTGCTCCTAAATTCTGATACTTGGTTCTTCTGCACGAACCAATTGTGAGTGTGGCTGTATAACGATAGCCCTATCAGCTGATTCTTTCAGCGTTGGCGTTGAAACCATCTGATACGTGAGACCGGTCAACAAAAAGAGCCCAACCAACAGCGCCACGACAACGCTATTAAATTTAGGTCGAATTGTTCTAATGCTGTGCAACATGGTTGACTTTGACAAAATAGACACATTAGAGTTTCAAGATTCGTGCCAAGTTCCGTGTGTTGGAACAATTCTAATAACTAGTTGAAATATAGGAAAATATTGATTTCCCTTAATTGCCTAAATCTCTCTTCGATTCACTGATTGAGAAATAATTCACTACTAGTTAGTAAAACACGTCATTTGATTGCCACATTTCGCCATTTAAGCTTATAGATGTAGCCTCGACGAGAGCAGCGTCTACAGTCTACTTTGTCCGTTCTGTAGTCTGATGTAGCCAAAAGAAAAATTGAGCTGAAGATCTGGAGTCTGCACTTCCGCCTCAAGATAGCTCGAGAACCCAAACTTCACGCCTTTCCCGAGCTGGGAGTGAGCTTGTTAACCAAGAAGGTCTCACGCCCCAGCGTAGATACTCGTGCTGAGTATGTTCTTACATCAGCTGCTCGCCTAGCTTTTTCAATCGCTCAGTCCCCGGAATGATTCGAACTCCAGCTTCCAATTGCTCTGCAAGATTTTCCTCAGTGCAACTTTCGAGAAAGCAAATACCAGCTTGGTTGCATGCATCGAATACTAGCCTGCGAGTCGCTTGAATTTCAGGTCTTTGTACGTCTTCTGGCGTTCCTCTGAATCCGTAAGACATTGACATGTCGCCTTGTCCATATTCTGCAAATGCAACGCCTCTGACTTTAGCTGTCTCATATGCGTTTTCCAATGCTCGACGATTCTCAATCTTCAATCCAAGCAATAGCTCTCCTACAGGATTGATGGGCCATAAGTCAGCTTTTTCTAGGTACTCTGCTGAAGATACTCCCCAAATTTGTGATGCTGGTCCTTGACCGCCCGTGCCTCGGGTCCCGCCACGAAATGTGTACCGTATTGACTTTACCAATGCTTCCACTGCTTCTGGACATTCGGCATGACACAATAGAAAACCATGTACTCCGGTTGTCAATAACTGTCTGACCTGCCACGCGTTATATTCGACAAACTGCGCATTGCGTCCTTCAAACGGTAGTTCAACTAGCACTGGTGGAGTGGGGGTACGAACCGATGCCATACCCTTCATAAACTGATCAAGTCCTGGTAGGTCTAGAGGTCCGTGTTCAAAACCTACATTGATATAGTCCGCCCATGTGTCGGCCATGGCAACACCAGCATCGTAGGTAAGGTCGGCACCAGCATGACCACCAACATAGAAGACGGGTTTACCTGCGGCTAATTTCGCTACTGCACCGTTTATTCGGTCTGCCATTTCAACTCATGACCTCTGTCGTAAACCTGTCAATTCAAACTCGAAACCGTTAGTCTCGCCTGCGCCAACAAGTCGATCACCATTCAACCTTCCACGAAATTCAATGTCTACTTCGGAGCTACCTCTGTTTAAGGCAAAATCAAACCGAATGTGGTTGCCATCTACTTTGACCTCTCTAAGTTTGGATTTCTGGCCAGCAGATTTTGAAGACATGTACCCCGTGTGATCTTCTTGAATGACTAACGAATATTCGTTCTCACCTAGTTGCATCTTCCAGACACCTGCGAATCCTCCATCCTGCCCGAGTTCGGTTTCAGCGTCTGCAGATTTATCCGGTGTACTCAGGATCTTTTCTGTCATTCGATATGTGCGATCAGCAAGATCCGAGATTCGGTTGTCATTGAAATCACGGACCACTGACATCAGTCGATTACTAAGGACACCAATCCATTTATCTGGAAGCGAATCCGCTCCCATCTTGGTACCTAGAATCGAGCCGACCGTTGCACCATTGCAGTCTGTATCCCATCCTCCGCGGACGGTCAGGACGATTCCTTGCTCGTAATCTTGGCGGCCGAACATCAGTCCCATGACGACCAGTGCGGCATTATTTATGGTGTGAACTCCATGGTAGTGGCCATATTTATCGAAAATCTTGTCCCACACCTCTTCCCAGTCTTCTGTCGAATTGCACCACGCGACTGTATCGTGCACTGCTTCAGACAGCCGGCAGTTTGCAGGAATTTCAGAAAGTCCAATCTGAATGATTTCCTCGACGTCGTTAGTAGCAAAAGATGCGGAGAGCATGGCTGCCATCAGCATTTCGCCGTAAATGCCATTTTTCACGTGGGATATGCTGGCATCCTGAAATGCAAGTTCTGCCGCCTTCTCTGGCCAGCCTGGAGTGACATAACCGAATATATCTGCTCGAATTTGCGCTCCGATCCATTCTCGAAATGGATTTCGCCACGTGGCTGATTCTGGCGGCCATCGTCGATTGACAAAATTTCGGTAGGCGACATTTTCTGCGGTATACAGAAGATTGAACGGCATGTAGTTGAGCCAAGTATTTGCCATGTTTCGAGGTGTGAGGTCGACTCCACTTCGTTCCAGTGCAATCAATCCAATGATCGGGTAATCCATGTCGTCGTCTCGTGCCATGAACTCGATATTGTCCTTGGTACTCGATTTGAGAAATGGACTGATCGACCCTTCAGTAAATGGGATGTAGTCTTCTAAGGGCAACGCATTTGTTTTGCTTAAATACTCATCGATCCGTTTACGAGGCCAACCTTCCACTGGCTTCCCCAAGGAACAACCGGCTGCGCGACCGAGCCAACCTCCGTAAATACGATTACGCAAAACGTCTTCAGGTACGTTAGCTTCGATTCGTCGTGGACCGTCAGGTCGAAGAGCTTGAATTTCACTGAGTTCGCTCGGTTCTTCATAAGGAAAAGAGGCATCGGGTTCAAGTGCGTCGAGCTCGTCGTAGAGTCGGACAAACACTTCATCTTCTGTATCGTCGTCTGCTACGGCGGTTTCTATTCTTGGTTCTATTTCTGCCACATCACAACCTTCTTCACGCCGCTGGGTTAACTCTGCGCGAATGAGTTGACGTTCAATTGATGGCATATTCCATGCTCCGAGACGATTTAAGGTGGGACTAGTGTATAGCTATATCTGAGGTTGGAAGGCGAATCTCTTTCGATTCACGAATGTATAGGGCATGCCTTACCACTGTCTCACACCTTCCAGATTCGTATTCTTGGTTTACGGCTTTCTCAGTCACAAATATGTACGGAGGGAGAGAGCTCTCTCCTACGAACTTACGATTTGCACCAGCATTATCGTGAGCTCGCTGAACCTCTAAATAAAATTGTGCATCTACAGAAGGCTGAGTGCGATTTTGCGAGTATTTCAAACCTTCGTCTCTAGTCATTTTCACCGATCTGGATCGAGATAGAACATGGACTTACATTTTGCAACGGCATGGGAAAGTGTCGCTGATCAACTCCCCGATAAAACCGCACTCATTTGTGGCGAAAAGGAAACTAGCTGGAAAGATTACGATCTACGCGCAGCTAGACTCGCATCGCTACTCAAAGATCATGGTCTAGGTCCTGATTCCAAAGTAGGAATCTACGCGCACAATTCCAACGAGTACCTTGAAGCACAGTACGCGACGTTCAAAATAAGAGGCTGCCCTGTAAACGTCAATTACCGGTACAAGGCAGATGAACTCATATACCTGTTGGACAATGCTGATGCAGAAGCTGTGTTCTTTCAAGGGTGCTACGCTGCCAGAATCTGGGAAATCAGATCACGATTGCCGAAGGTAAAGGCCTATATTCAGATTGACGACAACACCGAATCTTTATTAGATCGAGCCATTGACTACGAAGATGCGATTCGTCGCAGTTCACCAATGGAACGCATTGATCGGTCAGGAGATGACATTTACATGCTCTATACCGGGGGAACCACCGGAATGCCGAAGGGCGTTATGTATGGGCATGCTCAGTTCATCGGAGCGCTTCTACAGACCTTGGCAAGCATGGGTGTTGCAGTACCAAATTCTGCGGACGACATTTCGAAGGTGGTGGTTCAACTTGCGGAGATGAATCTAAACCCAATTACCTTAACTGCTTGCCCGTTGATGCATGGTACAGGAATGTGGCTTGGTGCAATGGTACCTCTGATACTAGGTGGCACATGTGTCACGATCGAAAAATTAGGTTTGGACCCGCATCTAATTTGGCAGGAAGTTGAGAAGCACAAAGTCATGAATCTGGTGATCGTCGGTGACGCTTTTGCAAAGCCTCTGTTGGATGCGTTGAATGACGCAAAGAGTGCCAACAGATCTTATGACATCTCCTCGATCACTCAAATCGTGTCTAGTGGAGTAATGTGGAGCACTGAAGTTAAACAGGGTTTACTCGAACACCATGATATGGCACTTGTCGATGCGATGGGTTCTACGGAAGGAGGAATGGGTTCTTCGGTTACGAATCGAGAAACCACCTCGACAACCGCGAAGTTTCAAATAAATCCAGGAGTCAAGGTTTTTGACGATGACTTCAATGAGATATTGCCAGGGTCAGGCGGCACGGGACGGCTTGCGACAAGTGGGTTGGTACCGCTTGGTTATTACAAGGATCCGAAGAAGTCATCGGAGACTTTTGTAGAGGTAGAGGGTGTTAGATACAGCATCCCAGGCGACTTTGCCAAAGTGGAAGATGATGGCTCGATCACGCTACTTGGTCGTGGTAGTAACTGCATAAACACTGCAGGAGAGAAGGTATATCCAGAGGAGGTCGAAGAGGCTGTCAAGAAGCATCCTGATGTCCAGGATTGCCTGGTCGTGGGATTACCCGACGACCGATTCGGTCAACGAGTAGTGGCGCTGGCTTCTGCAACCGAAGAAGGTATGCTGGATGAAGGGCAACTCATCGATTTCACGAGGGATCATCTAGCCGGTTACAAGCTACCTAAACAGGTACTTTTGGTAGACCAGATTCAACGAGCTCCAAACGGTAAAGCCGACTATAAGTGGGCACGGCAAACCGCCGAGACCCAGCTACTCTAAGTAACCTCAGCGTTTTATTGGGAGTTCTTCCTATGGCTATGCAACACACTCCTCTCTTGATGTCTCGGATTATTGACCGAGGAGCGACGATCAGTCCCCATACAGAAATTGTCACGGCGACAGAGGAAGGCACGCGACGTGTGACCTATCGTGAGACACGAGATCGAAGTCACCAATTAGCACATGCCCTGATGGATAGTGGGTTGCAACGCGGTGATGTGGTTGGATCGTTCATGTGGAACGGCTCAAGACATTTGGAGATGTATCACGCGACTGCAGGAACAGGCTTGGTTCTGCACACACTGAATACGCGTCTCAGTCTTGCAGACCTTGAATACATCATCAGTCATGCCGGTGATAAATTGATCGTCGTAGATGCTGATCTACTACCTCTACTTGAGCAACTCAAAGATCGCATCCCAACCGTCGAGAGGATTATCGTTGCCGCTGAACCTGGATTTGAGGATTGGTCAACGACGATTCCGAACGCGATGGATTACGAGGAGTTTATCGCAGGCAAACCGACTAACTATCAGTGGGAAACATTTGATGAGTATTCACCGCTAGGGTTGTGCTATACCAGTGGTACAACTGGAAATCCTAAAGGTGTTGAATACGAGCATCGAGCTCAATATTTGCACACATTAACAATTGGCTTGACGGACTCGATGAATTTATCTTCTACAGATTGCATGTGCCTGATCGTTCCGATGTTTCATGCAATGGGATGGGGATTACCTTGGGCAGCATTGATGTTGGGCTGTAAACAGGTGCTTCCTCATCGATTCATGCAACCCGAACGCGTAGCACAGTTGATGGCTGATGAGGGAGTTACGGTGTCGGCTGGGGTACCAACAATATGGCAAGGGTTGCAAGCGGCGATTCAGCAGAACCCGGGCAAGCTGGATTTATCGAAGTTAAGTCGACTGACGTGTGGTGGGTCAGCTCCACCCGCATCGATGATCGAATGGTACTGGAAAGAGCTTGGCGTGGAAATAATCCAGGGATGGGGCATGACCGAAATGAGCCCCTTAGGCACTCTTGCTCGTCGTGTCGGAAAGTACGAACATCTCGATTTCTCTGATGAAAAACGACTGGCTAACGGTGCCAAAACCGGTCTTGTGATGCCCGGTCTTGAGCTAGACATCTTTGATGAAGATTTCAATCCTTTACCGCACGACGGTGAATCCGTGGGAGAAATCTGTGTACGTGGACCTTGGATATGCAGTGAGTATTTCAATAATCCGCATCCTGATAGATTTCGAGACAATTGGCTTTTCACAGGAGACGTCGGAGTCATTGATGAAGAGGAGTACGTAATCGTTGCGGATCGTTCCAAGGATCTGGTTAAGAGTGGCGGTGAGTGGATTTCGTCCGTAGATCTCGAAAATGAGATTTGTGGTGTCGAAGGTGTAGCTCAGGCCTGCGTTGTTGCACAACCACATCCCCGATGGGGAGAACGACCTGTTGCTTTAGTAATCCTGGCCACAGATGCAGATGTAAGTCAGGAGGCAATCTTGGAACATTGTTCAGAAAAGTTTGCCAAATGGCAATTACCTGATGAGGTCCTCTATGTGGATGAAATCCCGCTTACGTCCACTGGCAAGCTTGACAAGAAAACCGTCAGAGCAAGCCTGAACTCCGACGGCTATCAACTTCCTGATCTACGTGTAGCGTAGTACAAGGTTCAAGCCACCAAAGTGGCACTTTGTCATCAATTCCTGATGACATACAACAGTCATTGATAGATAGACCGGATGGCCTACATATCCATTGAGAATCTAGAGAAGCACTACCGAGTCGCAGTTCGACGGAAAGGTATAAGTGGTGCCCTCGTTAATCTCGCCTACCGCAAACATCAAGACATTCCTGCACTAGCAGATGTTTCGTTTGAGATTAACGCCGGAGAATTGGTTGGTTATATCGGTCCGAATGGTGCTGGAAAATCGACCACAATCAAGATACTTGCTGGAATACTGGTGCCTAGCTCTGGTACTTGTGAAGTGGGTGGCTTGACTCCCTGGAAAAATCGACTTCAGCATGTCTCTCGTATAGGTGTTGTCTTCGGCCAGAGAACTCAGTTATGGTGGGATCTACCCGTTATAGAGTCATTCGAGCTACTGAAGAGTATCTACCGAATTGAAACAGAGCAGTTTGCAAAAAACATGCACCTGTACTCTGAATTACTGGACTTAGACGAATTTATCGAAACGCCGGTACGCCAGTTGAGTTTGGGTCAGCGCATGCGATGTGATCTAGCGGCTGCTTTACTACACGATCCCGAAATTCTCTTCCTTGATGAACCTACCATTGGTCTAGATGCTGTATCCAAACTCAATATCAGGTCGTTCATCAAGTCCTTGAATAAACAACAGGACGTGACCGTACTTCTGACCACTCACGACTTGGACGACATCGAGGAACTTTGTGATCGAGTCATCGTGATCAATCATGGTCGATTACTTATGGATGGGACGATCGCGGACTTACGGGCTCGATATGGAAACGAGCGCCGAATTGTGGTGGATTTCCAAGGAAAGGCAGAAATTGACGAAGTGCACCAAGAGCATCTTCTAACGCTTGAGAATAATCGTGCAACCTTTCAGGTCTCTACACAGGTCCCAAGATTTATCTCTGAGATTACGCGAAGGTACGAGATCCACGATTTGTTAGTGACGCCGCCGCCGATTGAAAATGTGGTTGCCGCGCTCTATGAGTCTCAAGACGGTGGCATTTAAACACTCTGTCCAGATTTACTGGGTTGTATTCGCAGTCCGATTTAAAACGCTCCTCCAGTATCGAGCTGCTGCAATCGCAGGAGTAATCACCCAGATTTTCTGGGGCTCCATAAAACTGATGATCATGGCCGCGTTCTATGCACAGGCCACGGTAGCGCCACCGATAACTTTCCCAGAAGTAGTTGCCTACGTGTGGTTGGGGCAGGTGCTGTTGGGGTTACTTCCTTGGAATCACGATCCTGAACTTGACCAACTGTTTAGAACGGGTGCGGTTGCGTATGAGCTACTACGTCCTCTTGATTTGTACATGCTCTGGTTTGCTCGAATACTCGCCTTTCGAACAGCTCCGACGTTACTTCGTCTCGTGCCAGGTCTTATTTTTGCGATGCTCCTACTTCCATTAATTGGATTAGAGGAGTGGCAACTAAAACCGCCAGAGGATGTGGTTACCTTGGTTCTGTTCCTTTGCTCTATGGTCGCAACTGTGTTGCTTTCCTGCGTGTTCACCATCCTAATGGCTGGCGCAATGTTCTGGACGATTGAAGGTCGAGGAGTAGCTAGCCTGATGAACGGATTGGTCGTCGTTTTTTCGGGAATGGTGATTCCCTTGCCGCTTTTCCCTAGTTGGCTCCAACCGTTTCTGCAATGGCAACCGTTCCGCGGATTGTGCGACATACCTTATCGCATATATAGTGGAAACATCGCAACGGATCAAGCGGTCGCAGAGATTACTTTTCAATTTGGGTGGGTAGCGATCTTGTTGGCATCCACCTACGTCTTGTTCAGTTTTGCGAGGCAGAAAGTTGTGGTACAAGGCGGATGATCAACGGTATCCAACTCTATTTTCGGTTGCTTAGCACCAGCATCCGCAGTCAAATGCAGTACCGCGGCTCATTTGTTTTCCTCACGATTGGCCACTTTCTCACGACCGGCATCGAAGCGTTAGGCATTCTGGCGTTATTTGATCGGTTTGGAAATCTAAACGAATGGGAATTACCTCAAGTAGTAGTGTTCTACGGTACCGTGAATATTTCGTTTGCCTTAACGGAAGCATTTGCGAGAGGCTTCGATATTTTTGGTGGTTCGTTAGTCAAGACTGGTGAGTTCGATCGCGTCCTTCTGCGACCGAGGAGTACAGCAGTACTGATTGCTGGATGGGAACTGCAGATGCATCGCTTAGGTCGATTCCTTCAAGGACTAGTGGTGCTCGTACTTGGATTGATTCATCTTGACTCGACCTTTTCCATACTGAGTTTCTTCACGCTACTTACTGCGATCATTGGAACGATTCTGTTTTTCTATGGGGTTCTCATCCTGCAGGCTACGATGAGTTTTTGGACCATAGAGTCATTGGAAATCGCAAATGTGCTAACGTATGGAGGAGTCGAAACTGCACAGTATCCTATGGCAATCTACAAAGAAGATTTTCGACGATTTTTCACGTATGTCATTCCCATCGCTTGCGTAGCATACTTCCCGCTGCTTCCTGTCATAGGCATCCCTGATCCACTCGGATCATCGAGAACTTTCCAGCATCTCGCGCCTCTAGTTGGCGGATTGTTTTTTCTTGCCTCTCTTACTGCTTGGCAGCTAGGCGTTCGGTACTACAAATCTACCGGGACTTGAGCAACGGACACTCGATTGCAAGGCATTGAGAAGTATCCAGGTCAGTGCTTGCCTAACATCCGCGGCTGGTGGATTTATGTTGTCCTCACCTAGCACATTTAACACCAGCCTTTCACCGAATTTGACAATGCTCAGTTCGACGAGAATCTAGTTGATACCAGCCGCTTTTGTCGTGATACCTACCACTAATGTATCGACAATCCCGCCGGAAACCCTAAGCGGAATGGACGACAAAGTCATCTCACCGGCACCTTGTGCGAATCCAAGGTAGGCTACCGTATCAAGCAGACCCACGCCAGAGAGCCTGCCGACAATCGGAATTTCCAACCCTACTGGAAGTCCGTCGCGATTCACCGATGAGTCGATCGTCCCTGCGTCTTTGAAACGTCCCAAGTAACATTCCGATTTCTTGCCAGCGATCAGCTACTTTCTCATCCCTCGAGACTATTTAATCCCGGTGTGCATACCAGCTTGCATTACTTTTCCATCTGAACATTGACGACTGATGATCTCGGGTCATCCAGAATCGCCGCAATATCAATGGAGATGTATGGCTGACTAAACATGAAAGTAATCACTCTCTCGCTTAAAAGCACAGTGATTTTCTTTACTCCTGTCTGCATCCATTTAAGGTCTTCAATGGTATCGGGTATACGTTTTCTACTGGTGTCTATGAATGCACAGTGGGACTCAGACCAATCTAGAAAAACTGTTCGTCTCCACCAGAATCGCACTGTGGGAAAGTCGGTTTGTTTTCATGGTCTGTGCCCCTATTGCTAAGGCGAGAAATTCATGACCAGCTTCGCTAGCCGATCGTGCGTTGACTTCCAGTCTCCATTGTGCTGGAAGCGGACTTGGTAGGACCCACTCGTAACGCCATTGACCGTGAGCGTGAGCAAGGGATGGCCAGATCCCCCCATGGGTGACTGCATGTCTAGCCTCTGCGTAGTGTTACTGTTGTTCCAGGTGAGCGTACTTCCGGCGCTTCTGGCAGAGTCGTAGTAACGCGAACTCCCTGTGACGGAGGTGATGGCTGTGTTCGTCCAGACCAGTGTCAAGTCGAGCCAGCGACGGCCGGGACTCACCTGC
>MPMU01000075.1 GCA_002238665.1 Gammaproteobacteria bacterium bin55
GGCACTCAAGGCAAACTTTGAGCGTGGGGATGTGGACCAAAGTGGCAATTTAAGTATTGATGAGTACACGCAACTCGCATCGCTGCTCGCCAGTGAAGCCAGGAAATCAAGGCAAGAGCGTAGGGGAGAAGGCGGCGAATAGCCTCTTGAAACCCTGTTTGGCATTTAGCGGTACAAAATCCAAATAGGTGGAAACCAAAGCACCTTTCCTTAAAGATGTACTCTTAGTTGGTGGAGGGCACGCGCACGTACAGGTGTTGCGTGCTTTCATCATGCGACCTGAGCCGGGCATCCGGCTCACTATGGTTGCACGCGAGCCACACACTCCTTATTCAGGTATGTTACCTGGCTATGTCGCTGGCCAATACACCTGGGATGAAATTCACTTTGACCTCCTCAAGCTGTGTACCGCAGCTGACTGTCGATTCATTGCCGATGAAATCACTGGTATCAATGCAGATTTGAACGTCGTGCAGTTTGCTAATAGACCGACGCTCAGGTACGACGTACTATCCGTGAATACAGGTGGTGTCCCTGGTGTGAAAACGCCAGGAATCGAACATACGATACCTGTTAAACCTATTGGTCGATTTATTCCCCAATGGCAAGAAATGATCGCAGAAGCTAAGCAGAGGGAATCCTTTAGTCTCGCAATCGTAGGAGGTGGTCCTGGCAGTGTTGAACTCGCGTTTGCGATCAGGGAACAGTTCGGCGATTTGTTTGACATTGAATTAGTAACCGCTGACGACTCTGTGTTAATCAATCAGAGCATAGGTGCGCAAAAGAAAGCGACCAAGGAATTGAAAAAATATGCGCGCATCTCTGTGCAATGTAGAGTTGAGCGAATCGAAAAAATCGGTGATAACGTTGTTATAAACATCAAGAACAAAGACTCAAAACTCTTTGATGGCGTGTTGTGGGTGACCGGTGTTGAAGCACCTAAATGGCTACAAAACACAAGCCTGCCGCTCAATGCAAAGGGGTTCATGTGGGTCAATGATTACCTACAGTCTCCAAATTACGCCAATATATTCGGCGCTGGTGACGTGGTTGAACTTCAGACAGAGGGACGACCAAAGTCTGGGGTCTATGCAGTAAGAGAGGGTCCGCCTTTGAGCCACAATCTGCGTGCGTATGCTATTGGTGGCAAACTAAAACCTTTCCGTCCTCAGCGTCACGCATTGGCGCTGCTCCGCTTATCCAGCGATCGGGTGCTCGCCACTCGCCGAAACTATCTAGGGACTAACAAGATTGGCTGTACCTGGAAGCACTGGATCGACAAGCGTTTCATGGTGAAGTTTCAGGAATTACCTCACATGCGTGAAGAACAGCCGACCTATGCGAAGACCATGGACATTGAAATTCCAGAATCCATGAGATGTGGCGGGTGCGGAGCTAAGCTGGGAGCAAATGTACTCGAGCGTGTACTTCGCCGTCTTGGGGTGTTTGGTTCGACGGTAACCGAGAGTTATATCGGTGACGATGCCGCGGTGGTTCACTCACCATCGGATCAATTAGTTCTCACCATTGATGGTTTCAGGTCCATGTTATCGGACCCTTGGATGTTTGGACGAATCTGTGCACATCATGCGTTGAACGATCTCTACGCCATGAATGCCGAACCTAAAACTGCATTGGCTTTAGTCACGGTACCTGTCATGTCAGATGCTCTTATGGAAGAGGATCTGTACCAAGTCATGTCTGGTGCACTGGATGTCTTTCAACACTCTGGAGTCCAATTGGTTGGTGGTCACTCGGCAGAAGGCATGGAACTCAGTTTGGGATTTGCACTGACTGGTTCTTTGAACGGTAGTCCCTGGCTGAAAGGTGGTATGCGTGATGGAGACAAACTGATCCTAACGAAAGCAGTCGGTACGGGAGTACTCCTTGCAGGTGCTATGCAAAGTAAAGTTCCTGCAAGAGAGATGTGCGAAGCAGTCGAGCAAATGAACGTAAGCAACTCAACTGCAGCTCAAATTCTTAGTGAATTCGACGTGGGTGCATGCACCGATGTCACAGGATTTGGTTTGGTTGGTCACTTGAGCGAAATGTGCCGCAGCTCGAACTTGTCAGCAACGCTTCGATCATCTCAAGTCCCAATCCTTCAAGGTGCATGGAATGCAATGGCAACTGGGATTCAGAGCTCTCTTCAAGACAATAACGAACAAGCGTTGGCTGACTGGGAAATAGACCAAGATGTGGAGCAACTCGTGACAAAGCTCCTTGTTGATCCACAAACTAGCGGAGGTCTACTGGTGTCAATTGCTACAAACGATACAGAGTCGTGTCTGCTGAAACTCAAGGATGCCGGTTATACCGACGCCGCTTTGGTCGGTGAGGTAACTTCAGCTAACGACCCAAACCAAATCATCAAATAGGGTTTGGGTTTCGAGCTCAATGGCTCGGGTTTGCTTGTAGGAAGTAACAAAGGCAATCTTTGTACGCATTTCCTTTGTGTTGGGTGTACATACCTAAAACAACATCGTTCTGTATATACACGTTGGATCCGTTATGCACCAGATACTTGTCGGTGACATCTTCTAGAGCGTTGTCGTAGACTCGCAACGACCAATCAGATCGTGAATTTGTGGCAATTTGGGTCCCAGCCGGCACGAGATTGAAATTCATGCTCTCGAGCGTCGGATTCAATTCAGGGAATGTATCGAAATTTGGATGTAGCTCAGTCTCGACTTCTACTCTGGCCACTGTCCAATACATGGCTAAATCTTCGGGATGAATCATGTTCTGGAAATCTTCTTTGAGTAGCGTTTTTACGAAGGCGTAGGTGCGATCAAAGCTATCTTTTCTCCCAGGCAAACCTACTTCGATTGTCAGTGCTGGACAGAATTCATTCAGCCGTCTTGAAATGATTGGGTGCGGAACCGTCGAAAATAGTGCAATATCGCTGAAAAGTCGGGCCGCATGGAGAATGTGACGTTTGCGATGAGTGAGTACTGAGTAAGCCGGATTTTTGCCTGTGTTATTGTGGATGTCCAGCGCGAAACGAGGTTCTAATGAACGAGCGATCTCTACTACACGCTGCGCATGTCGTTGTGCAGGTTTTTCAATTCCATACCAGATGCGATTGAAATCCTGTTGTCCGTCCAAAGCTCTTTGATTTTGCGCAGCCGCATCGACGTTACCCACGTAGAGTACGAGAGAGTTATGGGGTTGAGACATGTCGTGATTCTTTATGTATTCACGCATGACGTCCCAACCCGTGATCTCGTTTCCGTGCAGAAGTACTGAGACGAATAGGGGAGGATGTCCGTTGGACAGATCGAATAAAACTGGATTGTGGAAATACTGAATTAACTGGTGTGCTTCACATTCAAGCACATCGTTGTGTATTTCCTTGCGAACGGTGAGGGCTAGTTCAGCGGCCACGTATGTACCGGTTCGTCAGTTTCCTGATTACGCATATAGGCCAACGTCATTGCTGGGTAATTTGCTCCATGCTGTTTAATCCAATCGAGCTGCCAACGAGCGCCGTTCCGTTTTGAACGCGCCCGATGTTCTGCAATACTCAAAAAACGATCGATTTCCGCTAGTGGAATGTTATGTTGTAGCAAATGTTCTCGAGCTGCGGGAAGTAGCTCCTCTAGTAAGAGCTTCTGCGCGGAAATCTCCTTGCCTTCAAACCAATGAAACGTGGCGTCCATCCCATACTTGGCTGCGTTGTAGAAATTACTTCGACACTGTTCAAACGGCAGTCGTTTTTCTAAATCATAGAGCGAACCACTAAGCACTCTAACAAACCCAAGAAACGCGGCACAATTCACGATGGAATCAATAATGGTTGGTCCTGCGGGTACTGTTCGATGTTCAATCCTTAGATGCAATTGACCATCATAGTCGAAGCCAATCAACGGCCTGTTCCATCGCCAAATCGTCCCGTTGTGAAACCGCAGGTGAGAGAATTTCATCATCGCTTCTGGTCGAACATAAGGTAGAAGGATGACGTGAGACCTCTGATTTTCCTCGAAGATCTCAAATACGGACTGTTTGATATATGACTGTCCGAACGTTACTCGCGGGAGATAACGCTCTCCGAGAGCAACGGCTTGCTCGAACAACGGCACACGAGTTTCGTGCCAAAGTGACTTTTCAAAGAGGAAGGGTGAATTTGCTGATAACGCTACCATTGGACCAGAGGCTAAAAGAGCAGCATTGAAGTCGTCTGCCGCTCGGTCTGGCTTGCATTGCAAGTGAATCTGGAACGAGGTGGTAGCAGCTTCTAACATCACATCGCTATGTGTGAAAGCCAGACGCTCGTCATGTTCGATATCTATGTGAAGCGGTTCGCCGTCTCTCAAAGCCATGAGTCGATCATTGAGTGCTTGATATCGAACCATTTCAGACATGTAGCTCGAATTCAGCAGATAAGGCTTGATTGTGGGCAGAATCCCGATAGCTACCGCACCAAGTTTGAGTTCGCGAGCAGCTTCCGCGCAACTCCGATATGTTGAGTAAAGCTCGTCATGTAGGTGAGAAAATACATGACCTGTCAACGCCGCTGGACTGCCATTGAATTCAACGTTAAACTCGGCTAATTCTGGAACGACTAACGGATTTCGTAATTCGTCCAGTAGAACCTTATTTTTCGGTGCGGGATACCCATTGGAGTCTATCAGGCAAACTTCCAATTCAAAACCGACGATATCACCGCGTTCGCTAAACTCGTTAGCTTCGAACACATGCTTGATATGTGCAGTTTCTTCGTCTAATCTAGATCTGAAGAGACTGAAATCAGTTGCTTCAAAGTGCCGACTCTGAATTTCGTCGCCCACATCAAGCCCTCGTGTGACTATTAGCTAACTATTGTAATTTTTGGGTTTTGAGTTAATTTGCCATTTCGTTCATCACCACCTGGCAATGGAGCGGACGGAGAGGAGTCCGATTGGGTAGTTATTGCACATGTCAGATCGATGAATGAGATCAATGAGCTCGAGCTTGTCCTTATTGCCGTAGGTCTCAAAACTGAAGTTCGAAGATCGTTTTGGGGTTATACACTGCTCACACCAAAGGTGACCGCTGCTCCTGCTATTGAGCAACTTCGGTTATATCGTGCTGAAAATCGTCGTGCCAAAGTATCGGCGGACCCACCACTGAGCAGAGTTTCCTGGTTAGGAATTGCAGGATTCTTAGCACTGATATGGTCTGTATTTCTCTTTGATCAGGGTACCTTCGGTCGAGTACTTGGTTATGGCGCGTTACAGGCTGGTGCGGTTTTTGACGGACACTGGTGGTTGACTATCACCGCGTTGACATTGCACGCCGATTTCACGCACATTTTCGCCAATTCCATCTTTGGTTGTGTTGTAGCTTGGGTTACATGCCGATATTTTGGAACTGGATTTGGGCTACTTCTGATTTTGTTAAGCGGTGCATTCGGGAATACTCTGAACGCTGTCGTACAACCGGACACTTTCTCTGCAATCGGTGCTTCAACAGCGATTTTCGGAGGTGTGGGGGTAATTTGTGGCTATGTGGCTAATAGGAGGTTCGTCAAAGGTCGCAGTATGTCCTTGAATTACGCTCCAATAATTGCTGCTGTAGCTTTTTTCGCTTTGTTTGGTTTGGGAACTGGTAATACCGACGTAGTTGGCCACCTGATGGGATTGATTGCCGGTCTAGGGCTTGGTTTTGTGGTTGGCTACATTGATCCAAGATGGTTAGGAGATATAGGTCAGAAGCTCTCGCTTGGTCTTACCGTAGGTCTCATAGCGGTTGCTTGGTTTAGTGTACTGTTCTGAATCTCTAATTCAGTCGAGAGAACCAAGTGAAGCATATTTGTCTATTTGAGAGTTTGGCAAATCAAATACAAATCAACTATTCTGGTTGTTCTTAAACATCAACAAATCGAGCGTTGATTAATTTCACTTGGTCGTCGCATGGAGTGTCTTGGTTTTGAATAGGTGTCCTAGCGATTAGTTGACAATCGGACGCGGTAGATTCACCCCAGTTTCCTCAATCTTTCCACACACTTTGCGATCCACCAGCATTCGTAGCATTCGCTCAAGATCTTGGGTCGTGTGCTCCACATCCACATTCCTGGGCACTCAACCTAGATTCAACTCCGCTTGCATTGTTAGGTCGAGCTTCTTTTTCTCTTTGTCTTTTGTTACTTACTCAACGTTTTTTCTTTAACAGACCATCATGGATTTTTAGTTGCCTCTCTAACTCATCTCGTTTTTGAGCCATGAATTCGTTCGTAGGACGCACACCCTTGCTTGAATTGCATGGTCCGCACAGAAGCTGGAGATTGCTTATATGATCAGAACCGTTTAGAACTTGTGGAATGATGTGGTCTATCTCAAAGAGTTTAAATTCCAATTTCAGACCACACCCGTTGCATCTTCCACCCTGTTTACCAAATAGCTGATATTTATTGTTCAATGAGTTGCAACGTTCAATTTTTGCGTCGCCAAAGACTTCGTTTTCTTCTGCTGTCAGATCATTACTTGTACGCTTCGGAAAATCGTTACGAACTTCGCCTTCGTAGAACATTCCGAGTTCTTTTTCCATTCTCTTGACCACGAGCTCGCCAGCCATTTGGCTGATGTCGCATGCTACCCATTTGCGGTCCAAATCCTGCGCCGCTATACACGTTGTCTCGCAGCCGCAGAACGGGTCAAAAACAACGTCTCCCTTATTGCTGCTAGCTTTAATAATTCTCTTTAGCAGTTCAAGCGGTTTCTGAGTCGGGTACCCTGTTACTTCTCCTTTCTTGGGCGGTTGAATGTCAGTCCATATATTCCCTAACACTACACCCTTTTGAGGATCATAGAATCGTCTTCGCTCCAATCGCCCGTTTTTGTGAATTACGACCTTACCGTCTTGATATTCCTTCTCCAAAACATCCAAGCAGACGCGCCAACCGGATGGGTGAGGATTCGTATAGCCTCGCCATGTGTAACACAAACTAGGGCGTGGAGCCATGTTCTTGCCACGAAAGTGGGCAATTTCAGTGTAGCGTCTGCCCTTCGCATCAATTTTTGGGTATTGTGTATCAAGATCCGCCGGTGACAGGCTTGTGTAGGGATCCACTAATTTGGTTTCTCTATTTTTGACGTAAAAGAGTAGATTGTCGTTGTGCACACCAAATGTTTTCGGTGTGTATTGGTTCCCCTTAGCTCGCCCGCTATATCGTTGCCAAAAAATCTCATTACGAAAATTTCGTCGGTCGAAAATCGCGTCCATCACCACTTTGAGGTAGTGCGACATCGTGGGATCACAATGAAGGTATATCGACCCTGTTGGTTTCAGCAACCGTTTCATTTCAAGAATACGAATGGCCATATAGATTAGATACGACTTCACACTATCACCAGTTGCAAGACCACTGGCGTCAAGGATTGAATATAGAGCTGGATGCTTGTCGGCTATGTAGCCATACCAAGCATCATCTAAATCTTGCAGTGTCCATGTGTCTTTGTATGCGGCTCCTGCTGCTTCGCTACCGATTGGAGCTGCATAGTCGTGATTGCTATTGAACGGAGGGTCTAGGTAAATCAGGTCGATCTGCCCTGAGTTTATGCCCCTCATAATGTGTAGGTTATCACCTATGAAAACAGTGCTATCTTTCCAGTTTTTGTGCACTGTCATTTCTATTCGCCCTGCCTTGTCAGTTCTTTCTACGTGATTGTCTTCCCCACCATCAAGCCAAATAGGCTGTCGAGCCGGGCTGAATATTCTGTCGCTCGAAACCTTCATTCAAGCTGAAAAGTAAACTCATCCATCTAAACTCTGGAGTGTTCCCCGACGAGTTGTGATAGGTTCCATAAATACCAGCTATTTTGTCAACTAATCGCTATATCTCCCTTTTGAATATATGGCGGAAGAGGTAGGAGTCGAACCCACCAAACACCTTGCGGCATCTCAACGGTTTTGAAGACCGCGCGCCCCACCGGAGACGATTCTCTTCCGCATTTAATGTTAATTTCTGCGATGCAATGCAAACTAATAGTGAGCTTGAGTCATGCGACTGTTTTCTCTTTGATCACTATTCTCTGATCGTCTACTCGTTTAGTCAAGCCTATTTGATCGAAGTACTCAAGTAATTGGACGACGGTGTTTCGACCCAATTTAGTCTTATCTCGAAATCTTGCTACAGTCAGTTCTTGATTGGAAGATAGCTCACGTGCTAGACTGACGAATTTATCCAATTGTGAAGGGTGGATCAATCTTCTGTCGCTGATCCGTATTACAACTCCAGCTCTGGCCATCTTCTTGGATTCTTGATCAAGTCGGCTCAGTGGAACTCTCAATTCCTTACTCAGGTCTCCCAGACTCATCGGATGTGGTCTATTGACTAGAGGTTCTATACGACGAAATAGTCCTTCATCAAAATTGAATTTAGATTGGCGAAATTCGTTTAGCGCGTATTGACCTTGATTTAGTTTCAATGTTCGCGAGTTAACTTGGTACTCTAGTACAAAACGCAGAGTCCGGGTTTCGGAGCTGATTTGTTGATGCAAGCGCTCAAAATTTGCGCCGGGGAGGTCTGGGTGACCTTTGTGAAAAGCCTTTAGAACTCGTTTAACTTGTGAAGCAAGCTGATTGAAGGAATCTGATTCCATCGCCTTGGTATCTGCTTGCATAAGGTTTGTGGACTTGATTGACTCTGCGAACTGTTCCGCTGGCACATTCCAGCTTCTTCTAAAGTGATCTAGGTCGACAACCTCATGTCTAGCAAGCTGAGTAAGCAACTTAGTCTTCTCTTGTGACTCTTCAGACGATAGCGCTTGTCGCCAGATTCGATTTTCGACCCGAGATTTACGCTTCTCTTGCGGGATTCCGCGGACTTCACCACCGCCGATGGTGCCCTGTAAATCTCGGTCTCGGATGATGACTCGATCGCCGATTTTTACATGAATAGGATCAGAGCAGGTGACTTCGACAATCGCACTTTCATCACGCTTTAATCTTGGACCACCTAGAAGTCCAAGATGCCCTTCAGCGTGGGATGTCGCATGATATACATGTACTGAGTGCCAATGCTTGACCTCTCGTTGGAAGTCAGAAACTACCTCAAGCTGGAGAAAGAACCTATCCGTCGCGAGCAAACCTTCCTCAGCACACAACCACGTACCTCTGTGGATGTCCTTTGAATCAATTCCCGCAAGATTGATTCCACATCGATCACCGGCATGAGCGCTTTCTGCATCAGAATCATTGACGTGCAGATTACGAACTCGGACCCTTTGATTAGTACCAGTATGATGAAGAAATTCGCCGATCGATACATTTCCACTATTCACGGTTCCAGTAACGACCGTTCCTTGACCAGCCAACGAGAAGCTACGATCAATGGCCAAACGAAAGCAGCTACTTTCCGATTGCGCAGCGTGTTTCTCTGCACATGATTGAATTGCCTCTAAAAGCTTCGGAATCCCCGTGCCGTTTTGGGTAGAGGTCTCGATAATCTGACTTCCTTGGAGACACGAGCCTTCAAACAAGAACCTTAGTTCGTCTCTCAGTTCGTTGAGACGATCTTGCGACACCAGATCAGTTTTCGTGATAGCTACAGTACCTTGCTTGATCCCGAGTAATGAAAGAATCTGAAGATGCTCAATTGTTTGCGGCATGACTCCATCGTCTGCTGCAATGACCAGAAGTGCATGTTGATTTTCTGCGACTCCTGCGATCATGTTTTGAATAAACCGATGATGACCTGGTACGTCGACAAATCCAATTCGCTGGCCGCCAAGGTCCGCATATGCAAATCCGAGATCTATTGTCAGCCCACGACGCTTTTCTTCTGCTAACGAGTCTGTATTTACACCGGTAATTGCTTGAACTAAAGAGGTTTTACCATGGTCAACATGGCCAGCAAGAACGACAATCAATTCAGTTCTCCAAGTGTTTCCAGGAGTTGGTCTAAGTCTTCTGCCGTGAGCATGTCAAGCTTGATCGCGCCTTTGTGGATGCGGGAAATAATAGGGATGGATAGTGCTCGTAAGCGTTCACTCAACCCCATTAGAGGTGATTCTGTGGAAGCCGAGATTGATACACAGATTGAATTCAGTGATTGTTCAGGAAGAGAACCACTGCCCAATTGGCACTTGGATGCTTCGATGGTTACGTCATGTTCAGGAAGTAGTTCTGCTAGTCTAGATTGGACCATGTTTGCGCGATGCTTCAACTGCCGCGTCGGTGTGGACAAAGTTCGATACAGAGGTATCTGCTTGTTTATATCGTCGGGATTCTCATACGTTTTCAAAGTTTGGTCTAAGAGTCCTAGCGTGAGTTTATCAAGGCGAAGTGCTCGTTTCAACGGGTTTCGATTAAGTTCATCTACATACTTTTTTGAACCGACAACAATTCCAGCTTGAGGTCCGCCTAGTAGCTTGTCTCCCGAAAAAGTCACGAGGTCAGCACCTTGCTTTAGTACATCTTGTGGTTGCGGCTCGTTGGGCAATCCAAACTGGTCAAGGTTGGTTAGTGCACCGCTACCAAGATCGACCGCCAAGGGCAGATTTGATTGTTGTGCTAATTCAGCCAGAGAAGGTGTATCGACTTCATTGGTAAATCCTTCGATTCGAAAGTTACTTTGATGAACTTTGAGTATTAGCCCAACATTACTAGAGATTGCGTTGGCGTAATCTCTTAGATGAGTACGGTTTGTGGTACCTACTTCGACGAGTTTGCAACCAGAACTCTCGATGATTTCCGGTAGTCTGAAACTTCCCCCAATCTCAATCAATTCCGACCTGGAGACGATTGCAGACTTACCCTTAGCGAACGTATTTACGACTAGCAGAAGGGCTGCCGCGTTGTTATTTACAAATGTGGCTGACTCACATCCGATCAGATGACACAGTCTCTCCTTAACAACATCGTCTCGGTGACCTCTTTTACCTGTTTGCCGATTGAACTCCAGAGTCGATGGATTGCTGACGATGGCTGATACTTTTTCAATTGCAGCTGGTGAAATCGGTGCGCGCCCTAGATTTGAGTGCAACACAATACCAGTGAGATTAAAAACTCTTCGATAACCTCCTGACCTATTGGACGCCAGCCACGAACTTACGAGCGAGACATAATCCTGAGGCGTCGGAGTAGACATCATGGTCTTTGATTTAACAGACACTCTTTGAGAGTCCTGAATGGTTCGAATCGCCTCTGTGAGCGCATTTAAGCCGTATTGATCTCGCAGTTCTTCCATACTAGGGTCGTACAGTACTTCGTGGACGGAAGGTAGTTGGATTGCCATAAGGAGTGCTGTATCAGAGAATTAGAGACAAATAAGATTCGAAAGGGGCTTCTATAGATTAGTGCCATAGAAATTCAGTAACGATTTTGAAACTATACATTTAGAGGGTACTATTGAATCAGTTATGAGAGTCCGTCGATCCGTGAATCCTCCGCTGAACTTTTGCCAAGTTTAAATCATGCGCATTTACTCCTATAAAGTCCGTCTATCAGAGCAGACAAATCTAGATTTTGGGAATTACATACTAAAATACACAAAGCATCGTCAATCTCTTGACTAATAGGCCAAGAGTGTGTAACCTACTTCCTGTAAACACGAGGTATATATGACACAAAAGGCACCTGGCAAGTTTTACTGCAAAGGCATGAATCTCATAGAGATCATGCATATGTTCCCTAACGACCGCACCGCCGAAAAGTGGTTTGAGCTGCAACGTTGGGAAGGGACGACTAACTGACAGAAGTGCAACTCGACGAACATTCACGAACGTAAGAACCGCAAGCCAACACCTTATTTGTACCGGGAAAGCAGAGCGTCCTTCTCGGTCAAGACCGATACAACATGCATAGAACACCACTCGGTTATCAAGTGTGGGCGATTGCGATTTATTTACTCGAAACGAACATCAAAGGCGTATCGAGCATGAAGCTACACCGCGACCTCGGTTTCACGCAACAATCAGCGTGGCACCCAGCACATCGCTTCCGTGAAACATGGGTTGACAACAATGGTTTATTCAGTGGACCGGTTGAAGAGGACGAAACTTACATGCGCGGGAAGGAAGGTAACAAAAACGAGTCAAAAAAACTAAAGCAAGGTCGTGGTACGATCGGCAAAGCAGCCGTTGTAGAGGCAAAGGATCATGCATCGAATAAAGTATCGGTGCAAGTGGTAGAACGCACGAATGCAAAGACCATTCACCCCTTCGTCGAGCAATTAACAGAGCAAGGGGCGACGGTTTACACGGACGAAGCGACGGTCTACGAATCACTGCCCACGAATAGCAATAAGTATGATCAGGAGAGCGTAGGAGAATATGTCTGGGCGCAAGCCCACACGAACGGCGTGGAATCGTTTTGGGCGTTGCTCACGCGCGGTTATCAAGGCACCTATCACCAAATGAGCGTGAAGCACTTGAACCGATACGTACACGAGTTTTCTGGTCGGCACAACGATTGACCTTCGGATACGATTGACTAAATGAGTACGATTGCGTCAAATCTAGAAGATAAGCGGTTGCCGTATCAATCGCTAGTTTAACCATCATGAAAGACCTGTTTGAATGCCATAGTAAGGCGGTATCTGATGTTCTAACAGGTCAAAGCGACTATACGTTTGTCACTGGCGATTCCCAATCGATTCTTCGAGGATTGCCTAACGCATGCATTGACTGTGTGGTGACTTCACCGCCGTATTTCCACCAACGAGAGTACGACTTCGATCTACAGTATGAGAAAGTGGCAATTGGGCTGGAAAAACAGCTAGACAGTTACATTACGAACCTTGTTTCGATTTTTACCGAAGTGCGCAGGTTATTGAAACCCGGAGGCTCTTTGTGGTTAAACATTGGCGACAAGTTTGAAAATAAAGAGCTTGTCGGTGTCCCCTGGCGTGTAGCACTCGCATTGAAGGACCATGGGTGGATACTTCGGCAAGATGTGATATGGCACAAGATGAAAGGCACACAATCTTCCAAGGATAAATTTCGCCATTTGCATGAGCACATTTTCCATTTTGTAAAAAACCGAAGATATTTTTTCGATGCGGACGCAGTTAGAATTGCGCCGAAACCGGCTATGAGCCGGAATGGCAAGATAGTTTCCGCAACGGGCGTTTCCGGTAAGAAATATTACAAGTACATCGAATCCACAGACACCTTAACGGATACAGAGCGAGAGCAGGCAAAAATAGCCCTTGACAATGCATTGGAGGAAGTTAAGGCAGGAGATATTACTGATTTTCGTATGACAATCAGAGGTGCACAACGAACTTATCACGGCAACAAGTCCAATATGAGTGGCCGTGCGAAAGAATTGGAAACCAAAGGATTCTTCATTTTAAAGATGTCTGCAAAAGGGTTTCTCCCGTCCGATGTTTGGAACATCGTGCCAGAAGACAAGTGGCGGAAGGACAATCATTGTGCGGTTTTTCCAGAAGAGCTTGTAACGACACCGATACTCTGCACAACACCCAAGAGAGGATTGGTACTTGACCCTTTCTCCGGCACCGGCACAACTGTTTTTACCGCAGTAAAAAACGGGTTTCGTGGTCTTGGTTTTGATATATCGGAGGAGTACAACAAACTAGCCTATAAGCGCATGAATGATGTCTAGGCCTAGGGGACGTATTCCATACGAGGTTTTTGGATTTAGTACCGGCAAAAATCTAAATAGAACAGAAGTAAAAGCAATTGACAACCAGCATTGCCGCTTCTTAAATTCAGAATGCACAAAGTTCCGAAAGAGTAATTCGGAGGTCAAAATCGGAAGCTGTGTTCTCGGACACAAAGAACAGCCTGTAATCATCTGCCCCGAAAGGTTCAAGGAACCAATCGTGTTCAAGACCATTGAAGATCGGTACTTTTCTGGAAGGAAGGCAATTTGGGTGCCAGAAGTCAGTCTTGGCGACCGTGGAAATATCGACTATGTGGCAGTGTTACCTAACGGGAATCGAGAACTGGATAATTTTGTCTGCGTAGAAATCCAGGCTAACGGAACAACCGGCTCACCGTGGCCCGCAATAGAGCATTTTCGAGCGAAGCACACCATGAAAGGGGTGCCACCTGCGACATACGGATTTAATTGGGCCAATGAATATACCAAAACCCTCACCCAACAACTCTTGAAAAAAGGGACGCTTATTGAGAAGTGGAATAAGAAAATCGTTGTCGTAATCCAAGACTCTGGCATAGATTACATTAAGAAACAAGGGCGTGGTGTCAGGGATTACGACGAGAACGATTCGATACACTTCATGCCATTTATCATGAACTACAAGCGGAATAAGTGGCGCTTGTCTAAGTCGCATAGAGAATATAGTTCCAACATGGACGGTATCATCCAGTTGTTAGCAAGTGAAAGCGAAGACCCTGTTTCTATGGAGACTTTTCAACAGCAGATACTGGAAAAAGGGGAGAAGTCAAGCTTGTGGCCTTGGTGTTGATGCCCAACCGCAATAAAGACGACATACAACCGATTGAGGACACACGCGAGATTGTTGTAAAAGCGATCCTTCAGGGCAAGCTGAAACCAAAAAAGGAGTGGTGTTACCCCAAGCGCGCGCGACCGAGACGGTAAATCTGAGACTGACTAGAACGTAGATCTGGCTTTGAACACCGGCAACTGGATGCGCTTAATTTGTGTAATCTAGTACGTAATTCCTAAAAAAAATTGAGGCCAGCGCTGATTAAAAATTCAGAAGTGGCCTCAATAATTGGAACGACTAGCCCGAAAAGGGTTAAGCCGCTTTTGGAACGGCCCTCTAGTCGCTGGTGGAATTTTAGGTCACACACGTACACGTCGTAGATTCCAACCCCGAAGTGATAACGTTATTGTCGAAGGAGAATTCAAGTTTGCGAGAGGAAGCGTCGGTTGAGGATCAATTGTCAGGATGTACGGTAACAGTATTGGCTTAAAAATCCCAGTGAATCTAGTGACGGAACGTGTGATCAATGCTCACTATTTTCATTGAATTGGTCGGTTCTTCGAAAATTTCATTTCTGTTGATGAATTTGCATCGAAAATTGGTTCTTTGGCGCGAAATTTGCGAAAAATTCGCCTATTTCAGCGTTACTGAGCGTATTTGAGCCCGGTTTGGAGCCCTCGCTCCTCAACAGGGCGAAATGATCCCTCAATCAACCCTGTGAGGACATCAACGGTTTACGGAGTTGATAGAGGTTGATCAATGCCACCAAGGCACATTGGTGCCACGCGTTGCGTTGCAGGCCGCGATAACGCACCCGGCGATAGCCGAACTGGCATTTGAGCACCCGGAACGGATACTCAACCATCGCCCGCACCCGGCTCTTCACACGGTCCATCGCCTCGTCAGCCGCGGTCAGTGGACGGTTCCGATGCCCCTTGCGCAACGTCAGGTCCAACTACGCCGGCGCAACCTGTAGTATCTTCTCGGTCTGGCCAGGGTATGCCTTGGCGCCCAACACGATCTGCTCCCGCCCATGTAGCAGACTCGGCAACACCGTCGCGTCATGCTCCTTCGCAGTCGTGGACACCGCAGCATGGATGCGGTTGGTTTCAGCGTCCACCCCCACATGTAACTTCATACCGAAATGCCATTGGTTGCCTTTTTTCGTCGACGACATGTCCGGATCCCTTTTGCCGGCTTGGTTCTTGGTGGAGCCAGAGGCGGCGATCAGCGTCGAATCCACCGAGGTCCCCACTTTCAATTCCATACCGATGCGATCCAGCGCTTCATCCACGGCTTCGGTCAGTAGCTCGGCAAAACCCAGACGTTCTAGCCAGGCGCGGAACTTGACCAGCACCGTCCGTTCTGGAATGGCATCCGCCGTCGGGTCCAAGTCACAGAAACGCATGGCACTGAGGGAATCGGTGAGTTGTTCCAACACCTGTGCGTCACTGTAATCATGCAGACGTTGCAACATATGGATACGAAGCATCCGCATGAGCGGCATCGGTGGTCGACCACGCCGGCCAGCGTAATAATGCGGACGAAGATGATCCTCAAGCCGTTGCCAAGGTATGACGCTCTCCATCTGTTCGCGAAACAGCCTAGTCCGTGCGGTGCAATCTGAACCAGAACGACCACCCACGCTGTGGAAGATGTTCATGTAAGGGGTGAAAACGGAAGTTGCCATATCGGATCAAGCCTTTCGGGGTTTATTTTGATGTCCGTATCATGACAGTTGAGTTCAACGTTACAATGAAAAATTAATCACACTTTCCTATACATTATTGTGCTCAAGTACCTGTTCAATACATCAAGACACAACTATTAGAAGCTCTAATTCAATTAAACCTGAACCTGCGCCAGCACTAGGAGTAGTCAATGGGGTATGGGCGCAAATTGTGAAAAACTAAAAAGAATTGTCAGATCCTTCCCAAGCGACTTGGCCCTGTAGAGTATGCAGACTACGATCCACATACCCACATACGGACCATTGTTGTATCACCGTCTGAAATGATTCCAATCGTAGTTCTCATTCATCACTCAGATGAACCCCGAGAGACATGCACGACCGACACGACCGAATGAGCTTGTAGCTCTTTACTGAAGTGATCTCTCTAGTAGCCGATTATCAGAACAAACGGATCTTTGCAAGTGAGTGACTTAGAGGAACGGCCGATCCGTCTACGTCACTTGATTTCAATTGTTGGTCGCCGTAAAGCT
>MPMU01000076.1 GCA_002238665.1 Gammaproteobacteria bacterium bin55
CGGATGTTCTTTTTATCATCGGTACTGATTAAATGCAGATCAATATCTGACTTATCCCATACTTCGTCGTAGGCTAGGCTACCACATAGGATCGCTGCGACGATGTGTCGATCCTCTTTGAGCTCATCCACGAGGTTATCTAACGCGCGGTGAAATCTCTCTGAAGTGGGATTTGGCATTTTGGGTGCTTGTTAGACCGAACAAATGGTCTTAGACAGACTTTGGTTAACCTAGTTTATCAGTCTTGTGTTTAACCTTGTTGATTTGAGATTGTGCGGTAGAACTGCTCTAACACGCCTTTGCGACGTCACTGAGACATCGTACTGTTACTTCCCATGCAGAAGCACTTTTCCTGTTCGATCTTCTGTGAGCTCGCCATCCTCGACATTAATCACGCCATTGACGATGGTTGCCTTATATCCGGTTGACTTTTGTAAGAAGCGAGGAGCACCTCCTGGAAAGTCGTGAACTAGATATGGGTATCCCTCGTTGAGGCTATTAAGATCGAAGACATTTACATCGGCTGCGTAGCCAACTTTCAACGAACCTCGGTTCTTCAAACCGATGACACGAGCCGGGCCAGAACTGAGTTTCTGTATCCCTTGTTCAATGCTGTAAATACCTCGGTCTCGCACCCAGTGTGAGAGAATAAAGGTAGGTGCACCACTATCCATGACTTGTGACACATGTGCTCCGGCATCAGTTAAACCGGGATAGACGTTTGGATGCGGCAGAAAATCCGATACAGCATCTAGGTTTCGGTTGTACATTCGCCAAGTGAACAGCCCCTTGCCTTGACTCTCTAATGTGAGTCGAATAAATGTCTCAGACCAATGTTCACCTGCATTTTCAGACAGTGCGAACAATGAATCACTAGGTTTTGCCAAATAGTTGGGTGTGTCTTCTGCTCCTAACCAGTAAGAATGATTTAGCCAGTGGCGAAGCAATCTATGGTCCTGTTGTTTTGCTTCCGCAATCAATTTTTGGCGGTTCTCAGTATCCTGTATGCGTCGCCAACGACCCTCAAAATCGTTCTCCGCGAGTTTCGCCCAATGCGTACCCAAATGGCGTCGTTGTCCCCAAATGTCAAGCGCTGGTACACTTGCCTGTAGACCGAATAAAAATCCGGTTCCTCGTGGAATGGTTAATGCACTTACATCGGCATCGACACCGTTCAGTTCATCGACAAATGCACAGCCTTCAGCTCCCGATGTGTTTTCTGAACCAACACCATAGGAGAACAAGATTCTCACCTTGGAGGTGTTTGCAAGTTTCTTGAGTAACTCATCGTTTTCTAGTTCGAGTCGATCAAAATCCAGTACGTTTTGCATTAAAGCATCGTGTGGACGGACTTTCTCTGCGATTCTGATCAATTCATCGTGGTGTGCAAAGGTTCCTGGAATCGACCTGCCATCAGGAAGGGTATGACTTGGAAATCGGTTTGTGGAAAAGCCGACCGCGCCGTCGGCAATTGATTGACCCACGATGTTCGCTATTTCTTGTTTCTCGTCGTCTGTAGCCTGTTCCTCCACAGCCCTTTCACCCATGACATAGAAACGGACTGCACAGTGGCCGACCATGCCTGCGACATTGAGGCCTGGACCTAGCGTGGCAATCGAATTCAGATACTCGCCATAGCTTTCCCAATCCCAAGGCAGACCTGACAGGATCGCATCCTTAGGAATGTCCTCAACCGTTTCCATCATGCCCGCAAGCAAATCTCGATCTTTGGGTTTGCAGGGAGCAAATGTAACCCCGCAATTTCCCATGAGAACAGTGGTGACTCCATGCCAGCAAACTGGTCGAAGTTGGGGATCCCAACCTATCTGTGCATCAAGATGAGTATGGAGATCGACAAATCCTGGCGTGACAAAATGACCGTCGGCGTTGATCTCACGTCTACCCCTTCCGGTTTCGCGACCGATTTCGCTAATCTGCTGGCCATCCACGGCCAAGTCGCCGGTAAATGGTGGATTCCCACTGCCATCAACGATCGTACCGTTACGAATAACTAGATCATGCATTAGATAGTCCCTTGAATTGATCTGAGAATTGATTTTCTGTTCGTCTTACAGAATGAATATCGTAAAGGAAAAGTTGCTCATTCGACCCAAAAAGCAATTAAAAGAGCTGTTCAATCCAAGGTCCGTCGACTAATGAAAAACAAGAATCTTCTTAGCAAAAATTCTGAATCTTTGCTAGCGTACTGGGAGAATTCAAATCAGAATGCACAATCAGCACTCGACCTGTTCCTAGCTTGGTTCGGGATCAACTCCAGCAATGAATCCCTGCAGTTGATCTGCCATCGTTCGGCAAGCCGTCGATTGAACTCTCGCTATGAACGGAACTGGTACAACAATGGCTGGGATGAAAGATGTCCCGGATGCCTCTGATGAGAGTTTTCCCACCGTAAGCGCGCGCTCAACATCCCAAACAGTGGCCTCGTAGTTCGACTCTCCGTCCCATGATAGAAAACCAAAACAAGCAGGGACACCGCTAGTAGCAATCGCACATTGCATGGTACCTGATTGATCAACTCTTTCCGTCTGACCATCGATCCAGACGATATAACGTAAACCGATATCTCGGATTCGTTTCAACAAGATCGGTGTCTCTAAGAAACTCAGGAGTTCTTCGGTTCGACGCGGTGCAGTCTTCGGTTCAAACCAAGGAAAGAATGAATCGAGAAAAGCCTGCGGTTGCACGACATTCAGGCTATTCACCCCTTGGGCAGTCTTCTCCGCGACACAATTCACGAAGTTCATTTCAGTCTCGTTGTTGGTCTGATGGAGCCGACCTAGGACGGCTATTGACTCGTGGTCACGAATAGCACTGTCCGCTTCACGAATTTGTTGGAGCGTCGTAGAGACACAACTGGATTGCGAGAGGAGCACAAGACCTATGAATAGCAAACCGAGTGTTTTCTGAATCATGCGGGAGTTACTCCTGATTTCGAGAATTTAACCAATTTCTTACTTTTGGTTCTTTCACTAAAAAGAACGAAATGGTCGCAACCGCGTCTCGGATTGCCCATTGGGATGCGTCTTGTAGCGCATGTGCAGAGACGTTGGAAAGAAATTGATAGTTTTGAGTATTGACTTCTCCATATGAGGCAAAACCCCACTTGTGAATTTCCTGTCCAGTAGGCGTGAACATCTCGATTGAGTAGCGAAGCCAAACTTCGTAGAGTTCAGTTCTAGTCTGCTGGGGAACAGAGATTTGTACCTCATGGATTTTTGGTACGAGTAATAAATCCAATCCAGGTGGCTGAGTGTCAAAGGATTGAATGGGCACGACCTCGTCGAACAGCGCTTCAAATGCAGTACGGAACAAGTGAGTCTGAGTTTGCCCGAGACCGATCTTAAAGGAACCGATTCCTTTCATTTTTTCGTTGAACTCGAAGTTCTCTAACTCTGGGGGATAGTAAACGCCGACGCTCAAAGGAAGGCTCTGAATCAGCGGTGTAGGGAGATCTGGTTCTAGTTGAATGGATGTCTGGGACCCGCAGCCCGCGACAAAGCAAACCACAGTTGCAACTAGACTCCAGTGAAAAACGACTTTCTTTGGTTTATTCAGCATGTCTTTTGGGTGGATCATCTGCGTATTCTCGACAATCCGACGAACGTACCGTTATTCCTGTAACTCAACTCTTTCATTAGTAGTGTAAACATGTAAACGCCCGTTGCTGTATATCCGGCATCAAAATAGACGGGAAATCCAACGGTGTGAATTCTTACGCGCCGATTATTGTTCTCATCCGCAACGTTTACAGCATCAATTCGGTCTACCACATCCTCCACCGATCGTCCCTGGAAATCGTCGCCAAACACGTAAATACTGATAAGTTTATCGGGATCATAGAAGTGTGAGATCGCGGTTTCGATTCCTTCTACTGGACTTGAATTTGAATAGATTTTCCAACCGCGAAGCCGATTAACTATTCGTTCTCTTAGTGCCGGAGTGTCGTCAATCCATTGGTGGCGAGTGTTTGTGAACATATAGTCACCCATGTCATTCATGATCTGAATGCCTTTTACTCTCGGATAGACATTTAGCACTTCCTCTACCTTAGCGACCACCTCAGCCCATGCACCTAATTGCATACTACCAGAAGTATCAATGACGAAAATAATGTATTCACTGTCGACGGTGATGCCGCCGATAGTGTTGTTATTACGCTTAAAACCAGTACCGAGCAGTCTCGCCATCTCATCGGTGAGTGATTGCCGCGCGATCAGCAGATCGTTGTGAATTTTTGCTTTAGCCGCGGAAAGTTCACTGATCGAGTCGTATTCCTCAATTAGTTCGTCCAGCCTTTTCTCCAGTGAGTCCAATTCGGGAATCAACTTGGCAAGATCTGCTTCAGAAGTATCCAGAACTTCCTCGAGTTCTATGGTCTCATCAAGTATTTCTTCAAGTATTTGTTCCTTTTCAGCAACTAGCTCCGAAAGATCATCCACCTGCTCAATCACATCAAGCGGCAGACTAATCTTGGTGATCATTAGTAAGAGGATGATTCCCCCAAAACCACAACAGATTACATCTAGGAAACTAAGACTCATCTCCTGGACCGGACGACGCATACCTATGGCCAATCAGCAGAAGGTGAGAGAATGGTGCCACCGGTGACATTCGAGAGGTTCCAATACGAGGCAGGTGTTAGCGGATCACCCTCAAGTGGAAACAGGATCACGTTTACGGGAATGCCTGACGGTAATTTGGCAATCGTTCGGTTAAAGATCTGAATTCGCTGGCGACCGGTAACTGTCGTGCGATTGGTGCTTCGGTTGTCCATGGTAGGCAATCCATCGACGATGAGGAATAGATTGTCGGGTAGGGGTTGCATGCCTCGAATCAAATCGAACAGTGCCGCAAGATTGGTCCCATCGGATGGGACGGTATCCCTCAGTTTTTCTAGTATGGATCTCAACGAAGCGCCATTGGATGCGTCGATCCAACGATTTGGACTTTCGATAAATTCCGCGGTTTCGTTGAATGTAACGACTTGAAGCTGACTTTGCAGCGGCACATTCGCCACTAACCACTCAACTGTACTTATGGCGCGTTGCCATTTCGGACTTTGTAACTGACGTTCGCGGTCCATATTCCGACGACGCAATATATTCACGATGCTGCTGTCCAACATGCTCGCTGAGGTATCCAGCGCAATGAGAATCTGATTGCCGCCCATAAACATTCCAGTCAAATATTGGCGATCTCCTTCGCCAATCACTTCGATCGTTGAACCACGAGCGGCTTGGTCCGCGTCTTGTTGGAGTGAGACTACGCGTTCTTTTCGCTCTTCGACTTCTGTATTCAATTCATCGATCTCTTCCTCGACTTCCTCAAGATTCTCCTGTTCTTCCGTGACTTCCTCTTCCTTGATATCGGACTCAGTTATCAACTCGTCGATGCGTTTTTCGGTTAAGGTAATTTCCTTCTTTAATGCTTCAATGAGCTGTTGAAGACGCGTGAGGTTTTCTTCGGCGGTGCGTACTTGATAGTCGAGTTGCCGAGACTCAGATTGCAATTCGGGCGAAGTCTGAATGGGATCTTCACTAGCTGGCTTGATCATCAGAAAGATGATTACGACGGCACCAAAGCCGCCAGTCATTACACTGAGAAATGGGAGAGTGAAATTGCTTATTTCGCGATTTCTAGCTCTAGCCATGCATTACCGAGATAAGTTTGTACTCGTATTGGTCAACACGAATTGATGTACCTAGCTCCAACTGTACTGCATCATCGACGGGCCGACCGTCTACGACCACCTTGATTTGAGGTTCTGGTTTGAGTATCCAGCACCCATCTTGCTTATCAATTGAGAACAAAGCTTGACTTGATTCTTCGCCAAAAGCTGTGTAACTTGCGTCTAGAGGATAGGCAATTTCACCGTAGAGAATGTGAGATGGCTCTTTAACTTCTGGCTCAACCTCTGTTTCACGAGCTAAGGGCTTAGCTTCTGGAACAACCTCCGGTATCTGTCGCCAGAACTGCCGTTCTTCCACCGAAAAGTCTTCTCGTACGGGAAATTGTGAGACTACATCGTTCGACCAGAGCTCGTTACAAACATGAAAGTTATGTCCCTGGCTCAATAGAAAGTTTTTAATCCCCGGTAGACTCGCCGTCAGTGTAGTGAGAACGATGCTTTCAGAATTTGTTAACCCATCTAACAACGAATGAAACAGTCCTTCAGACGCTTCAGCCAAGTCACTTCTGTTTATTACGATCTGTCTGGTTTCATCCCGATGTTCAATTTCTAGTGTGAGGATGTCAGATTCTTGGTTGATCTGAGTCAGAAGTTGCTCATACACCTGTTGTTCAGTGCTCCCAAACGTCCGCGGGTCAAAACGTGATTCAGACAAAGAGCGATTTGCTACCGTATTTATCCAGTTATTCACGAAGGAAACCAGCCCGACGCCGACGATCGAATTAGCGCTTTTTACCTCGAACCTATCACCATAATGCACAGTCGAGGCAGAGGTTCGATGCAATCCCATATCCAGAAATACAGCTTGATCGGGCACTTCTTGAACGGAGCTTGCGGCGAGAGCTGAATCGATAAAGTCAACTACAGTGATTTCTGCTGCTTGCAGAATTGAGAGCAACAAACTGACCTGGTCCATCGTCGTGTCGCTCGCGACGACGACCCAGACCGGATCGGAAGACTGTAGTGTTATTTCGCTACGAATTTGGAGCAAGTGCCGGTACAGTAGATCAGCCTGTGTAATCTCCAGTCTGCGATCTAAGGAGATTCGATCCTGATTGATTTTCTGGAGATATTGGGAGTGGCAGATCGCAGGGTCAATACGAAAATGAGCCATTGCTTCGCGTCCAAAGAGAAAGCGCTTGCCTTCAACTAATGCGATGGCGGGGTGTTGGTACCTTAGTTCCCCATCGTAGAACAGACGGATGTTGACATCATTCAGTTCGAGAACCCACACCTCAATTCACCTGCATATGCCGCACTAAGTTCTCGTCACACCAACTTTGAGTATCGATGACCAATTGCTCTTGCGCACGCTGTAACTGATGCACAAATAGCATGATGATAATGCTGACAACCAATGCAACGAAGGTAGAGTTAAACGCTACACCGAGACTTTCCGTAACTCCTGCAATGTCTCCCTGTACGGCAAGGTAGGCTTGGCTGAGTGCCTCTCCGATACCTCGAACCGTTCCGATAAATCCTATGGAAGGGATGGCCCATGCGATGTACCGGATCATCGAGAGTTCACTGTCCAGTTTATTGGCTTCGTTCTCACAGACCGAACGAATACTCTCAGACACATTATGAATGTTCTTGGTAGCTTCGAATCTCTGAAGCGCTACCAAAACTGTTCTAGGCAATAGCCTCGTGCTCATGGTTTCTGGCATGGATTGAATACGCCGCATATATCCGCGAGCATCGTCAGGCAATACACGCATTCCCTCACTTATGTTGATGAAATCCTGCTCCAGAATCTTTTTTTCAGACAGGTAATTCCATGCTTTGAGTCCCATGATCGCAAATGCCCAAAACATCAGGATGATGCACGTTTCCTGATAAATATCCCTCAATATCACCCAGACAGATTGTTCAGGTATGAATGGCTCGCTGGATGCTAGTCGTGCCGCGCGTTCTTCTAGGACTACCTCAGCATTAGGTCCGACGACGCTGATGTAGAAGACGTGCACGACAAACACACATACCACAAGGGCGACTAGCTGCGTCAGCAGGGAATTAGCAAGGCGTTTATTCATGGGGTATGGAGTTCCTTACAGTCTTAGATGTCGACTGGAAACGGTACGGCATAATCTTCGGAGATGTTCTCAGTCGGATCAAACGTATCTGGTGTATTAGAGGGTGTTTTGACTTCATCGGTTTCGCTGGGATCCGAGTCATCTTTGTTTACAGCCGGTTCATTGGATTTCGCATCAACATCAGCTACTTCGTCTGAAGTGCTGTCCTCGATCGTTTCTACATCGCTTTCATTTGAATCCTGCGCGAAAATCGACGTGGTTGCCAGTGTGACTAGAAATACGACAAGAAATTTCTTCATAGGTTATTCAGCATACCGCGCGACTCGAAATCCCAGATCTTCTTTGCCATCCTTACCATAGTCCCGAAAAGACAACCGCAGATCCGTTCTTGTACCGTGTTTCCAGCTCGAACCACGAATCACATGGTACTCTCCATCGTCAGGACCTAGTTCGTCCACTATCGAATTGGTAGCCGGAATACTATAGAAGTTGTGAATCCACTCAGCGACGTTACCTCCTAGATCGTAAATACCCTTATCGTTTGGATCAAAACTGCCGACAGGCGCAGATGCTATGAAATTGTCGTTGTAGTTGTAAATAATTCTGCCAACCACATGCTGTGCGGATCGATCTGCGTAATTTCCATGTCTTGCCGGCGGTGGTAGTGAATTGCCCCAGGGGAACAGTAAAAGTTCTTGTTCATTGTTCGTGGTTCGAGCTGCCCAAGCCCATTCCGCTTCGGTGGGATAGCGGTAACCCAGACTTGATTTATTGACCGATACGCTCCGGTCTTTTTCAATGATGTAAAACGGAGTCAGGCCTTCTTGAGTAGAAAGCCAATTAAGATATAGGACGCCTTCCCGCCAGCTGACATTTACAACTGGTTGTTCTTCTTTATCCAGTGTCTGGCCTTGGTGATCACCTGACTCATGTCCAGACGCGAATTGTCGAAAGTGCTGATTGGTCACTTCACGGGTACCCAAGTAGAAGAGTCTGGATAGGTTCGCAGTACGAAATGTCTCATTAGCTCGTCGACTGGGTTGTCTGCGAGATGCTCCCATTAATATCGGAGATGGTTGTAGAAGCATAATTTCCTGTCCGTCTGGAGTTGTTCGAACTTGCTTTAACGCTTCTAAACGGGCTTCTTCGAACGTCAGTAATCGAACCTTTACCTGCTGTGTGAAATCTGACTGAATGGTGACCTGCTTTTTAAAGCCAGCAAAGCCTTCCTTAACTATCTCGATCTCGTAATCATCAACTGGTAGTGTGAAATCTTGGTCGCTTTCGCCCACGATTGCGCCATTCAAATAGATGGTTGCATTCGTAGGCTGGGTCTTCACGGAAAGTTCACCGGTAATGGGCTGTAGAGTGACATGTGTACGCCGAGCCTCTCCAGCATCCAATGTGATTGTCCTTGACGCAGGTTGGTGTCCAGCCAGAAGGAAACTCAATGTCGTTCGTTCGTTAGACGGCAGGTCTATCTCAAAGGGAGTAATCCCCAGGAATTCACCAGCTAGCGTCACGGATGCTCCCACAGGGTCCGACGATAGATATGCGGTGCCTCCGACTTGAACAAGCTCAACCTCATTCAGTGTCATTGATTCACCTGCTGTTACGAAGACAATGTCTGACCATCGTTGGTATCCAGGTAATTTGACCGAAAGCACATGCTCGCCCGATGGGACTTCAATGGGACCAGGTGTCGTCGCTAAAGTCATTTCACCATCTATCGACACGGATGCATTGGTGGGAATTGTGGGAAGAATGACATCTCCCCAATCTGGTGTGAGGCGCACATCCAGTCTTTGCCGAACCATTTTTCCTCGTACGTCAATTTCCTCGTAACTGTCGATGTATCTAGGAGCACTGTATACCAATCGGTGTAATCCTTCGCTTAACTCAATCTCAAGCGGGGTCTGCCCCAATTCGACACCATTTTCAGATATGGTCACATTCTCAGGAGTAGATGTGAATTGCACCACTCCAGGAAGTGGGACAAATTTCAAGGCGATCTGTTGTGTCGATGCATCTGAAACTTCAATTTCTTGGACTAGGTCTTCGTAGCCTTCCGCACTACCCATTGCGACGAAGAATCCTTCACGCATCAACAAGGAAGGTCCTGAAGGAATGACAATACCTCCGACAACCTCAACCGAAAATGACTCAGCATTGGATGTGAACCTTATCGATTTTGCGGTAAAGAGAAACCAGCCGATAGCGATCACAGCGACCGCGACCACGGCCAAAATGATCTGGAAGATCGTTGGAAAGGAGAATCTCCTCGCTTTCTCAATCGGAGTCGGCTTATACTCGACTTTTGTAGTTTGATTGTCCAAAATGAAGTTACGTTCCTAACCGAATAGGAAGTGATTTAGAGAAAATCGAATCTGTTAGATTCCGAACTATATCGGATTTTCACAGATGATCTTGACTGGGTCCATCCCCGGTTGCACTATGACCGTCTTGCGAACATCTCGACAGCCGAACCTAGAACCTTGTACTATATAGCGACCCGGGCGTACATTAAGTTCCATACGATCAAAGGGTTCTAGATTTCCGAGGTTGGTCATCCTCACTTCCATGAGGTTATCAGAGATAAGAACTAATGGTAGTTCTTGAATGGCGTTCCTTAAGACCTCTTCGACTGCGGTTAGTTTTTCCTTGAGATCAGTGTCTTGTACGGCGATTTCACGAGCATTGTCCACCAAAACAAGTGCAGATTCATACTCTCGATTGAGCGATAGTCGGTGCGGATCGTCCAAAATCAAGTCCAATCCAGCGTGACTGGTCATCAGTTGCTCCTGTAACTGTTTACCCTCGCGTGCGAATTCAAGATCAGGATTGATCTCTAGTACTTGGTCATATAGAGCGATCGCGTTCAAGTAATTTTTGGCGTTGACTTCCTCTGAAATTTGTTCTCGGAGTTCTTTCAACTGGTTGGTGACTTGGATTCTCTCTACTTCCGCAAGACCAGTTTGTGCAGCTGCATCGTTAGGGTTTCTCTGGAGGAGTGTTCTAAAGGCATCGCCCGCTTTGGCAACATCGCCACTATTGAGTAAAACATAGGCTTGTCCCAGTTGTACTGAGTATGTATCATCACCGATTTTCTGATCGATTACCTGAAGGCGTGAGTCAATCGAAGGCGTCTTTAAGTCAATCTGCTGCGCTTCTATCAGGTACTCTCGTGCTAAAGGATAGTCACCGCGCAATACTGCGCGATCTGACTCTCGAATGAGTCGATTCAGTTCAGGAAGTAACGCCGTCTTCGCGAGCTGTTCCTTGACCGTTTCATCGTCTGGTTTAATTCTCAATGCTGCCTTGAAGTGTGTTTCTGCCTGCTCTTGGTCTCTCTCTAGGAGCGCGCTTCCACCTGCACTGACTGAATGTTCGTATATCCAATCCAGCGAATCAATGTAGATACGCAATTCGCCTACAGACTCGGCGTAGATATCCAGTGCTTCGTCGTATCTTTGCTCCGCGAATAGATCATCTGCCTCATTCATGCGAATTACCAAGGACTCGTAGCTCTCTTTGTGTTCTGCAATCTCAAAGCCAAGTCGATTGCTCTCTATGTAATCTTGGTATTCACCAAACTGGTCAAGAATATCTTCACTACTTTCCTTCGCTCTTTCCAGTTCCAGTGCATGAAATGGGGTTACCAGCTCTTCTTGTGACAGAACGACTTGATCTGTATCTGTTCTGATGCTAGGGTTGATTTCCGATGGCTCGTACACAATAGTTGCAGCCCCGAAAGGATTGTCTTCCCAGGTCATAAATGCGACCAACAAGAATGTTACTGCGACGGTGAGGACAGGGTACACCCAACGTCTTATCCAGCGTTTCTGGCGATTGTCTTTCCGTTCGGTGACTGATGTGGCGGTGAACGATGCTGGTCGAACCGTTTGTTTACTCAGATCAGACTCCTTATTCTTCTAATCCGAGACTTGCCTCAAGTGCTTCCTCAACGGCATCTTGAGAAGCAACTGTGTCGGACTCGGTGAAATCACCATCTTCGTAGAGCTCTGCAGGTATCTCTAATCCAAAGTCTTCGTAATAAAGGCGACGGAGTATTTTGCGTAGCGATTCGTACTGCTCGTCTACTGAACCGATCAATGACACGGTGGCGTTTTCCAATTCAATGGTATGTGGCGAGATCTCAGCAGACGTTGAGATCCCAAGTTCTCTTAGCGCACCAGCATGTTCGTCCATGCGAGTTCGTGCATTGATGCCACCTAGTACATACCCCGCGCCGCCAATGACATTGGCGTATCCGGAGTATTCTGTGAGATTACTTGAACTGCGTTGCATCGCCGCACCTGAAATTATCATTGCAGTTCCTGTCAATAATCGAGTACGGACCTTGTTTCGTGCTTCTCGGTACGCGATAGCATCCTTATAAGAGCCTTCTCGCCAATTATGGTATGGACGGTACATCTTGTCGCTGAAATTCTCGTAGTACTCGTCCAGAGTATCGATAAAAAGATACTCGCGCTCGCGTATCTTGCGAATTCGTTGCAGCATTGGATCATCTTCTGTCGGAAGTCGAGCTATCTTTACTGTTCCGTCCTCTTCAGACTTTGTTACATGATTTGAAAATGCTTCTGTGGAGAAGGATCGCGCAAATTGGAGTTCAGCAGTGGTTCGAATTTCATATCGGTCTAATTCAGTCAGACTTTCAAACTTTTCGAGCATTTGGTTGGCGACCCTTTTATAGGTAGTCTGGAACGGATCAATCGATTTTGGAATTTGATCATCGTAGGCGTATTTACTCGCTAACGTCTCATAGATTTCATCTATCCATACCTCACCGCGCGCGTCAGTGACTTTGATAGCCACGATTAAGCGCTCACCGTCGGAATGGATGATTTGTCCCTCTATTGTGACATCTACCGCATAGGACGGTCTTGGAATGACCCGAACCGCGCCCCAATTACCGGTACTCTGCAATAAGTTCTTTAGAAAGAATGAGAGGTAATTTGCTTCGGCTTCACGTATTTCAGGTGTGACATTGAGATTGACTCGATCGTCAAAATCGTCAGGAACATTTGCATCAAAGACCGAGACACCTATATCTAGTAAATCCTGTTCTTCGATTGGAGTGGTGGCGGTCGCCGGTGGAGACATATCCACGTACCGGACGGTTGTGTTTAGGCTACAACCACTCAAACATAGAAGTAGGCAACCAGAAAGAAAGGTTGCGCCACGCATAGTCACTACTTCCCGCCTTGATAAACTCTCAATTCTTCCCAGAGTGCCTCTCGCAACTCCGGATCAGTTTCCGCGAGCGCTGCTTCGCGGAGCTGACGAGCGATCACGTCATCGTCTGCTGCATCCGGATCGGTCCCGGTATTAGGATCCACACGGTTTGGAAGTTCGGTAGGCTTGACATCTCCAATGTTACCGGGTCGTTCAACTGGAATTTCGTCGGGAGAAGTACCACCAACGGCCACCGATGGTTGTCCATCATCCGATCCTTGGCCACGACTTGGCGTTGTGATTAAATCTGAGCCATCGTCGTCGACTAAGACTGCGCTTGCGTCTCGAGCTGTTTCAGCTTGATCCTCGCGTTGACCTTGTATCTCGCCATCTAGAACACCTAGAGCTTCGTCCAATTCGTCGTCTTCCTTACCCGACGATGATTGTTGCCCAGTGTCTTCCTCGGAAGTTTCCCTGGATATTTCATCTGTGCCTGGTAGCTCTGTGCTGGTTTCCCAGTCGTCCTCTCCGGAATTACCTGATTCGAGCAGAACACTGATCAGTTCTGATTCACCAGAGCTGGAACTCTGTTGATCTCCTGCGGCGTTATCTCCATGCATACCTTCGCCAGAGGCGTATACCTTATCCGTGCCCGGTTGATCGCCTGGGCTGTCTTCGCCTTCGCGTCCAGCTTGTTTGGAGCCTTCATCGTTAGGGAGTGCGCCGGATGCTGCGGAAGAGCCGTCTTGTTGACCACCGCCGTTCGCTTGTTGTTCTCCAGTACCGTCTTCGTTTTGTTGGCCTTGACTGTCGTCTCCTCCAGCTTCATCGCCTGTTCTACCTACACTACCATCAGTCTGGAGAGTGCCGTCTCCGGTTGGGATGTCTCCCCAAGTACCTTGGGAACTCTGTTGGCCTCCTGCAGTTTGGCTACCGTGTGTCTGTCCTCCTTGTGAGCCGGAATCGTTACTTGGTAACTGAGGCATTCCGGGAATGGATGGTGTACCTCCGGGTCTCTCGGAGCCGGATGGATCTGGTGAACCTGTGCCTGAAGAACTAGGTGTATTCCTGCTCGATGGATCCGAGGAGCCACTTGGCTTGCTTGATGGTGTGGATGGTAGGTTAGGAATCGGAGGTGACGAGCTTGGCAAAGATGGCATCGGTGAACCCGATGAAGATGGTGAAGAGGTGGGAGAAGGAATTGCGCTCGGTGTACCTCCGGAACTCGAAGAACTCTGTTGCCCAGAAGATGAAGGACTAGGCGTTGGAGGCGGAAGAGTAGGGAACGACGAGGGAACTGCGGACATACAACCTTGTAACAGGACCGCCACGAAAGCCACACCAACTATAGGTTTCCAAATGGCTGTTAACTCTCGCCGACAAATCGCGTACATTCTTGTTAATACATGTCGCAAATGTTGACCACTCATGGTAGTTCGCCTCCGAAGATTGGTTGTTCCCACCATCCAATTAGGCAAGATTTTAGCTTGTGAGTTCCTAATTCTCACTGTAATACTTCTTGTTCTACGAGTTAGATGCGAGATTTGTTGAAATCGTCTCTTGTTTTGGCTTGAATGCTCAGTTGTCTAACGCATCTTGTGTGAAATTGAAGGTGTGTGAGTAGGTCAAACCGTCCGTTTTAATTGCGACTCCGTCCTTGAAAGCTGGACGAAACCTTGCTTTACGTAGCGCATTGATCACTGCGATGTCAATCACATCTCCCGGGTCGGAATGTAAGACTTTCACTCTTCTCGTTTTGCCTTCTGGGATCACACTATAACTCAGTTCGATTTCACCTGACATCACGATTGTGTCTGGAGTAAAAACATCTGGTACTGGATCATTGGGTAAAGGAAAGTACAGCTGTTTGGGTTCTCCTAACTCATCCATCAGCAGTTGCTCTGCAGACGTACCGTGCAAAGTCGTCCAGACATCAGCATACACGACGTTCGCGCGCTGATACTTTTCAAACAGAAGATACCAGTCGGCAAGATCCAACTTCGACTCCGTGAATTCCTCTATTGTTGTACCTGGGGACTGTAATTGAAGCTTTAGCACTTCCTTCAGCGCTTGCTCGCCAAAAGCGTAGTTATTGATATCTGGAAAGTACGTACCTGAGTTGATCGTGGCCCCATAAGGCAATGCCTTAAAAGCTGTTGAGACAGACGGCAAAAAGTCAGGACGAAATCGTTCCATGCGATAGGTCTTCGCCAGATTCTTGAGTCCACCGATGATCTGCGGGTCGGTTTCATCTAAATTTGCTTTCGCGATCGTCAGCATGTCGTTGTACAGGCCTCTTGCTGCATATACGTTAAACGTATTTAGGTACCATCCCGCCAAGCGATCGAGCCCGGGAAGTATCTCGACAGCATCCGTACCATATGCACGCAGGTACATTGAAAATGCCTGTTCATGTTTGGAATTTGCATCGGCAAAGAGTTTCTGCGCATACAGAGCATCGGCTTCCTTGTAGAGTATTTCAGTCTGTTCAAGGCTGTGTAATCCGTACGCTTGTCGACTAACTTGACGAGCTCGCGACCAGTTTTTCAAAGCGCTGGGATAATTTCCCTGGTTGAATTCAGCATCTCCCAAAATCACGAGCGGGTTGTACAAATCTTCCGCGTAGTAACCTTCCTCTTGCTCAATCACCTCGATTAATAGCGTTGCTTCTTCGATTACCTGGTCGAATTCGTTAACATTGAGCAGGGTCTTGAGTCGATTGATTTCAGTCGTAGAATCAGTGTCCAGAGTTGCCTGAGAGAATGCTACGGTTGCTTCTTGTTGAGAGAATATTGATAGGGCAAATGCCATAATCAATAGCGCGGTGGTTCGCTGGACGGCCGATGTTTTCATAATTCGCGTTCTAGGAATTGTCCTAGCCACAGTGTTCTATGGAGAATTTTGGTAAAACCTTTCCAAAATTCGACCATTAATTAAGACTTTTCATCCAAATACCTTGTCCGACGTTTATTCGTTGCAGACTTTCAACATTATCGCCTGATTTAGCTCAATCCAATGGGACAGTTTGATTTTGAACTCGATACCTGTGGTTTGGTGTGTCCAGAACCACTTATGTTGGTACGGAATAAGGTAAGAGAAATGGATGTAGGGCAGGTTCTGCACGTTTGGGCAACCGATCCATCCACGCATCGGGACTTCACAAACTTCTGCCGGTTTCTGGATCACGAATTGTTGCTGGCGGCTGAGTCCGATGGCAGGTACGAGTACTTAATTCGTAAATAATGTTGAACAGTCGCTGGTACTTTGCTTACGGAAGCAATATGAACCCAGATCGAGTGTGTGCAAGAGGCCTGGTCTGCGTTGCAGAGCCAATTGCGGGAAAGTTGTGGAATTTTCGACTCCGATTCAATAAGCGCTCTCGAAAAAACCCTGAAGCGGGTCACGCAAACATTGTCGCAGACTTTA
>MPMU01000077.1 GCA_002238665.1 Gammaproteobacteria bacterium bin55
TAGACGTACCAAAAGCCATGTTCGCTTGATAACCTGCTTGTGTCTCTAACCGTACCACCGGTTCTGACTCCACCGACGATTTCCGAAGTGTCTTTACAAAACCTGCTAAATCGCTATAACAGCCATTGAAGCCATCCGCCACTTCTCGCATCGCACTCACACAAGTGGTGTATGTCAGGTCCAAGTCGTCTACTTCGTTGCTTCCCGCCCTCTCAGGTGGGTACGGCGCATTGCCGAAGCGCTTCCGCGGATATATGTTCCTTCCTGTGTCTTCGCTAGGACGCGAGTGAGGTAAACGAAAGAGAAACAAAACTAGAAAAACACGGATGTTTGAGCTTGGAAAAAGTGGGTATTTTTTTAGTTGGAACTGACAACGATAAACGTTGTAGAAGTACTTACGCCACTAGCTAAGGTGCTGCTTCTTAATCCAAGCTATGGGGCACTTACGGAGCGAATTTTAAACTCATATCTCAACACCGGTGAAATTAACCGACTGTCCGAATTTTTGTGCGTATTTGCTCTTTGCAATCTTCACAGAACGTTAGGGGCGGACTAGTGTGTCTATGAGCGGCGAATACCTTCGAAACTGATTCATAGCTGGATCCGGAGGATCACAACAGGGCGAGGAGTTTGGACTCAACAGCTTAGGTTTCTCTCACTCTATGTGGTATAAATCCCATCTTCCGAAAGGATGGAAATCTGAGAGTTTCCAAGTTTTCCTGAACTGTATTTGAATGAAAGAGATCAAAGTCAATTGAGCCCGATAGACGATGCGTGAGTTGGATGTCCTGATCGTTGGCGCGGGTTTTGCTGGCATGTATATGTTGCACCGCCTCCGTAAAGAGGGTTTCTCAGTAAAGTGCTTCGAAAAAGGTGCTGGCGTGGGTGGTACATGGTATTGGAACCGTTACCCAGGTGCTCGTTGTGACGTAGAGAGCATGGAATACTCCTATAGCTGGTCCGAGGAGCTTCAACAAGAATGGGAATGGTCTGAAAGATACTCCGGCCAACCTGAAATCCTACGTTATGCGAACCATGTGGCGGACCGTTTTGATCTAAGACGCGACATAGAGTTTGAGACTGAAGTTCTTTCGGCTCATTTTCATGCCACCGCCCAGCGGTGGATTGTTAAAACACGACATTCTGAAACACTCAAGTGCCAGTATCTAATCATGGCTACTGGTTGTTTGTCTTCAACGAATCATCCTCATTTTGATGGTTTAGAAGACTTTAACGGCAGAACACTGCACACCGGCGAATGGCCCCACAACGAAGTTAACCTAGAGAACGAAAAGGTTGGAATCATTGGTACAGGTTCTTCGGCAATCCAGGCCATACCTCACATTGCTGAGGAATGTGGGCACCTTACAGTTTTTCAAAGGACACCTAATTTTTCGATTCCTGCCCGGAATCAACCGCTTTCAGCAGAGGAAGTGAATGGAATTAAGGCTGAGTACCAAGAGTTCAGATCTCTTAACCGATTAATGCCTGCCGCGCTGGGTGCGAAATTCATGGGCGCGACGCAATCTGCTTTAGATGTGGAAGATGAAAGACGTCGACAGGAATTTGAGAATCGATGGGAATACGGGGGCTTCTCTTTTCTAGGTGCTTACAACGATTTGGGATTGAAACTTGAAGCTAACAAATTAGCGGCTCAATTCGTGCGCGAGAAAGTCTCATCAATAGTTTGCGATCCTGAAACTGCAAAAAAGCTTTCGCCACACAATGTCATAGGTTGCAAGCGTTTGTGTCTAGATACGAACTACTACGAAACTTACAATCGCGATAATGTAGAACTGGTGGATGTCAACACCAGCCCTATCGAGAGGTTCACTGCCGATGGGATCAAGACTTCCGATAGCGTCTACCAATTCGACACAGTAATTTTCGCGACTGGATTTGATGCGATGACCGGAACCCTTCTACGAGTCGATATACGCGGATTGAATGGTCAGACACTCAAGGAAAAGTGGTATGCAGGACCAATCACGTATCTGGGCTTGATGACGTCCGGGTTTCCAAATCTCTTCATGATTTCTGGACCCGGTAGCCCGTCCGTGCTGACAAACATGATAATTTCAATTGAGCAACACGTCGACTGGATTACGGACTGCATTAACTCAATCAAGGGCAAGAAAGCTTCTTTAATTGAGCCGACACCCGATGCAGAGCAGGAGTGGGTGCAGTATGTAAACGCGGTTGCTGATCAAACGCTTTATCCGACTTGCAACTCTTGGTACTTGGGTGCAAATATTCCAGGTAAGCCAAGAGTGTTTATGCCCCATGTGGGCTTTCCAAACTACGTCGCTCGTTGTGACGACGTAGTGGCCAACGACTATCAAGGATTTGTAATACAGTGAGTAAACAGTTTATTGAGACGCATGAGAATGGTGTCACTACCCTAACTCTGAACCGACCGGAGGCACTCAATGCGTTCTCCTCAGACATCATGGGCGGATTGCAGGAATCGCTTCCACGCCTCGCAAAAGATCCCGAAGTACGTGTCGTGGTACTGACTGGGAGTGGTAAGGCTTTCTCCGCTGGTGGCGATGTTAAAGGATTTGCGGCTGCCTCATCGACTCCCGCGCAAGGGACCGAAAAGGGATCAAATGAAAGTCCTCAAGTCACGTTTGAGAACCGCGTAGCTAGTTTGCGGAAAAGCACCGAAATTTCTGAGCTTCTCTACTCAATGCCTAAGCCAACCATTGCATGTATTCCCGGCGTGGCAGCCGGTGGTGGATTGTCGGTAGCGCTGGCCTGCGATATGAGGTTGGGATGTGCGTCCGCGAGGATCACCACTGCTTTTGGAAAAATCGCCGTGTCTGGCGATTATGGTGGCTCTTACTTTCTTGCGAAGTTAGTGGGTATCGCCAAAGCAAAGGAACTGTATTTCACGTCTGAGATCGTTCACGCTGAAGAAGCACTGAAACTTGGTATTCTCAATCACGTATACCCAGACCATGAGTTCAAGCAACGGTGCGCGGAATTCATTGAGAAAGTAAGTTCAATGTCGCCGCTTGCCATGCGACGAATGAAGAGCAATTTAAATTACAGCGAAACCCGTTCGCTCGCCGAGGTCCTCGACCTTGAAGCAGAGCACATGACCCACTCCTTCAACTCAGAAGATCACAAGATCGGTAGTAGGGCTTTCGTGACTAAGGAAAAGCCTTTGTTTAAAGGCACGTAGTCAGTTTGCGACTGCCCAAGGGTTGTCGCCATCTCCGGCGACTGTGGACCGGACCATGGCTCTTGGTTGATCTGCAGGAAACCACCTAGCGCGATGTAGAACGCAACGATTATCCCAAATGACAAGGTCATCAACTTGCCATTTGTGTCGCCAGGTATTTTCAGAGATCGTGGCATCTTGTGTCAGTCGTCTGAGCAACTTTCTGCTCCCGAAGAAATCCTCACCAATGATGTGACTGGCATGTCGTCCGACAAACAGTACTTTACGATTTGAGTCAGGATGAACTTTGATCAGGGGATGTTCTACCGGTGGTAAGTCCTTTCGATCTTCTTCTGACAGCATCTCTAATCCACCATGCCAAGCGTGACTGAAACTATAGTTGTGGACTGCGGTCTTGTTTTGCAACCAATCTTTCATTGACTGCGGTAGTTGGTCATGCGCGGCACGCATATCTGCCCACTCAGTTTCGCCACCTTTTTCAGGTACGACTTGAGCTAAGAGCAAGGATGCCTTAGCACCTACACACTTATAGGAACTGTCTGAGTGCCAAACTGAATTTCCGATACTGAATCGTCGACCGAGATGGTCAATCGGTAGCAGGTTACCGTCTTTGTCTATATTGGCAATGCGACCGATAGAAGGTGTGGTTGACCGTCGCAGGCCACACTCTAATCTTCCGAATCTATTCGAGAATGAAAGATGCTCTTCAGTCGTTAGATGCTGATTTGGGAAAAGCAGAACCGCGTACTTCCACCAGGCTTTTTCGATATGGACGAAGTCGTCACCCGAGAGATTTGCGAGATCTACATCTTTGACAATTGCCCCGAACTCATCGGAGACTGGCTGTATTTCCATCTCAGAGACTATCAATCTCGTCTTTCAGAACGTATTTCTTATCCGTGAGTATTCGTTCCAAGTTTGTGACTCGTGCCTCTAGTGCAGAGTAATCCTGATTCTCTAACTCTTGGAGGCGAGCATTGGTTGCTTTCATCGCTCCTTTACCTGGATTTCGCTTTATCCAAGTCAGCGTGATTATGAAAACAAAAGTTGCCAGCACTATCAGTAATGCTGTCGTAAAAAAGTCCATGCTAAGCTCCTTCGGATCGTCGAATGAGATGTGTCAAGATTAGTAGACCCCCAGTAAATGTCTAGCGATTAGACGCACAAGGTTCTCTAATGTTTCGTTCTAAAGGGTTTGCGTTACGGGAATCTAGTATATGTGAGCTAGGAATTCCGGGTAACAGCCAAACCCTGCCAAGCAGATTGCCGACTTCGACGAATCAGCAAATCTCTAGGTGTTTTTCCATTCTTCGCTGGCTGATCGATGTTTGCCCCTCTAGCTATCAATAACTCGACGATTTCTCTCAAAACCGTCTTGTTCTTGATGGTCGAAGATATGCAGGTAGCCAACGGAGTTAGCCCTTGTTGATCAACTGCATCCACCTCCGCACCGCGATTGAGTAGAAATTCAACGACGCGCTTAAACCCAGCTTTGCTGGCGCAGTGCAGGGCAGTTTGACCTTTGTAGTTGCGAACATTAATATCTGCACCCGCAGCGAGTAGTTCCTTGACTCGATCTATGTTGCCTCCGCGATCGCCCCGACAGGTATAAACCAAAGGAGGCCAACCACCGTCAGGTAGATTCACATCAGTAACTTTTCCGTATCGGTTTAGAACATTTTCGATTTCTGGACTTTTCACGCCACCTCGTGGAATCGAGTCATCTTGTAGATCTGCACCAGCCTGAATCAAAGCTTCAAGTATCTGTGGCTGGTTTCGCCAGATTGCGAATTTCAGCAATATTGTGCTGTAACGACGTACTTCTGCGCCCACGTCAAGGAATAAGCGAACCAACTCCAATTGTCGTGCGGCAACTGCGTAATGTAGAAGGGTAAGCTCATGCGTGCAATGATGATTCTCAAGCTCCCTTTGAACTACGCTAGGATCTTCGGCTAAAGCTTGTTTTACCTGATCATTGTCCCCAAGATAGGTAGAGGTAAATACGTCGTTCGTAATTACATGGTTCGCAAGAAATTTTGCGACTGGTTCATGGTTTTTGTGGGTAGCGGCACAGTAGGGACTAATGTCAACTAATAGAGGTGTGTAATGGCATCCCCAGACATCTGGATCTGCACCTCGAGCAAATAGGTACTCTACGACGCTTAATCTACCACGGTACGATGCCTCCCAGATCATGGTGCGTCCATGTGACCCAACTCTGTTTAGCCATTGCGGTCTAACATTCAATACTTCCTTTACCGTCGAGAGATCACCACGACCCGCTGCGGCAACAGCGATTTTTAGAAAGTCACTTTGTTTACCAGTGAGGTTCATAGATAGAGATAAAGGTAAAAATAATTTTTGAAAATTCAGATAACTGCAATAACTATTTATTAGTCTGTACTAATAGACAATTTCATCCCACTTATAATTAGACTGGTTGCAAGTCAAAGTAGACGCGAATTGAACTTTTTTAGAAGGATTTTAGAGAAGCCTTGGCTACCGCAGGACGAAACGGTAGTCGAAATGAGAACAGGCTATTTTGCTGTGCACAACCGAAAGGTTGCGTTGGTTCTATTTCTCTGTATCGTTGGGATTCTGTTCTTTCTGCTGTTTGTCGCATACCACATGAGACTTGGTATGGGAACCGATTGGGTATCTACTCCGGAACCGCCTTTGTTGTGGATTAACACCTTGGTGCTCATCGTTGTGAGTGTGGTGTTCGAGTGGTCTAGAAGTGCTATCTCGAACGGAGACTTGAAAGCTGGAAAATTAAGGTATATCTTTGTCGGTTTCCTCACCTTAGTCTTCTTAGTCTTACAACTGGTGGTGTGGCAGCAACTGTTGGATTATGGATATGCGGCTAGGGCAAATCCATCGAACGCGTTTTTCTACATGATTACAGCGGTCCATGGAATACACCTCTTAGGTGGTCTGATTGCTTGGGCTCGCACCTACCGAAGATTTCAGCTCGAGGAACAGAATCAGGCGAGTGTAAAACTTGGTGTAGATTTGTGTGCGCTGTATTGGCACTTCTTACTGTTTGTCTGGATCGTAATGTTGGCTTTGTTTATTAGCACTTGATCGATGGTCGATACACTAGCGTTCGATCAGCTATCCCTATCTATTGAGGGAATGACGTGTAGTGCTTGTTCATCACGTCTGGAAAGAGCATTTAAGAGTCAACAGGGCATCGTTGATGCGGATGTGAACCTTCAGCTAGAGCGTGCTAACGTTAAATTCCAGCCGGAAGAGATTGATCTAGAAGGCGTAGTCGATGTTGTTGAGCGGACCGGGTTCAATGTAGGCACTGAATCCAAGTCGTTTGGACTTGAGGGAATGACCTGTGCAAATTGCGCATCTCGAGCCGAGAAAGCGCTTAATAATTCGCCTGGCGTCTTGAGCGCGAACGTCAATCTAGCTCTTGAAACTTCAGAGGTGACTTACTATCAGCACGTCACGGGATTTCAGCAGCTACAGAACATGGTTGAGCAAGTCGGTTTTCGACTCACTCAGCAAACTACCACTGACCAAAAAATCGACGATGATCCAGTAGAGCGCGCGGAACGATATCGTCTCCTTTTGGCATGTGTGATCTCCGTTCCGTTCATGGTGCAAATGATTGCCAAGTGGACTGGCTGGGAAGAGATTCATCTGATGCCAGCCGCAGAAATCGCGCTGGCGACGATTCTTTTTTGGATTGTTGGGCCGAAGTTTTTTATGTCAGCGCTTAAAGCATTTCAAAACAAAAGCGCAAACATGGATGTCCTCGTTTCGTTGGGAACGCTCTCTGCATATTTATTCAGTTGGTTTTTGACGATACGACTTGGTGAGGCAGCAGAGGGTGAACTCTACTTTGAAGCCGCTGTACTGATTATGACGCTGGTACTCTTGGGTAAAAACCTTGAATCTCGAGCGAAACGAGCGACGAGCGCAGCGATCCGTGAGCTACTCAATATACGACCTAATACGGTCACGATTGTTGACGAAAACGGGGCTGGAGTCGAACGTCCATTATTTCAGTTGAAGCTTGGCGATTTGTTTCAGTGCCAAGCGGGTCAAGTAATCGCGGCAGATGGCGAAATTGTTCAAGGAAGTGCACATGTCGACGAAGCATTGGTCACAGGTGAGAGTAGGGCTATTGCTAAAGAAGTGGGGGACAGAGTGATCGAAGGTTCTGTAAACCTTGATGGTTATTTCGTAGTCAGGACCACCGCGGTAGGCGAGGAATCCACACTTCAGAAAATAGTCAAGATGATCGAACAAGCACAGGTTGGCAAGACCAGTATCCAGAGGCTGGTCGATCTAGTGAGTGGTGTGTTTGTACCGGTGGTCATGACGATCGCCGCACTGGTCATCGTGCTTTGGATTGCTTTCACAGGAGACTTTGAGCGTGCGTTCATTAACGGTGTGACGGTTTTGGTCATTGCGTGCCCTTGTGCTCTTGGGTTAGCAACACCCACCGCCGTAATGACGGGTGTCGGTGCCGGTGCCAGGAGTGGAATCCTTTTTAAAGACTTGGGTGTACTAGAAGCCGTACGCAAAATTGACACGATCGTTCTTGACAAAACAGGAACTTTGACTGAAATAACCCCAGCACTACAGAATGGCGAGGTTGTCGGCGATTTATCTCCCACTCGGTGCCTTCAAATAGCAGGCTCATTACAAGCGCAGAGTGCACATCCGATAGCAGAAGCTTTTACACAAGAATTAAAGAAAGCAGATCTGTCGCGATTGGAAGTCCAAGGCTTCTTGAGCGTGGTCGGAAAAGGCGTACAAGGTAGCATTGAAGAGCAGACTTACTACTTGGGTTCTCGTGATTTCATGGAATTACAAGGGATATCGATTGGTGAGTTTGCAGACTACGAAGATACTGTCTTTCTATGTAATGAAACTGGTCTACTTGCCTTCTATCAGATCCACGAGCAAGTCAGAAGTTTTGCGGATGTGGTTGTTTCCAAACTAAAGAGAATGGGACTGGAGGTGTTGCTCCTGTCGGGTGACTCCAGCAAACGAGTCAGTCGACTTGCCGAACAGGTAGGTATCGAAAGCTGGTTCGGAAAGCTCTTGCCGGAGGACAAGGTTTCACATATTCAAGAACGGGAAGCCAAGGGTCATGTCACTGCCATGATAGGTGATGGAATCAACGATGCGCCAGCACTCGCTGCGGCTTCAATTGGAATTGCTGTGCGATCGAATACAAATGTGGCTATGGAAGTTGCCCCGGTGACTCTGATGCATTCTGATCTTCGACTCATACCTGCCATCATTGAAGTGAGCAAAGTAACATTCAGGAAGATCAAGCAGAACCTTTTTTGGGCATTTATCTACAACATACTCATGCTACCGCTTGCGGCGTTTGGCTTTCTTAATCCAACCATTGCGGGAGCGGCTATGGCCTTGTCAAGTGTGACAGTAGTTCTAAACTCTCTTTGGCTTAGACGATGGCGACCCGCCTTCTAGGAATCTCGGATGGTAAAACAAGAAAAAGTTGGGGTCTACGGTATGCAATGCGACGCATGTGTGGCTGCCGCGCAACGAGCCTTGGAACGATTAGTGGGTGTCGATGCGGTCAAGGTTGACCTAGCCGATGAGTCTGCGGATATTCACTATCAAGCAGATGTGCTCACGTTGGCTCAAATTGCAAAGGCAATCGAGGGTGCAGGATTCAGCGTAGATCCAAGTCAATAGACACTTAGGCCTTTAGATTAGTGTTTGTGAAAGACGCCTATTTACTCTATTTAGCAATGAATTCAGCGATTTTAGATCAAGTATGAGAGACGAGTTAGGCTGATCTCGTCTGCCCTGACGACAAATATCGGTTACTGTCGACCACGTTTAGACGATTTGAGGCATTTGTGCGGGCTATAGGTATAGTTTCGCTCAGAAAAGAGACAGAACGGTTGAAAGGTCGCGTTAAGAGGATTGTCTATTGCGTTTGCGATGGTTTCGATCTGCTTATTCCAACAATCTACTGAGTTGATGATAGTTAGTTGCCAGGATGCTCATCGCTACGCTTCTCTCAAACCGAACCGGTCCTCGACTGAGTATACGACTTAGACAGTGACATTCCAGCGCATGAATCGCCGATTCCACCGTCAGGTGTGGACGACGTGCTGCCACAAAGGTCTCGGTGGCTTCATAGGCTCTCAATGCTAGGCTACCTCCCACTATGAAAGTCCACCAACACACTAGAACGGTATAACGAGGAGATCCGCAGCCGGACCAGGAAGGTATACATTTCACCGAAGAAGGCGTAGTGTCTGCGGCTGATACGTGCATTGGCGGCAGAAGCGCACGATCACTGGGCGATAGGCAAATGTTATCTCATTAGCGCGATCGGTCTCGACAAAGACTTGAAAAAACAAGACATGAATTTACAGGAGAAGGTATGAAGGACAAACATCGCCGACTTGTGCTGACCACCCATGGTTGTCAGCGCAACCACCCGTAACTGAATTTGCAGAAAATACTTGACGCAACTTTTTTACAAGCGCTAAGCTAAGTTGGTATTTTCGTTATCGGGTACAACGTATATGTCTAGATCACCACACGATATAGCTTCCAAAAAAAATGTTGAGATAGAACAAGCAAATCGAAAGAACGACGTTGATCACTACACGATGAATATTTCTCGCCGTACGGTGGATAAGCTTGGTGTGAAACTCTATGATCGTGCCAGCGCGGTCGTAGCAGAATTAGTTGCAAACGCCTACGACGCGGATGCTGAAGAAGTCCGAGTCAAAATCCCTCTAGCTACGTTGCTAGGTAACGTAAGAACCAATAAGGAGGAAGGCACGGTTGAGAGCAAATCTTGCGGGTATGGGCAGGAGAACATTCGAGAGGAAGTTATCGAAGTTATTGACAATGGGCATGGTATGGACCCGACTGAAGCAAACGAACATTTTCTCGTAGTAGGAAAGGATCGCCGCGAGTCGGATATACAAGGTCCGTTTTCTCGTGTTAAAGAACGCGCTGTTACCGGGCGCAAAGGCATCGGAAAGCTAGCGCCTTTTGGGATATGTAATCGAATCGAAGTACGCTCTTCGGGTGGTACAGAGACCCCCCAGGGGTATTTGACATCTCACTTTATTTTGAACTATGAAGAGATAATCCAGGACACGGAAGATCCTTATTACCCTAAGAGGGGGGATGAGGATCGAACGTATTCAAACACGCCAGGAACCGTGATACGTCTTACCAGCTTTCATCGAAAACGAGTTCCTGATGAAGATACGTTCCTACGACAACTTGCGCGTCGATTTGGGGCAAGGCAAACCGACTTCCAGATACTTGTGGAGGATATCAAGGATCCCGATTCTAAATGCATTAAGACAGTCGAGCCATTGAATATTCCAGTCGTAGAGGAGACTCGAATAGACGTTGGTCAGATACCTGTGGTTACGGACGACGGCGTGAAATTGCAAGTTTCAGGTTGGGTCGGTATGGCCAAAAAGGGGTACAAGCACGAGGAACTGGCAGGAGTGCGTCTGTATGCTCGAAAGAAAATTGTTGGATCGACACGAGATTTTGGCTTGATGTCCGGCTTTACAGGTGAAAACACTTTGCGATCCTACCTGGTCGGAGAGATTCATGCGGAGTGGCTCGATGAGGATGTGGGTGAGGACTTAATCAGAACAGATCGTCAAGACATTCTTTGGGAGTCAGATCGCGGTCAAGCACTTAGCAGGTGGGGTCAGGATCTTCTTAAGCAACTAGGTACCTTGACTCGTAAACCTAGAAGGGATAACGTTAGGACTCGCTTTCTAGAGATTGCGCAAGTAGAACAGAGAGCTCGAGAAATGTACACCGACGAAAGCATTATTGACAGCGCACTCGATCTGGCTGGAAAGATTGGCGGCTTTGCTGCCGAAGATGAACTATCGGATGAAGAGTACATTAACGGGCTGCGTGAGGTCATTCTCACCGTTGCACCACACCAGGCATTGATGGAAGCATTTCGGGAGTTTAGAAATAGAATCGATCCAGAAATTACATCATTTGATTCTCTGAGTGTACTGTTCGATAAGACCAGAGTTGCAGAGTTGGCGTCGTATAGCCAAATTGTTGCGGAACGTGTGGCAATAATCAAGGAACTTCGTGAGGTAGTCGACGCAGTATCGCCTGAACGTAATCTTCAAGATTTGGTAAGCAAGGCACCTTGGATAATCGAGCCTACATGGACTGTACTGACCGCAAATCAAACTCTACGAACGTTTGCACAAAGCTTTGAATCTCATTGGAATTCCCAGCATGGCGAGGAATTAACAATATCGATCGGACATGCTGGAAAAAGACCAGATTTCACTGCACTTGAAGTGGGAAGTCGATTAAGAGTTGTAGAGCTCAAACGACCTGGGCACAAATTCGGCGGTGAAGATATGTTGAGACTCCAGAACTATATCGATGCGCTCAGAGAGTACTTTGACCAACATGCGACAATACGGGAAGCATTCCCTCATGGTTGGCAGATCGACCTTGTCGTTGACGAAATTACCCTAACAGATACATTTCACAAAGTAGCTTTTAATCAATATATAGAACATCGCAATGTGGTTCAACTTACTTGGAATGACTTCATCTCTCGAGCTGAACGTGCGAACGAAGAATTTTTAAAAATCCATCACGCCTCAGTTGAAGAAAGAGCTAAACTCAATTCCGCATCTCAAGATTGAATATAATGGTGCTCGTAATTTGGCTGATTTTTCATCTAGTAAAAGTATGACAACTCATCATCCCAGCGTTAGTTTGTTTTCGAATTGCGGCGCGGGTGACTATGGCTACCGAAAGGCAGGATTTAGTTTCGTTGTTATGGCCGAGTTACTGCAGAAGCGGATGAGAGTTGCCGAACTTAATCACATTGACGCGGAAGGTGTTGTTGGTGATCTTCGGGAGACTTGGCCTCTGGTCGTAGAGAAATATCGGGCAAAATCCGGTGGCATCGCCCCGTCCTTGCTCTCGGCCTGCCCACCCTGCCAGGGATTGAGTACCGCAAATAATCGACGCGGTAAGGAAAACGATATCGAAGCAGGGGGACGGGATCACCGCAATCTCCTCGTCCTTCCGATTATCGAGGTGACGAAGCAATTAATGCCTAAGGTAGTGGTCGTAGAAAACGTCACAGCTTTCCTCACGAGAAAAATTCCAAACCCGACATCAGGAACCGCAACCACTGCCGCTCATCTCCTTTGCGATGCTTTGCATGCAGAGTACGTATTGTATCCATTCCTTTGCAATTTGGCAGATTATGGTGTTCCTCAACGTCGTCGAAGGATCTTTCTTACGTTTGTACGACGTGGATTGCCAGGATTGAAGTCATTCCTTGTGCAAAGAAGAGCACCCTATCCAAGACCTACACATAGTCCACAAGAATGCGGACGAATGCCAATTTCGGTGGGAGCATGTTTTAAATCACTCAATCTACCTGAGCTAGATGCACGGACTGATGAGTCCGCACGCGGAGAACATCCACTCCATCTTGTACCAACATGGAATGCTCACCACTATGCAATGGTCGACGCAATTCCCAAAGGAAGTGGGTTGAGTGCTTGGGATAACAACGTCTGTGCGAGCTGTGGAGCTGTAGAAGCAGAATCAACTACGGCCGTGTGTCCTGATTGTGGAGATCGATTGTTACGACCTGTGGTTCAGGAAGCAGATGGTAGTTATCGGCTTATAAAGGGGTTTCGGGCATCAAGTTATCGCAGGATAGATCCAACCATGCCTGCGCCAGCAGTGACGACTGCGAACGGAACTATTGGAAGTTCGTCTACCATACACCCCACCGAAAATCGAGTGTTGAGTAATTTAGAATGTTGCCACCTTCAGACGATACCGAATGAATTCCGTTGGTGGAAGCTTGATACCGAAAAACTGGAACAACATTCGATACGGAAGATGATTGGTGAGGCAGTACCTCCCAGGTTCACAGAATTTCATGGCAATGCGATTATGGGGATGCTCGAGGAAAATTGGAATCTCTCGCCTATCTCCATTTTCGACCAACGATGTGAGCGTGCACGGATTAAGTTGGGTTTACCTCGGAATTCGAACGAGATTCTCGATAACTAACGCACCGACCCGTTCAAACCTTGAGTAAATCCGTTATTTTTCCATCTCGAGTATCTAGTAACCACAGATACTGAGCTCACACATTTGATATTCTCGTGACTCAAGTGATATTCAGTAAATCTGCTCCAACTGATATAGGCCATCGCAGAAGGCGTCGAGTTTGCGTACGCTACATCGCACGGTCGACCGCTTCCCATGGCGACTCGATGTCTTAGACGGCATTCAACAGCTCTTGGTATCCTTTCAACATAGTGGTAAACCTTGTTCATTTGATCAGAAGAAAGGATAGAAGTGGAAATGTCGTTCCTCTACAAAGTAGAGGTAGACTAATAAACTTGAGGAATTTCCAAATTCAACTGAGATTTTTTTGCAAGGACTAGGTTAGCATTTCAGGTGTCAACCGGCGGCAAGAGATGGTTCCTCAACGCTTCTTAAAAATCAACGGTAGGTGATCGCCTCAAAACTATCTTCAAGCAATGCGCTGACCAGTTCTTGCTCCGTCTTCACATTATTGGTGAATCGAGTGGCACATCGTCCGATGTGACTGACGATATGTGCGTCTGAACCACCAATCCCCAAATAGCTATTTTCTTCTGCGAGTTTTTGGGCAATTTCGTCTTCATTATTTCGACTTCCGCCGTTATAGATTTCGACAATGCGTACACCCGCTGGGATGCCAAATTCCTCAAGGTGAGCATACATACCAACCCTTGGTCGTCCAGGATGGCACGGTACAGGTACGGCGTTGTGTTTCTCACTAGCAGATATCACTTGCTGTAGAGGAATGTGAATGCTGCTGAAATCAAATTCTTGAGTGAGTGGCTCAGTCACCCCAAAAACCAGTACATGACCGTATTCGGTTTCTACTTCACTCGCTTTGAGTATGGTCAACCCGTATTTCTCGCCAAGAGGTGAGTAGTCTGATTCAAAGTCAAACTGCCGATGTTCGGTCAGTACGAAGCCGTCAATGGGTATGTCTCGTGTACGGACCCACTTACAGTAGTTTTCGACTTTCGCGCGGCCGTCGTCGGACTTAATCGAGTGAGAATGTAGATCAAGGATCATGAGGTTGTGATTACCTGTTTGTATGCTGACGAGACACCTGTCCGAAGTTCGTCCCAGGAACCGGAGTTGTCTAGGATCACGGTGGCGTGGGCAGATCTTTCTTCATTGGTTAGTTGTGCATCAATTCGTTTTTCAACGGCTTCTCTATCGAGTGAATCTCGGCTCATAGATCTGTCGATCGCAGTTTCTCGATCCACTGTGACCACCCAGACTTCATCGACAATATCCATCCAATTTGCTTCAATGAGAACAGCTGCCTCAAGCACGAGCAAATCATGTTGGCCAGCTTCTAGAATCGACTCAATCTCTGCTTGAGCCATATCCTTAATGGCTGGCCAGGCTATATCGGTCAATTGCTTGAGTGCGGCTTCGTTGCCAAATACCTTTGATCCTAGTACACGACGATCAATTTCGCCGTCTTCTCCGACCACATCTTCTCCAAATGTTGTCACGACTTTTTGGAATGCTTCGGTACCAGATTCATAGACTCGGTGACCAAGTTTGTCAGCGTCAATGATGTAAGCTCCATGTTCTGCGAGCCACTTTGAGATGGTTGATTTCCCGGACGCAATTCCTCCCGTCAGGCCAATAACTTTCAACTGATGTCCATTTTTGAAAAGGGGAATCTTAAGGGGTAGCGCTTATTTTGTATAAATTGAACCCCAAATAGACATAATCAGAGCCTTGATACGCGCCTCTAAAGACTCATGTCAGCATGTTGACGTTGTTTTCATCCATCCGGACGGAAACCGAGAGAAAGTTAAGGATTCATACGACAAGAGCTTGATGGACTTTGCTGTTGACCATGGCGTGAAAGGAATTGAAGCACAATGTGGGGGAGCATGTATCTGTACAACTTGCATGTGCCATTTTTCGTCAAGCACGTTTGCTGGTTTAGAACCAGCATCAGTGGACGAGCTAGAAATGTTGTCGTTCGTGCCAAATCGACGCGCGACCAGTAGACTAGCTTGTCAAATTAAGGTCACGGTTGCGATGCAAGGCATTGAGGTCTATGTAGATCACACGTAAATAATTGAAAATTAAGGGAAAGTGAAATGAATAGTTTTGAAGGCAAAATTGCTGTCGTTACTGGCGGTGGAACGGGTATGGGACGTGCGTTGGTTCGTCAACTCGCGCGTGCTGGATGTCACGTAGCAGCCTGTGATGTGATCACTGAAAATTTAGACGAGACCATGAGCTTAGCAAGAGAAGAGTCTCCTGGTGTACAGATCTCGGATCACTATTGCGATGTAGGAGTCGAGAGCGATATCAAGAAGTTTGCCAACGAAGTCCGCGAGGTACATGACACCAAACATATCAATCTGCTATTTAACAATGCAGGAATAGGGGGTGGCGGAAGTTTCGTTGTTGGTGACCGCGATGAGTGGGAACGCACGTTCGCAATATGTTGGTCTGGCGTTTACTGGAACACGAGAGAGTTCTTGCCTCTATTGCTTGAGAGTGACGAAGGGCACATTATCAATACGAGTAGCGTGAATGGCTTCTGGGCATCTCTAGGTCCGGGTATCTCTCACACTTCGTATTCCGCGGCTAAGTTCGCCGTCAAAGGATTTAGTGAATCACTCATTACTGATCTTCGATTGAATGCACCACATATCAACGTCAGCGTTGTGATGCCAGGTCATATCGGTACGTCGATTGCTATTAACAGCGGCCGAATCTTGGGAAACGATGCACTCGGTGGCATGACAGACAAGGCATTGGAAGAAGTCAAGCAGAGATGGATAGATGCGGGTATGCCAGTGCAAAATGAGTCTCTTGAGCAAATTCGTGAACGCATGCTTGAAAGCCG
>MPMU01000078.1 GCA_002238665.1 Gammaproteobacteria bacterium bin55
TCAAAGCAGATATTGCTTATGCATTTGAGACAGCAGTGGTGGACACGCTTTTTCAAAAATGTAGTTGGGCTTTGGAGCATACCGGCTGTTCCAATTTAATCCTGGCTGGCGGTGTTGCTGCCAACTTGAGATTACGCGAAAAGCTACAAAGTCTTACTGCAGACGTGATTTTTCCATCGTTTAGTTTGTGTACTGACAACGGTTCAATGATCGCCTATGCAGGTCATGAACGATTAGTCAGAGGAGAGGTCGAACCTTTGCACATCCACACCAAGTCGCGTTGGAGTCTTCAAGACTTGGAACTTCATTAATCGACACACCGTGAGTTGGTGGTTGCACCTGTGACTTAATGCGAAGATTGGAGAAATAACCCGATTCTGTGGAGTCGTTGTTGCTCGAGTAACTTGCCGTATTCCGGACCTTCAGGTGCTTGTACTTTGATATGCCTCAACTCTTCGGTCAAATCTCGCATATCCCTTAAATCTGACTGACCACATTTCTCTACGTAATCCAATACGTTCAAGTACATTGAGTGATCTCTAAAGCACTCACATCGGCTAAAGGTCTCAAACAAGACTTGAGGTGTCTGATCACGATACTTCTGCAGTATCTTTCCGTACCTGCTCACACAGGTAGCGACCCGGAGAACACGGTTGGGTGTCTTCAATTTTGATAAAAAGGTAGTGACCTGATCCGGTTCTAAGTACCAACTGAAAAGCATCTCATTGGTGCCCTCTTTTCGGGCGTTCCCCATCGCAGAAGACATTTGCGCGACATCGAAATCTGAAAACCATGGGTTCTCAAGACCTGCTTCATGGATGGTCTTGAAGAAATTTTCCGGCGCAACTTGCTGCATCGCTTTCGAAAACTCCTGCCACACTCGTTCCGCAGGAAGCTCATGCAACTCATCTGCCATTTCGTTGAGCAGATCTAGAGTTTCTTCCGCAATCGTGTATTCCGGGAAGGTTGCCGCGAATCTAGCAACACGGAAACATCGGAGCGGATCCTCTCTGAACGCGTCTGAGACATGCCGGATAACTCGATTCTCTAAATCTTGAACGCCTTTAAAAGGATCAATTACTTGATTATGGTCGTCCACAGCTATAGCGTTGATCGTCAGATCGCGACGTGCGAGATCCTCCTCTAATTTCACCTCTCGATCTGCGTTTACCTCGAACCCTGTATGCCCCTTACCAATCTTTGTCTCAGTCCTAGCTAGCGCAAATTCCTCTTGAGTTTGTGGGTGGAGAAAAACAGGAAATGCTTTTCCCACTTGAGTAAATCCAGCACGCAACATCTTCTTCTCGGTAGCGCCAACTACTACCCAGTCACGGTCACCTATCGGACGCTGCAGGAGTAAATCTCTAACCGCCCCACCAACAAGAAAAGTTGAACCGGGAACTTTCATTCTGAAACGAAGAGCTCTTCCTCAATCCAAGTAAATCTTCGCTGATCGGAGACTCTCACCGCAGTTAATCCCCTACCCCAAACACACCCGGTATCTGTCGCGATGATCTGACTCTGACCCGTTTTACCGTCTAGAGAGGCCCAGTGACCGAAGTACTGCGTCTTTTTGATTTGCGATGGAAAGTCGAACCAAGGTAAGTATCCATCAGGATTGAATGCAGCAGGACCTTTATGACGAAATTCCAGTTTGCCGTCAGGCTTAATAAACCGCATCCGAGTGAAGTAATTTGTGATCGATCTGAGCCGATCCATACCTGTGGACGAGTCATTCCACTTCCTTGGTTTATTCCCGTACATGTGCTGAAAGTAGCACTCGAAGTCTCCACCTTGAAGTTCCTCTTCAATTTCCCGGGCAAAGGATTTCGCGTGGGCTAGATTCCAGATATGCGGAATCCCTGCGTGGGTCATAACCATATCTCCGGATTCAATCAAAAACGGGAGACATCTAAGCCAATTAGCTAACTCCTCACAATCTGGAGCATCTAAGACTTCGCCAAAGGTATCGCTTTGAAGTACTTGATGCCCGCCGAAATAAATGGCAAGTAAGTGCAGGTCATGATTTCCGAGGACCGTTTGCGCTTGTTCCCCTAAATCCCGAACAAAACGAAGCGTTTTTAGGTCTTTAGGTCCGCGATTGATCAAGTCACCGACGAACCAGAGCTGATCAGCATCTGCATTGAATCCCAGAGCATTCAACAGACCTCTTAAGTCGTCATAGCATCCCTGAACATCGCCGATTACGTAAGTTGCCAATTACTTTTGATCCTGTCGCCTATGCCCAAATTTAGGTTGTTTGTGGTCGAGATTTGATACTACTAATTCGTGGTGAGAGGAGGGACTCACAAAGGGAAATTGAAAGTGTCATCTGACCAAACTATTGAACCGCTCGAAATACGCCTGTAGTTTGTCCAGAATAGAGTTTTTTACTTGCGCGTGCTGGTTATTTTTGGCGAATCTAGGAAGCGGCGGCAAGATTTTCACGATGTCGGTACCGGTGGTAGTTATTTCACCGTCTCGGAAAGCCTTCTCCATGAACTTCGTTGTTTCAGTTCCATTGAGTTTTTCCTCATCGATGATGCTCTGAAGCTCTTCTGATTTCTTTGCGGCGACGTAGCCAACCCACTCATGATCTACCCGAGATTGTGTGGAGATGGAGTCTACGAACTGCAATATGAGATCTTTCTTATTGCGTAGAGACGGGCTTGAATCAATGACTCTCTCAATATTGTCTCGCGTTTCCTTGTCTTTGTCAGTTCCTTTCTTCTCAAGGTACAGTTCAACCAGCCTCAGAATGTAGTCGACGTTTACTTCAACTTGCTTAACAAGCTCGATCTCGAACACTACATCGTCATTAATCGATTCCTTCTGCGCATCTTCCCCTCTACCGATTTCATCGTAAAGGATCAAGTAAATGCTCTGGTAGTCCTGCAACTCCCTCTCGCTGAGGATTTCATTGTCCTTAAAGTCATCAAATGATGTCAGGATGTTCCTTAAGCGTAGGATTGAGCCAAAAAGCGAAATAAATTCCTTTTTCGATTGTTCACCTGTTATTGATTCGCTCAGTGGAAATTTTTCGACCAAATCTTGAATACAGAAACCATATTCCTCGTAATGCTGACTATACGGTTTAAGTAACACGATACTCTTCGCATCCTTATTACCGAACAGGGCGAGAGAGTCATTGGTCTGCTGCTCAAGATCACGAAATGACACGATGTTGCCGTAAGTCTTGACGGAATTGAGAATACGATTCGTCCGCGAATAGGCCTGGAGCAGTCCATGGGCACGCAGATTCTTGTCCAGCCAGAGCGTATTCAGTGTCGTGGCATCGAATCCGGTGAGGAACATGTTCACTACAATCGCCAAATCCAGTTCGCGATTCTTCAGACGGTCGGATAGATCCTTGTAGTAGTTCTGGAACTTTTCCGAAGAAGTGTCGTAGTTTGTCTTGAACTGATCGTTGTAGTCCAGGATTGCTTTTTCCAAAAAATCTCGCGAACTTTGATCAAGAGAGTCTGTCTCGAATTCTTCCTCACCCAAGATGCCATCTGATTCTTCTTTATTCGGGGCGAAGCTAAAGATCACCGCTACCTTTAGTCGTTCTGAGATGGGTAAATCTTTTTGTTGTTCGGCGAATTCGGTGTAATAGCGTTTAGCAGCATCAATCGAGGCGGTGGCGAACAGCGAATTGAATCCGTTCTTGGTGATGCTATTGTGGCTGTAGCTCCTGCTTCGTCTGGTCTTCTGGTCAAAGTGCTCCCTGATGTAGCCGACTACCTGCGTGATGCGTTCTGGATCCAGAAGGGCTCGTTCAGTGTCAATGGCGGTGACCTGCTTATCCACGACATCCTGCGCTGTCTTGATTGTGCTGATGTAGTCAATTCGGAAAGGCAGTACATTCTTGTCTTCAATGGCATTGACGATGGTATAGGTGTGCAGTCTGTCACCGAAGGCTTGCTCAGTGGTTGGCATCACAGCATTGTTGCTACTGGCGTTGTCCGCAAAGATTGGCGTACCTGTGAAGCCAAATAGGTGGTACTGTTTGAAAGCACGGGTGATCGCCCGATGCATGTCGCCAAACTGGCTACGATGGCACTCATCGAAAATCAAGACGACATGCTTCGCGTAAGTCGGATGACTCTTGTTTTGGGCGACGAAACGACTCAGTTTCTGGATCGTGGTGATGATGATCCGTGAGTTGGTATCCTCTAACTGGATTTTCAACTTCGCCGTTGAATTGTTTGAGTTGGCAGCGCCTTTCTCAAAACGGTCGTACTCTTTCATCGTCTGATAGTCGAGGTCCTTACGGTCGACAACGAATAGAACCTTGTCTATCGCAGGTATGCGGGTAGCCAGTTGCGCAACCTTGAAGCTAGTCAGGGTCTTACCACTTCCTGTAGTATGCCAAACGAAACCACCCGCGACTATTCTGCCGAGTTGCCGGTGGTTGGTGCTGGTCCCTATGCGTTGCAAAATCTGTTCAGTTGCTGCGATCTGATAGGGTCTCATCACGAGCAGTTTTTTGTCAGTGTCGAATACGCAGTACCGAGTCAGGATATGCAGTAGTGTGTGTTTGGCAAAAAAAGTCTTCGTGAAATTTGGAAGATCGGCGATGTGCCGATTCTTCGAGTCCGCCCACCAACTTGTGAAGGAAAAACTGTTGGATGTCTTACGCTTTGAGCGTTTGTTCTGCCCTTCGCGAATATGCCCGTCACGCACAGTGTTGCTGTAATACTTCGTCAAGGTGCCGTTGCTGACAACAAAGAGCTGAACATACTCGAACAAACCTGATCCAGACCAGAAGCTTTCTCGCCGATAACGATTTATCTGATTGAAGGCTTCACGAATATCGACTCCTCTACGCTTGAGTTCCACATGCACCATGGGCAGACCGTTGACCAAGATTGTGACATCGTAGCGATTGACGTGTGTCCCTTCGGCCTCATACTGGTTGATGACCTGCAGACGGTTGTTGTGGATTCTTTGCTTGTCGAGTAGATAAATATTCTTGAATGACCCATCGTCCAGCGTGAGCGCATGGACATGATCGTCCTGAATCCGATTGGTTTTGTCGACGAGTCTGTCGTTTGTCCCTGCAATGTAGTTGGTGAAAAGCTGTTCCCATTCCGCATCAGAGAACTCAAGGTCGTTCAGATTCTCCAATTGACGGCGGAGGTTGGCAATCAGTTCAGCCTCCGAGTTGATCTCCAGGTACTCGTAAGCCTGGGACTCCAATTGTTTTATGAAGGCCTTCTCAAGTTCAGCCTCGGACTGATAACCTGTCCCTTGGGATGGGTCCTGGCAGAACTCCGCGACTACGGTACTCTCGTCTGAGCGCGCGATAGGTTCGTAGTGTCGAATGGTTGAATCTGGTGTCACAGGGCCTCTTCGAACGACAGGAGTCGATCTCGATAGTGTTCGTACTGTTGGCGACGCGCACTAATTTCAGCAGGTAATCCATTCGACAAATCGTTCACCAATGCATCAAATTTGTCCAAAATGTCAACAATTTCTCGTTGTACTCGGAGAGGAGGAATAGCAACTCTAGTTTGTTTAATATTCGCGTTGTAAAGACGTTGGATACTTGAACCGGATGTTTCCCAATTTACTACTCGGTACCAATGTTTCAGGTAGTCGTTCGTTACTTGTGATTCGTCGTTATCAATCCAAACGATGTTCGAGTCTTGGAAATATGCTTCTTCTCCGTCAAATGGAATAGCGCGACCAATCGTACCTGCCGCGGAAATCAAAACGTCACCCTTCTTAGGGAAGTGGTATTGATATCTGTATTTAGTAAATAGCTCACGTGAAATGAAGGAATTTGGCACACCCCCAAATGTACCGATCTTAAAGAAAGGAATTTCTCCATCCATAGATGTTTCATGTTTGAATATTCGTTTACACATCCTGATTTCGCCTATTTCACCCAAGGTCGAATACTCTACAATCCTAGATTTTCGCTTGCCACTTACCACATCTCCAGCTTCGCCAAAATTCAATAGTCTGTCGCGATAGTAGCGATACTGTCGTTTCCGCGCCTCCAGCTCCGCCTCCAGCTCCGCCTCCAGCTCCGCCTCCAGCTCCGTGAGCTTGTCAAGAATATCAACTATTTCGTGTTGAATTTCGAGAGGAGGAACAGGAATGCGAATTTTTCGAAAACGTTCTTTTGAAATGTTGAATCGAGTGACTCCACTGGCACACCGGACAATCTGTTTACGTACAAGATTGCAGCGAAATAGGTGCTTAGAGAACTCCGGCATAAATAACTGAGTGTTATTAAATCTAAAACCGAAACAAAAACTATTCAAGTAGATTTTCTCAGTCGGATTTTCTTCGACAACCGAAGACATACCTACTTCACCTAGAGTTTCCGATGAGCCTGTGAATACTACATCCCCAACACAGATGGGATTTTGCCTTTCTCCTTTTTCAACTTGAACAAAATCGTTTGCATGCAGATTAATTGAAATATTGTTGAAAACATTTCGATAGTTGACGAATCGGGCATTTCCGTTGGTAAAGTCACTCTTGGTTTTCCCTGAAAGTCCGCCGAAAGTTTTTCCCAGATTCGCGACAACCTCGAATTCCACTCCTTCTGGGCAAAACTCTGCAATCAAATCATCAATTCGACTCATAGGTGCTCACCTTCTAAGTCGGCCACGATAGCATCAATCTGCGTTCTTAAGTTACTTTGATTTGATACGATTTTCAAAATCCTCTCATTAAGAGCCTTGATATCGATAACCTCCCGTTCATCCTTCTGCTCAACGTAAGACGAAACAGAGATGTTGTAGCTATTCTCAGCGATCTCGCTGTTGCCTACACACCGTGCAAAGTACTCAATATCCTCACGGGATATGAGAGCATCAAGGACTTTTTGTTGGTGTTCAGGAAAGAGTTTGTTCTTGTTGCCATCCCGAGTGAATTCGTTCGACGCATCGATGAAGTACACATCGTTGTCAGGTTTGGATTTTTTCAACACGATGACACAGGTCGCTATCGTCGTACCGAAGAACAGATCCGGCGGCAACTGGATAACCGCGTCTATGTAGTTGTTGTCGATCAAGTACTGCCTAATCTTCTGCTCTGCACCACCTCGATACAAAACACCCGGAAATTCGACGATCGCAGCCGTGCCGGTTACAGCTAATTGTGAAAGGATGTGCATCGTGAATGCCAAATCTGCCTTGCTTGGCGGTGCGAGAACGCCCGCTGGCGCGTAGCGAGAATCATTGATCAGTAGGGGATTGTTCTTACCCTCCCACTTGATTGAATATGGCGGATTAGAGACGATCGCATCAAACGGTCCTTCCTCCAAATGTTCAGGATTGGTGAGGGTATCACCATGGGCGACATCGAACTTCTCGAAATTGACGTCGTGTAAGAACATGTTGATTCGGCACAAGTTATAGGTGGTCAGATTGATTTCCTGTCCAAAGAAACCCTGGCGAACCTTATCCGGGCCCAAGACCTTTGCAAACTTGAGCAACAATGATCCTGAACCGCAGGCTGGATCGTACACCTTATCGACTTCGGTTTTGTCAATCACGGTGATCTTTGCCAGCAACTCAGAGACTTCCTGTGGGGTATAGAACTCACCTCCCGATTTTCCGGCCGTAGAGGCATACATGGTCATTAGGTACTCGTAGGCATCCCCAAAGAGGTCAATTGTGTTGCGCTGGAATTCAACGCCACTGCTCAGCGGCAGGTCACCGATGGCGTCAAGTAGCTTGACCAGTTTTTCATTCCGCTTCGCTACAGTAGCACCGAGTTTATTACTGTTGACATCAAGATCATCAAACAACCCCTTCAAGTCATTCTCGCTCTCGGTGCCTATGGCGGAACCCTCAATATTGGCGAAAACTTTACTCAGTGTTTCGTTCAGATTGTCATCGTTTCTCGCTCGTTTTCGAACATTTAAGAAGAGTTCAGACGGGAATATAAAGAAGCCTTTCTCCCGTACTGTCTCGTCTTTGCCCGATTCTGCGTTGCTATCGTTTAGTCGGGCATAGTCAAAATCCTGATCCCCAGCTTTCCGTTCCTGTTCGTTGAGATAGGTGGTTAGATTTTCGGAGATGAACCGATAGAACAATATACCGAGCACATAGGTCTTGAAGTCCCATCCATCTACGGCACCTCTCAAGTCGTTGGCTATTCGCCAAATGGTTTTATGTAGCTCGGCGCGATCATTTGATGCTTCGCTCATGAGACTTGGCCTTAGTTTCGATCCTGATGGTTTTTATGATTTTCCAACTTGCTTGGTTGTATCCAAGCGCTTTCCTGTGAGCAGAAAGGAGCGTAAGTGCTTCCTGTGTGGAATCCAACCATAAATTGATTAGTAATCGGTGACGTACGAAAATCAAATCTCGACTCTGCAACTGTCAAAACTGATGCTAGTCACCAATTTTCCAATTATAACATCTTTTCTACTTGTCTGTGCTAGATGCCACAGGCAATCACGAGCCTCAAAGTTCAATTACATGGCACACTGTTGCGGCTACTGGTTTAACAGCTATGCGCCACCTCTTACGGTGATCTCAAGTCGTCTCTTCTCCATATCAATGGTCTGTTTAGGATTGAACTCGGAGTGTGTTTGGCGTGTAAAACCTGATATTCCGAGAGGATGTCGTTTCGGCGAAGTGGCTTGTCTACAGCGACAATCAAGATAAGGAAAAGAGACCGAACGACCAAACAGATGAAAAATTCTGTGTTTAAACTACTCTCTGAGTGCTCAAGTAGCAATTCTTACAATGCGTTGAGAAAGGATTTCTGGATTTATGTCTGCAATGTCTTGGTCAATAGCGGTTATTCCTTTCAGTGCACGAAACTCTACGTAGACCGCACTCAACAGGGGCAGAGTGCACCCTGTCCAGACTTTGAGTTTTTTTACGCATTCCAGCTCTTTACCGGTCCCCTCAAATTTCCAGCACAAAAGAGCAGATGTTCCCTCGTAACTCTCGCTCAACCTAAAAAGAATCCCGGTTTTGGCCAGAAAAAAACAGCCTGATATTTTCAAATCTGAAAACGTCAAAACAACCTTCTTCCCAGATTTTCCAATTCGAACCGTTCGAGAACTGCAAAAGGCCGGCTATCAAGCTTTCTTCGTTGGCGGCTGTGTTCGTGATTTACTCACGGGAGTGGAACCTAAAGACTTTGACATTGCAACCAATGCAAAGCCTAACCAAGTTAACTCTCTATTTAAAGATTCCAACATCATTGGCAGGAGATTTCGTCTGGTTCATGTTTACTCGAGAAGAAGATCTGAAACAGTTGAAGTAGCAACTTTTAGACGAGCTCCTACGGTTCAAACGCACAACTATTCACCTGAGGGTCTTGTGACCCGAGACAACGCGTTCGGTAATTTCCAAGAAGATGCTTACCGTCGCGACTTTGGAATCAATGCACTCTATTTTGATCCGCGAAAAGAGGAAATCTACGATTTTGTCGGTGGCCGTAAGGATTTTGACAAGCAGCTGATACGAAGCGTAGGCGACCCATTGATTCGGTTCGCCGAGGATCCGGTTCGGATGCTTCGAGCAGCACGCTTTGCGGCGAAGCTTGATTACGCGATTGATCCAGACATCCTTGCGGCAATTCAACGACTTAAGCACACGATGATCAATGTCAAACCTAGACGTATGTCTGACGAGATCGAGAAGCTGTTTTTGTATGGTTATGGCGCACCAGTACTACAGCAGATGCTAGACCTTGGCTTATTTGAGACCGTATTTCCAGTCCGGGAAGTCAACGAACAGTTTTGGACGGAAGCCACACAATATTGTGACGCCGTAAACAAGCGCGGTAGGTCCATTGAGATGCCATTCTTACTGGCATGTTTCCTTTGGCACAGTTACCAACAGGCGGTTAGTAAATTGAAGCCGTCTTCAAATATCAGAGAGACAGTAAACAACGCAGGTCATAAAGTGCTTTCTGATGTCACGGACAGTATCAGTGTGCCCAATTTCTGGCGAGGCATGATCTTTGAAATTTGGGAGATGCAGACTCGTTTTGAGCTAAAACCAAAACGACAAATTCGTACTCTCTGTGAGCAACGAGGATTTATCGATGCCGTGAAATTTTTAGAGCTTCGGGATAACGTTGACGATGTATCTTCGGAAATCGCCGAGTGGTGGCGTCGCATGCGACGCGCGTCCGAGGACGAGAAGCAGGCGATGATTGATAAACTAGCACCGGACCCGAAAAAACGAAGACGAAAGAGACGGCGATCTAGGAACAAACGAACGGGTCGCGGAGGATCTCAAGAAAACTCAACGAACTAGCGCAATTTTGTATGGCCGAAACCACTTCAATTAGACAACCTAACCTACTTCTAGCGGTCACCCCAATTGTGCTAACCTTGGGTGTGCTTGGGTTGCAGCTCTTCTACTTTGGTGATTTCACCCCTCACATTCCATTGGCCATCGGAATCGCCATTAGTGCGATCGTGGGTATATACCTCGGTCATGACTGGTTCAGTATCCAAAGAGGAGCTTTCCATGTCATCAATGTGTCTCTTCCCTCAGTGTCTGTCCTTATCTTGGTTGGCATGATCATTGGCGTATGGATCGCCTCTGGCACGGTTCCTACGTTGATTTACTACGGCCTGGTCATCTTAGAGCCAGAGATTTTTCTTGCCGCTACCTTGATCACTTGCTCAATGGTGTCTATCTCGCTAGGTACATCCTGGGGAACGGTCGGCACTGTAGGCCTCGCACTTATGGGGATTGGGCTGGGGTTTGGAATCCCTGCATACTGGACCGCCGGTGCGGTTGTGTCTGGTGCTTTCTTCGGTGACAAGATTTCACCCTTGTCAGACACCACGAATCTAGCACCCGCAGTCACTGGAACATCCCTATTCGATCACATACGGAATTTGATACCAACTACAGGTCCTGCGATGTTGATCGCTCTGGTTATTTACTCTGTCGTCGGCTTCACGCTGTTTGGCACTGACACTGAAAGCATGCAACGGGTAGAAGCCATTACCACGGCACTTCAGGCAAATTTCAACATATCTATCTGGACGCTTATTCCTGCGATCCTAGTCATTGCATTAGCGGTCACGAAGAACCCTCCACTACCTTCACTCTTTATCGGCGCGGCGATTGGAGGTTGTCTTGCCATGCTACTTCAGGGTAACACGCTTCACGAAGTATTTACTTTCGCCAATAGTGGGTACGAAATTTCTACCGGAGTCAGTGAAGTGGACGGTCTGCTGAATAAGGGCGGGATTCAAAGCATGATGTGGACCATCTCTTTAGTATTGCTAGCGCTAGCGCTCGGTGGTGTACTGGAGAAAATTGGATGTCTACAAGCGCTTATGTCCACGATCATCTCTAGAGTAAAGAGCTTGGCAGGTATTCAAGCCTCAGCTACTGGCGCAGCCATAACGACTAATTTAGTGGCCGGTGACCCCTACTTATCGATCGCACTCCCTGGTCGCATGTTCGCGCCAGTCTATCGAGGAATGGGATATTCAACACTTAATCTCTCCCGGGCAATTGAGGAAGGCGGCACTCTAATTTCTCCATTGATTCCGTGGAATGCGGGAGGTGTCTTAGTAATCACCACCCTGTCTCTCAACATTGGTGAAAACCCAATCAATCTTCTTTACATTCCACTTGCGTTTGCTTGCTGGCTGTCGCCGATCATTGGTGTGTCTTATGCAATCTTTGGCATTTTCTCTCCAAAGGCATCGGACCAAGAAAAGCAAGATTGGATTACTAATGAAGAAGAAATCTTGCAACGTTGAATCGACCTCCTTCCCTCGCGGTCTGTTTAAACTTCATTGAAGATTCTTGAAGCGATCAGCACAGAAATGTGTGAAATCTTCGGAAGGTTAACTCACGACAGGCATGCCTAAGTGCATGTCACAAACTTAAGACCATTGAGATGAGCAGTCAGTCAGCAGTCAAACAGATTTCGCTTCCGACTTTATCGAGGTATAAGCGAGACGGCAAAAAATTTGCTGCCTTGACTGCTTACGATGCCTTGTTTGCAGAGCTGATTAGCACTGCGGGTGTCGAGGTGATATTAGTAGGCGATTCTTTGGGTATGGTATTGCAGGGACATGACAGTACTTTGCCGGTTACGCTAGATGACATGGAATATCACATGAACTGCGTACATCGAGGCAATAAAGGCGCACTCATTATGGCTGACCTACCCTTCATGAGCTACGCCTCCGAAGGTCAATCTCTAGAAAGTGCAGCCACACTAATGCGGTGTGGCGCCCACTTAGTCAAGCTAGAAGGAGGTGCTTGGCTGGCTGAAAGCACGAGGTTGCTTTGCGAACGCGGCATTCCAGTCTGTGCTCATATGGGACTGACACCTCAGTCGATCAATCGACTAGGAGGGTATCGAGTTCAAGGGCGTAATCCTGACCAAGCAGTCACAATGCTTGAAGAGGCGAAAATACTGGAAGATTCAGGTGCGGCAATCCTGTTACTTGAATGTGTACCAGAATCACTCGGCGCACAGATCACACAGGAGCTTTCAATTCCCGTCATTGGAATTGGTGCGGGTCCTCATACCGACGGACAGATCATGGTCATGCACGATATGTTGGGAATTACGCCTTCGAGCATTCGCCCACCTAAATTCGTGAAGAACTTTCTTCCAGAAAGCAAAAACGGTCTCCAAGGGGCATTTCAGGCGTATGTCGAAGCAGTCAAGTCAGGTGTATTTCCTGGCCCAGAGCATACTTTCCACTAAGACCAGTCTGCATGCGAATTGCTCAAACCAAGACTGATCTTCGCGAGGCACTTGAAGAACTAAATCGACCGATTGGTTTGGTCCCAACCATGGGAAATCTTCACCAAGGTCATTTAGATTTGATGCAGTGGTCAACGCGGAAAACTGCCTCTACGATAGCGACGATATTTGTCAACCCCCTGCAGTTTAGCCCGACTGAGGACTTTTCGAGCTATCCTCGAATGCTTGCTGAAGATGCCAAAAAACTCGAATCGAACGGTGTTGACTTACTTTTTGCACCTTCCGACGAGGAAATGTATCCGCACGGTAAAGAGACACACACGAATGTCACCGTGCCAGAGATCACCGCTACTCTCTGCGGTCAATCTAGACCAACACACTTTGCGGGAGTCACGACCGTCGTCACAAAACTGTTCCATCTCTGCCAACCCGATATGGCATTTTTCGGTGAGAAAGACTGGCAACAATTGGCTGTGATTAAGCGCATGACCCAAGAGCTAGATTTTCCGCTCGAGATTGAAGGAGTGCCTACGACTCGACACTCAGACGGTCTTGCTATGTCTAGCCGGAATCAGTATCTCAGTGAAGAGGAACGACAGATTGCGCCTAAGCTATTTGAAACCTTGCGGCATCTTGCTAACAAATGCTTTACTCTCAATGTTGATTTCAGAGAACTAGAAACAGCAGGTGCAAAGCAACTCGAAGATCTTGGTTTTCGCCCTGATTACGTTGCTATCCGCGATGAAAACACGCTCCAACCAACCACAAAGTTCACCCATGACTTGAGAGTATTCGGCGCTGCCTACCTAGGTAAAGCCCGTCTCATCGACAATGTGAGTGTCAATCTAGGTGACTGACACAAACCTTGAATCGAAAACGATTCAAGAGCTCAAAGAGCAGGTCTCACGACAAGCGAAACTCTCCAGTCGCGAATTGCTTGAGTCGAACTCCAGCGAATCAAATTTCTGTACGGATTTGGGTGGCATATTTCTGGATTGGTCACACCAGAGACTAGATACTCGTGTACTTGATCTACTTTTTAGGTTAGCCGACGAACGAAATCTAATCGGGCGCATTCGCGACCAATTTCAAGGCCAAGTAATCAATCGGACTGAAGTTAGATCCGTACTTCACACAGCAATGCGCGCAAGTACAACCTCTTTGGATATCCATCTCAACTCAGAGGTGATTAAAGAAAGAAATCGTTTAGTCCGCTTTGTTGAAAGTGTTCGAAATGGGACTTTGAGAGGATTAAACGGTGATCGATTTACAGATATCCTGCATATAGGAATTGGCGGTAGTCACCTAGGACAAAAACTGTACTACAGCGCTTTGGGTCCACCAAAGTTACAGGTCCACTTCCTATCGAATGTCGATCCGGCGAACGTTTCGTCCGTACTCGAAGAATTAAATCCGTCCTCCACTCTGTTCATTGTCGCCAGCAAATCCATGAGGACCCCAGAGACCTTACTTAACTTTGCACGAGTTAAGTCTTGGTATGAAGAAAGCACTGGAAGTTCCGATACCTTTGAGCAACAATGCGTGTGTATCAGTTCAATCGCTGAGTCAGATATCGCAACGCATCACTTCCGTGTACCTGATTCTGTGGGTGGTAGGTTCTCAATCTGGTCATCCATGGCACTCCCAATAGTGATCTCTCATGGAACTGAGACCTTTGAGAGCTTTTTGGAAGGTGCGAGGGAAATTGACCGCCTTACTGCTGATTTGCCTATCGAGTCTAACCCAAGTCTGATACTTGCACTCTTGGCCTTTTGGAACTCCAATTTGCTAAAGAGTCAGTCGCATGTCGTTGCTACCTATGTGCATCGATTGGAGTACTTAGTTCCCTACTTACAGCAACTCGAACTTGAGAGCAACGGTAAATCCGTAGACCTTGAAAACAGGCCTCTTCAAGATACCTCGGCAGTAGCCGTCTGGGGCGGAGTCGAAACAAATGGTCAACATACTTGGCACCAGTTTCTTCACCAGGGAACCTCAACTTTCAGTATCGATCTGATCGGCACCACCGAGCACATAAACGATACCAATGGAAGTTGGCAGCTAGCTAATTGCCTTGCACAACGTCGGCTTCTATTTGAAGGATCAATCGACAAAGAAAACCCACATAAGAATGTTCCTGGTTTGCACGGATGTAATCTGATCCTACTCGACCAGATTGATGCGAAGACACTCGGTAAACTGATCGCACTTTACGAGCACAAAGTCGCTTTTCTGGGATTTCTTTGGAATGTCAACTCTTTTGATCAATTCGGAGTTGAACAAGGAAAGGTGCTAGCGGAAGAATTTCACTCGGCCATCGAACTAGGTGAAACTGAAGGATTAAACACGCGCGATCAAATTCTTATAAATCGCATTCACTCCAAACTAAATTGAGGTTCTATACGCTACGAGAGATGCGTTAAACAATGCTAAGAGTGAGGATTGAAAACGGGAAACTTCAACTTAGAAGTATGACCAGAACACAGGTCGCTGCTGTGCGTTACGTACTGAATGCATACTCAGACGAAGCTCTTTCACTACGTAGCAACTAAATCACAGTTAAAATTTCTCGTCGTCACGTACGTTGACCTTGTCGACCCAGCTTCTCATACCTTTCTGAGCGTCCGCAATCGCCTCTAGTTTAAAACGGCAATACACGCGCTTTACTACCCCCTCTGCATAAGGGTGTTCTATCGAGCAGTCCAGATGCTCTTCATTGCTAAAAGCTTCCTGATACGCGGTGACAACTCTGTCTACGGTTGGTCGGTATTCTTGGGGAACTTGTCGTATGTATTTGTTAAACAGTACCTTGAATCTTGGTTCAGTTCGTCCGTGAGCCGATGCACCGAGCCACCCCAACGCGCGCAAATTGCTCTTCTCGATTCCGTCTACACCATTAAACAGGATGTAGGCAAGCCGTGACTGCGAATCCTTGAATCCGCGCTTCGCGAGTTCCAACAAGATTGGATATGCCATCGCATATTCACCTTCTCTGTACCATCGATTGGCGAGCCCCCTAATTCCTCGCATTTGTCGAATGTCACGAACGGAAAACTCCTCGGGATCACTGGGAAGATACTCAAATGGTTGCCAAGTAACCACCACTTCTTCAATTTCGCCAACGGGTTCTG
>MPMU01000079.1 GCA_002238665.1 Gammaproteobacteria bacterium bin55
ATATACGTAGTCTGTGACACGCGCGTAGCCCGTTCAATGTTTTTAGCGCTTAACTACCAACTCAATGCCACGTCTAAAGTTGTGATCGCTGGTGGGGGACACATTGGGGAAGGTTTAGCGATAAAACTTAGAGACGAAAGTACCTTTAACCAAATCACTGTTATTGAACGAGACCCAGCGCGTTGCCAGTACTTAGAAAAATCGCTTTCTAATTGCGTGGTGATACAAGGTGATGCGACCGATAAGAATCTTTTGGAATCAAATTACGTTGACAAGGCAAATATCTATTGCGCAATCACTGACGATGATGAAGTCAATATCATGTCGTCGCTGCTAGCTAAGCAGATCGGAGTATCCCATGTTCTTTCGTTGATTAAGAAACAAGATTACTTGGATATTGTGGCAAACACAGCTATCGATGTTCCCATTTCGCCACAACAAAGTACTGCCTCCGCCATCTTCAGACATGTACGAGAAGTCAGTCCAGATGTCATTCAAGGAATTAACGACAATTTATCGCAAGTCATGGAAATCACCGTTAAAGCCGGTCAACGTGAGGACATCATCGGTGGCAACTTATACGCAATTCCTCTACCTGTCACAGTTCAGTTGATCGCTATCCGTAAAGGACAGGAAATCATTCTCGGCGACGCATTGGCCAATGTAATTTTTGAGGAGTGGGATCGTCTGCTGTTCTTCATCTCTAACGTCAACGATGTCGCCAAGGTTGAGTCACTATTTAGATTGAACCCCGTAGTCTAACAGCAAGTCATTGAACTACAAACATATATCACTCAATATTTTAAATATTGTATTTTGGTTCTTTGGCGGTATATATGTGCTGTGTGGCATTGTTTCCTATATTTATTTCGATGTAAAGATACTCACATTTTTCTCCATAGCAGGAATCAGCTGCTTGGTGTTGGGCGCGATTGCATTTTCTCTCACCCCCTCAAGGCTGGTGCTACGGGCAAAAGACGGGTTTATCATCACAAGCGTTAGCTATGTCTCGTTGGGCTTAGTAGGTGCACTTCCATTTCTAGTGCTTGACACTGGCGTGACCAACGTTACAGATGGAGTCTTTGAAGCGGTCTCTGGATTGACCACGACTGGTTCCACGGTCTTGACTGGACTAGACGACATGCATCCCGCGATTCTGTTTTACCGTCAAGTCCTACAGTGGTTTGGAGGTATGGGAATCATTTTGCTGGTGGTTGCCATCCTTCCGCTTCTAGGAATCGGGGGGATGCAACTGTTTAAGGCAGAAGCTTCTGGATCGGCTCAGCAGAACATTCGCCCTCGAGTTCGCGAAACAGCCAAAACCCTCTGGCTCTTCTACGTCGGACTGACGATTATGTGTGCCGCTGCTTATTGGATAGCGGGCATGACACTTTTTGACGCCATCTGTCACTCGTTTTCGACGGTAGCGCTTGGTGGTTTCTCAACCCACGATGCCAGTATCGGATTTTTCAATAGCGTTGCCATAGAACTGGTTTGCATCGTATTTATGCTCTTCGCTGCAGTCAATTTCACATTGCATTTCGCGTCCTGGAATCAATTCTGGAACTCGACTAAAACTGCTGTACACAAACTGTTCAAACGCAATGTAACCTCGCGCATGATCTATCAAGCACAAGGAGGTGCTCGAGCAGTATTCCGAATCTATTTCAATGACTATGAATTTCGCCTCTTCGGGGGATTGACTTTAGCGTTGATTCTAATTTCATGCATTGAACTCCTTGGTTATTTGGGGTTAGAGAAGTTTTCCTTAGGAGACACTATTTTTCAGTCAGTTGCATTCATCACCACAGCAGGTTTTTCTGTCACTGCACACGGAGATTGGCCAATGTCTGTGACATTCCTGCTCATCCTATTTGCATGTGCTGGAGGGTGCGTGGGTTCAACAGCCGGTGGCCTTAAGATGTTTCGAGTGTTGATCATCCTGCAACAGGGATGGCGGGAAATCTATCGTCTCCTTTATCCCAATGGTGTGTTCTTGATCAAGTTGCACAAGGATTTTGTGCCAGATAGAATAGTTGATGCTGTATGGGGCTTGTTTGCCCTCTATATCGCAACATTGGTGATATTAATCTTTATTGTGATCACGATCTCCGATATGGACTTCGTGACAGCGTTTTCAGCGGTTGCAGCGTGTTTAGCGAACCTTGGACCTGGTTTAGGCGATGTAGCTGCAAACTATCAGAACGTCACACCCGCAGTTAAGTGGGTTTTGGTTGTTGCCATGATTCTTGGCCGTCTTGAAATAATCACCATTCTTATACTCTTAGTGCCTAAATACTGGCGCATCTAAGCACACGATGATGTACCTTCGCTCTCTGGTGTTCTATGTTGGGTACATTGGGTCTACCATCCTTTGGGGAAGTTTCGCAACAATGGTCGGTGTGTTCTTACCACTGCGAGTGAGGTTCAATTTTGTCATTCCACCATGGACAGGGTTTGTCATATGGTGGCTCAAAGTAACATGCGGTATCAAAATCGAAGTTACCGGCAGAGAATACCTGAATAGGGAGCGTCCTGCAATACTGTTCTTCAAACACCAAAGCAGTTGGGACGCTCTATATTCCACACTTTTGACGCGACCGCAAGTCACCATCATTAAGAAACAGCTTTTATGGATACCTTTCTTCGGTTGGGCGTTTTGGGTCACCAAACCCATCGCAATTGATCGCAAACAAAAGGTCAGTAGTATGCGGCAGATGATTCGAGCAAGCGCGGAACGTATGAAGGCAGGGAACTGGATCACTATATTCCCAGAAGGAACCAGAGGTCAACTAGGTGAGGTCAATCCGTTTCAACCGGGTGGGGCGATCATTGCTTCAACTACCAAGACAGATGTGATTGTTGTCGCGCACAACGGGGGCTACTGTTGGCCTCGTGGTAAATTCAAGAAATCCTCTGGCACTATCAATGTGCATATTTCACCTCCCATATCCACAACTGATAAGACCTACAGAGAATTGAATGAGGAAGCAGAAGCGTGGATGCGGAACACCATGGCTGAAATCACACCGCACTGAGTCAATTTATTCGGACACTCAAGACCATAAAACACTAAAAATATGCCTCAGTCCTTCTAAACTGAGTGTTGCAAAAAAGTTGGAAGGTCTACCTCTCAAACCCAGTCCCTATGCGTGTTTCAGGTGGGGTGTTTCACGTGAAACACCCCCTAAATTTGCAATGGTATGAGAAGAGTCTAAAACACAATCTCTGGAATCCCTATCCAGGTAATTGGTTCTTGACGGTCTGATAGACAACTTCCTATAAAATTCCGCTCTTCGCCCCCATGTCTAATAGATACCCCACCTAGAGTATGCCGTTGTGCGTGACGACGAATTGATTGATGCTACTGTCACTATGAGGAAGACCTTGAAAGTGGCTTACTGCGAAGGTGATAATGCGGGAGTGGGTGAGTTGGAACCACCATATAAGGATGAGAGACACTTTTAACTTGGTGATGATTCAATTAAAATTAGTCCGATAAATCATGTATTAAATGAAGAATTTAATAGATTCACCATGAGGGCTAAAGATGCGTAATTTAGTTACGAAAGCATTACCTTCCGAAAACCACATGAATCGAGATCGTGTACTCATTAAGGAGTACAAGGGACTGAAAATCTATCAGAGGACGCCGTGGGGGCCTGCGTTACTCCCTGCCATCGATTTTTCTGATGAGATTGCTCCCATTCATTTATTCAAACAATATGCGATGCGGTACACGGTGTATCTAAAACCGGATGGTTTGACACCGTTAGCGGAAGTGACGGATCCAGAAGAGGCTGGCCGACGATGTCGCATGGTGAACGCATGTATTAACTCTAAGACTTGTGGGTGGGTTAATCCTCCTACGTCGAGTGAGTTTTATGATGCGTTACGCGCTACAGCCCCCTCGTCTCGACAAACAGCAATTGTCAGGATGTGGGCTTCTGAGACTGAACCTGTGCAAATGTTTGTGGCGTGGTTACAAAGATGCTACAGTTGGAAAGTTTTAGTGGAAAGTCTTCATCGAAACGAGTGTCATAGAAGAGGTAGTCTTAACCAATACTTAAATCGTTTTTCGATGGCATAAATGCAGACTATCGTTCTTCCCGAACCCGAGAACAACATTTGGCTATGTATACAACCAATATTGGTTGAAATATCAAGGCTATTGAATGCTTCTGTGGTTGATTGTTTTTCGCTAGGCGGTGGAAAAATCCTGACCAGTCGCTGGACGCATAGGCAAAGCTCCGATATCGACATACTCGTTCAACAAGGGAGAGGGATAGGGATAGGGAATCTGATTGAAAACGATTTTTTCAAGACTTTGCCGGTCTTTGCATAAGCTCCGAGTTATGTCAAATATTTTCTGCAAATTCCGTTTTGGGTGGTTTCGCTGACCCACCTGAAGGTGGGTCAGAGCGAAAGTTGATGGACAGCGTCTGGGGAAGCGCGGATGCGTAAAACCATGACCCAAATCACTCTACACTGAGTCGATTCAACCGACTACCCAAGACTACAAAATACTCAGAAATTGTCTGTTCAGTCAGTCTGGATTCAGTGCTCCAAAAAAGGTGGAAGGTCTACCCCGCAAACCCAGTCCCCACGCGTGTTTCAGGTGGGGTGTTTCACGTGAAACACCCACTATCTTGAGATATTCGAGATGGGGCAAAGATCAAAACTGAAGTACCACTATCCCAGTAGATAGCTCCTTGGCTTTCCCACTTCACTAAGCAGGATCGTAATTCTGTTGGTCTGTAGAGACCTATGTTGCAGGACTCGAATCTAGTCTGAGATTGGCAACCTAGATATCAAGATTTGCCGCTGAGACAGAAAGGGCGTTTTCTTGAATAAATTCCTTTCGTGGCTCTACATTCTCACCCATTAACTTAGAGAACAGTATGTCTGTATTTGCGGCGTCCGCAACCCGCACGACTGACATGTTTCGCACCGAGGGATCCATCGTGGTATCCCACAACTGATCAGGGTCCATTTCCCCTAATCCTTTGTAACGTTGAATGGTCACCCCTTTTCTAGCCCGTTCCAGTAGCCAATCTATCGCACCTTGAAACGATTCCGTATCCAAGCGTTCACCGTCTTTGATAACGTGAGAACCAGATCCAAATATGTCGTGAATCGTCGTGTAAAGATCGGTGACATCCTTATATGCCTTTGTATGCAGGAAGTTCTCATCTATCACCACGCGACGAGTGGCGCCTCGATAACGTCTCTCAACCACCGGTAAATACACCGATGGTCCATCACTCTTATCGTGTGCCTCTAATTCAAAGACGAAATCTCCACCAGATTCTTCAAAACACGCCTCAAAGTCCTTAAGCCATGCTTCCATCTCTTCATAATCTGTCAGCAGATTTAATAGCGAAGGCATTTCAATGAGTTTGGAACTCACATAAAACGGCACCAAACGATCCAAAGCTGTGAGTTGTGAACGTGCTAATAACAGTTGTTTTGCGTAAGTCTCGGCAATCTCACCTGAAATCGCAGGAGATTCTCTGCCTGGATGGATGCTGGCTCCGTCGAGAGCTGATTGAAGGTAGTAATTCTCCAATGCCTCATCATCCTTGATGTATTGCTCCGACCGACCCTTTTTCACTTGGTATAAGGGTGGCAGCGCAATATAGATGTGACCCGCGTCAATGAGTTGCGGCATCTGACGATAGAAGAACGTCAAAAGAAGCGTTCGAATATGAGAACCATCTATGTCTGCATCCGTCATGATAATGACACGATGATAGCGGAGTTTTTCGAGATTAAATTCGCCATGATGCTCAATAGAACCAATCCCACAACCAAGGGCAGTGACTAATGCAGCAACTTCAGTTGAAGCGAGCATTTTGTCGACTCTAGCTTTTTCAACATTTAGAATCTTGCCTCGCAATGGCAAAATCGCTTGAGTTCGACGGTCCCTTGCTTGTTTCGCTGACCCACCGGCAGAATCACCCTCAACGATGAAAATCTCAGAGGCAGCGGGGTCTTTCTCCGAACAATCCGATAACTTTCCTGGTAATCCACCAAGATCAAGCGCGCCTTTGCGTGTGATCAATTCACGCGCCTTCCTAGCTGCTTCTCTTGCCTGAGCTGCACTGATCATTCTGGACGCGATCGTCTTAGCGACTTTCGGATTTTCTTGTAGATATGCGCTGAAAAGTTCGTTGACTACTTTTTCCACCGCAGATTGTGCTTCATTTGAAACTAGCTTTTCTTTGGTTTGCGAAGAAAACTTTGGATCTGTCAGCTTGACGGACAATACCGCTGTCAGTCCCTCTCTTGCGTCTTCACCTGTGGTCGTAACTTTGGAGTTTCGATCAATATTCTCTTTGTCGATGTACTTCTTCAGTGTGCCTGTCAGAGCCTTACGAAGGCCACTGAGATGAGCACCACCATCACTTTGGTAGATATTGTTGCAGTAAGGACGTACATGCTCTTGAACACCATCCGTCCACTGCATTGCAACCTCAACTTTGATTTCTTCTTCCTCTAGGTTTTTCTCTAGATGAATGACATCATGCAGTTCATGGCGTGACTGGTTGAAGTACTTGACAAATTCGATTAGACCTCCCTCATAGAAGAAATCCGTACTTGAACCTGTTCGCTCATCGGTTAAATGTAACCTGACCCCGGAATTTAGATAGGCTAACTCTCGTAATTTGCTCGCGATGGTATCCGTGTGAAACTCAAAAATCTTGAATACCTCCCTAGAAGGTTCAAAATAACAGATGGTGCCTGTTTGATCACTTTTACCAATCACTGTCAACGCAGAACTGGCAACGCCATCTTTATAAGTCTGTTCATGAATTTCACCATCACGATGTACGGTCAGCCTGAAAAATGCTGACAGAGCATTGACCACCGATAAACCGACACCATGCAGACCCCCAGATACTTTGTAACTGTTATCGTCGAACTTTCCGCCTGCATGTAAGGTCGTCATGATCACTTGCGCTGCAGGTATTCCTTCTTCAGGGTGAATGTCAATCGGGATGCCTCTACCATCATCAATGACTGACACTCCATTGTTGGCATGAAGAATCACGTCTATTTTTGAACAATGACCTGCCAATGCTTCGTCAATGGAGTTGTCGACAAGCTCTTGCACCATATGGTGCAAGCCTGTGCCGTCTTCGGTGTCCCCAATGTACATTCCTGGACGTTTTCGAACGGCTTCAAGTCCCCGTAGTATCTGTATTTGCTCAGCAGTATAGTCGTTTGACATCCGTTTCTTTTTCCAATGGCGTACTTCGCGGGGAGGGCGAATGTTTCTCGTGAAACACTCAAATGTTGACCCCTAATTTTACTAAATCTGATGCATCTTCTTGGAGCTTAAAAACACCTGTAGTAGCGCTATCTAGCTGGTTTAAATTGGTGAATTTGCTAGGTGAAGATGTAGTAGTAGCAATCACTTGAGCGTCTGTCGCCATCAATAATTCAATGAGCTTAACTAGATGGTGTTCATCCAGTTCCGAGTCGATATCGTCAATTAGATATAGTGTACTTTTGTTCATAATTTTCAACATCTTCGTTTCCGCGATTTTCATCGCGTAAGCGGCAATCTTGCCTTGTCCGCGTGATAGTGTAGGGGAGGCGTCAGTCAAAACCTCCTTGTCTACCCTGAGCCTGAGTCGTACATCTGCTCGCTGTGGTCCTGCCTGAGTCACCCGGAGCTGTAGGTCGCGCGTGAAACTTCGCTTTAAATCCTCCGCCAGTGAACTTCCGGAAAATCCTTGAACCAAGGACAAATCTAGTTTCAGGTTGACACTTAATTCACTCAATGCTTGATCGAGAAAAGGTTGGAGTTTCTCGAGATAGCTACGTCGGTAATCCGTGACTACGTCCCCGTACTTACCTAGTGAAGCATCCCAACTAACGGCCGCATTGGCATCTCCTTGCCTCAGCGCAGCGTTGCGTTGTTCCATGCTACGACGCCACCGGCGGGTGGCCATGTGGAAATCCGGCTCTTGGTGAAACACACCCCAATCCAACCATTCCCGTCGAATTCGTGGACTACCAAAAACCAGGTCAGCGATCGTGGGTTGTATCGACTGTACTGGAATAGCCTGCGCAACGGTGGAAATTCGCTGAATCACTTCATTCGCAAACTTCATCCGTACTGGCTGTTGAAGTGATTTTTGAACTGCCAAACTCACGTTTCTAAAGCCGTCGTGAACCCGGCTATAGACCAAAAAACCAGCTTGATCATGCTGAATCAACGAGTCCGTCAAGTTGGTCCGGAAAGATCGGCCACGAACCACTACGTGAATTGCTTCGAGTAACGCAGTTTTACCTACGCCATTAGCACCAGTGATCAAATTAAATCCTGGTGTTGGTGTGAACTCTAAAGATTTGATATTGCGTAGATTTTCGATCTTTACCTGTTCGAAAATCACAACAGAGTCATTTACCCTCTAGTTGATAGGTAACCCACCTGAGACACACGAGTACGAGCCCTCTCAGGGCTGGGGATTTCAGATCAATTTCTCATTCTGGCGATGACAAAGCAAGCGTCCTCTTCGCCGATACCTTGAATCTTGAGATTGTTGGCTGCCGTTTTCTCCTCCGGCACATGGACTTTGACAGTCTCTGCCACAACATGCCTCAGTAAGGTATCAAACCGAGCTCCGTCAACAGTAAACATGACTTCGCTCTCAGTCTCGACTGGTAGTTGGATCCCTGCGCTATCGCCCCTTTCATTAGACGAGTTCAAATTGAGTAAATCTTTCTGTAGCTCGACTTTGATCGCATGATTGTTCTGAGTTGCACAAATGACTGCACTTCTAATCGCATCCAGAAGATCATTGGTACCACAGGTAAATCCCTGTTCGGTATCTTCGGGAATCACAGATTCGTACTGTGGGAAGGAAGAATCGATGAGATTAGTATCTAGCTGAAAGGGCTCCCGAATCACCGACAGCATTCTTCGATCTGTAATGACTAACTCAACATCTTCTTCTGTGTTTTCATCATTGTCAAATTGAACTTGTGCTTCACTCATCAAATGCATGAGCTCGTCGATTGCCCGGTTTGGAACGATGATTTTCACTTCGTCGCCTTCGAGTTCCGAGTCTTTATAGGTGTGCACCGCCATGGCTACACCATTGGTGGCCACCATTCGCATATGTTCTGTACTGAGTTCAAATAGCACACCGTTTAAATACGCGCGTGTTTGGTCCCTACCCATCGCAAATGCTGTCCGTGTCAACATTGAACGAAACCGTTTCAGCGGCATTTTTACGCGTGTTATTGAATCCCCCCTGGGACGCGTACTAAGCAACGTGTTTTTGAGCTGTTCCGGTGGAAGGGTCGACAATTGAAAGCGTTTACCCGGACTAGAAATGACGACAGAATTCTCACCCGCCTCTACCGCTGTGTCACTCCCAGATGCTATACTGCCAAAAATCTCAAATAATCGCAGTCCTGGTATCGTCACATCGCCTATTTCCTCGACATTGACGAGTTGAATTTGTGCGGTAATCGTGGTTTCGGTATCTGTACACCCCAACCTTAATTTCTTGTCCTCATCAATACTGACGATCGCATTGGACAGAATTTCCCGCTCAGATTTTGTGTTGATGGCTCGTGTGACATTTCGAAGCAAGGTGCGCATGTCATCGCGTTGAACTTCAAATTTCATTCATTCATCCCTAATGTATTAGCCGTGTATTTTCTCAATGATTTCGTCATAATCAAGACGAAGTTCGGAATCTGATTCAATCTGTTTCCGCATTGAGGTGCATGCGTGTTTGACCGTTGTGTGATCTTTTCGATGAAACTGCTCTGCTATAGATAACAATGGTAGCTTAGTCAGTTGCTTAGTGAGTAACATCCCCATATGTCTGCAACGCACGACTTCTGCTTGTCTGCTACTACTCAATAGTAAGTTCATGCTGATTCCGTAGTATTCCGTGATCGCTGCTTGTATTTGATGAATCGTCACCGACTTTCGTCGCACGTAGCCGGAATCGAGTGCTCGATCAATCACGGGCCGATGGGGTGATCCATCAACATTCTCTCTGGGAAGCAACATGGTGAACCGAGCCCAAAACCCCGAAAGCGCGCGGACATCGCCATGAACATGCTCGGCAATGTAATACGCGTCTACATCAGACATAGGCTTATCGAGTACAGAGCTTTCGGACCATTGTTTCAGAATAGAGACTCGAGTCTCCATATTTAGTGGCTTAAGTTCTATCACCAAATTGGACATAAATCTAGATTTCAAGCTTAGATGCAGTCGTTGAATGCCATTTGGATGTTCGGCACTGCTGAAAACCATCTGGACACCACGGGACTCGAACTTATTGAACAGGTGTAAGAACTCTTCGGTGCACTTATCTTTGCCCGACAAAAAGTGAATGTCATCAAAAAGCATGACATCGCACTGCTCCAGCTCTTCTAGATACTGCTGTAACTTGGATTGCCGTAACGATCCCACCACATCGCTGACGAAGTTAGCCGTGTAGAGATACCGTATTCGCTTGGACGGATTCTGCTTCTGAATCGCGTTCCCGACCGCATGAAGCAAATGCGTTTTACCTAAACCAACGCCGCCATAAATCAACAACGGATTAGAGAATCTGGATCCGGGTTGATCAGCAACACTTTGTGCAGCTCGAAATGCTTCCTCGTTGGAGCTTCCTACCGCGAAATGAGAGAAATTCAGCTCTCTTCGAATACCAGAAAAAAAGCTCTTTGGAGCTTCTGGTCGTTGGTCTGCACGTACCGGTTCTGGTGCCAGAAGAGGTCGAGCTACCGAAAGATTGACAGAGGCAATGGAGGAGTTTTTGAAATCAAATTTCAAATATTGCCTAATTCTTAGAAGGTATTTCTGTCGAACTTGATTTTCTACAACTTCATTGTGCGCGAGTACCGTGAGTCTATTTCCATTGAATTTGGCTTTTAGAGGCTTGATCCATTGGGTGAATTCTTCTTCGCTTGTCTCTGTCTTTAGTTGGGCAATACATCCTTGCCAGATTTTTTGTGTGTTCAATCATCCACTCCAATTGAACTAGTTCCTGTTTCATCTTTATTGTAGAGCTACCTTGAGGTCAGAACGATGAACCAAAGGAACGCTATTCTGGGTCTCAAAGGTCACCTTTACGCTGATTTAATCAATACAACAACCATAAAATCGACCCCTTGGTTCTGTTAACCCCCCCCCAGAAAATTTTTGCTGGTCGCAAAATTTTGGTGGAAAGTGTGTGGATAAGTTATGCAAAACGCTAGATGAATTTGTGAATTTATTCACTCTGAGAATCAAGTCTCAAATTTGACCCCGGCTTACCCTTGAGTTATTCACATTCGAGCTTCGCTAGTTGACCAATCCAAGTGCCGTTTTCCACGATTCCACAGTGTCAATGACAACATAGATTTTTGTTCTCAAAACCCAGATGTAATCGCTATGATGCTCAAATGCGTGGATAACTCTCGATTTGGAATGCCCTAACAGCATTTGTTAGGAGATTGCCCATGTGCTAGAGATTTACTTGCACAGATGTTCCTTACCTCATTTAGAATCAAAGAGTTACTAGCTTCATAAACGCAGGCTCCTAAATGCATGAGGTGTCAGATGAAAGAGCTAACTAATTCATTAGATGACAAGCGTTCTAATCCAACTAAATCCAAAACATTCGCAGAAATTGTTCGTGTTGCAAGGTCACGAAGAGATGTGGTGAAGGGAGGATTAGCTTCGGCGGCTGCATTCCTCGGTGGAGGCTTGATTAAAGGACAATCTGATGTGGTTCTGCCGAACAGAGCAGGATTAACGGACTTTCGACCAGTGACAAGAAATCAAGCAGCGAACCGACTGATAAGGGTTTCCGCCGATTATCGATACCAAGTCATTATTCCTTGGGGGGAACCAATCACTCCTGGTGGTCCGGCATTCACGTATCCGTCCAATGCTGAGGATCAAGCAAATCAAATTGGTGTTGGACACGACGGTCTCTGGTATTTTCCAGATCGTGATGCTCGCGATGCGGTGAATCGAAGAGGACTATTGGCGATCAATCATGAGTTTGGCACGAATGGCCACGTTATCGGAAAAGGCACCCCGGAATCTCTAGAAGACGTCAGGTTATCGCAAAATGCCCATGGTGTCTCGATCGTAGGAATTCTTCGTGAGAATGGAGTCTGGAAGGTCTACGATGCTTGCAGTGCCAGAAGGATCCACGCAAACACACCGACATCCTTTAGCGGCCCTGCAGCAGGGTCTCCTTTGCTAGATACCTCTAACGGCAATAATCCAAGGGGCACTATCAATAACTGTGGCTGTGGACCAACCCCATGGGGTACGTACTTAACGTGTGAAGAGAATATTCAAGGGTATTTCGGGGCTTCGACTGGTGACAATTGGGTGGCAAATCCCCACCAAGAACGCATTGGATTCACATCAGGAGGATTTGGCTACGGCTGGCACCTCTTCGATAAACGATTTGATCTGGCAGACGACGGGTACCAAAATGAAGAAAACCGCTTTGGTTGGGTCGTAGAGATCGATCCCTATGACGCTAACCATGTTCCTGTAAAACGAACCGCGTTAGGACGGTTCAAGCACGAGAATGCCGCAATCGCGATTGGTAAAGATCGTAGGGTGGCCTGCTATATGGGAGACGATCAGGTTTTTGAGTACGTCTATAAATTTGTAGGCGATGACGACTACATCAAGTACCTAAATGACGGCGAATCTCCATTGGATCACGGTACGCTCTACGTGGCAAGATTCAATGAAGAATTCACTGGAGAATGGCTGGCTCTCGATGCAGACTCGGAGGCACTTAGCCGTTTCAGTAGTCAAGCAGAGGTAGCGGTGTACACTCGAGAAGCTGCAGATCTATTGAATCCAACACCGATGGACCGACCTGAGTGGCTTACCGTCGCGCCAGATGGTTCTGTATTTTGTGCCTTGACCAATAACACAGACCGAGAGGAGCCGAATGCGGCTAATCCCGAAGCACCCAATAACGATGGTCACATCATCCGGATCTATGATGGTGACATGCATGTTGGGACCACCTTCAGTTGGGAGATTTTTCAACTGGCATCCTCAAAGGCTGATACAGAAGAGGCTTATAGCGACCCCGATTCAATCTACTGCGATCCAGATGGGCGTCTGTTTATTGGTACTGACGGTGGGCAAGAGCTCAACATGGACAACCAGCTTCTAGTTGCAGATGTGGTGACAGGTGATGTAAAGCGATTGCTTGCTGGAGTACCCGGGTGCGAAATTACTGGAACCACAATGACTCCTGATCGCCGGACCATGTTTATCAATGTTCAGCATCCTGGCAATGGCTCGCTGGCAAATACGAATTTCCCAGCTAGCAATGGCTTTGAGAATCCCGGGGTACCGCGAGACGCCACGGTCGTCATATACCGTAGGAATGGAGGCATAGTAGGGAGTTAAGCGTTGACATAACTCGTCATGCTTGTCCAAGTCAAGAGCTTGGATCATTCTCGGCCAAAAGAGAATCCATAAAGGCTCTTTTCAAGTGAAGATTGCAGGGGAAGATTAAGAATCTCTAAAATTCGCTTCCCCGTAATCTTTATTTCACATCATGAAACGAACATACCAACCCAGCGTCATTAAACGGAAGCGCACGCATGGGTTTCGAAAGCGTATGTCCACGAAGAATGGCCGAAAGGTTCTTGCGTCCCGACGAGCAAAGGGTCGTAAACGGTTAGCCGTTTAGAACGCCTGTTTGACGTACAAACTGCGTCGCGAACAGCGTTTAACGCACTCCATTGACATTCAGCGCGTTCTGAAAGACCCGATTGATCGCAAGTACTACAAAGTGATAAGGGTCGTTTGGCGAATGAACGGATTCGGGTTTCCGAGATTTACGGTGTCGGTTGCCAAAAGACACGTTAAATCAGCGGTGCGCCGGAATTTGATTAAACGAGTTATTCGAGAATGGTTTCGACTCAATCAGTCAGAGTTGCCAGACATTGACCTGGTATTTCTTACCAAGTCCCCCACCGGTTCATCCAAGACGAATCAGCAACTAAAAGAGGAATTGAGACTTGACCTGTTCAGATTCAAAAACGCAGTGAGCCCAACCACTTGAAATTCGCGAATCACGTTATTCACCCAAGTACATTGAATCAGCGGCTCAATCCCATTGAAGTCATGGCTAACGGAGCACGAACGCTGTGCAAATACGCCATCGTTTTGTACCAATGCGCAATTTCTCCTTTTAAGCGGCCATGCTGTCGTTTTTACCCTACCTGTTCAAGCTACGCACTCGAAGCCATACAAAAGTTTGGTGTCATGAGAGGGAGTTGGCTCAGTCTCATGCGAATGCTCAGATGCCAGCCATTTTGCGAGTCGGGGGTCGACTTTATTCCAGATGAATTCGTCTGGTTTCCAGCTAGAAATGCTGTGGATTATCAGGGGTGTCCACACCACACGACACCGCGAGAGGGCTAAGTCATGAATCCGCAGACGATTTATCGGTATGCCCTGCTCATTGGGCTCGGCATCAGTATGTACTTGCTACTGCAAGCATGGAATCAAGATTACGGGCAAAAAAATGGCTCGTCACAAGACCCGGATGCACCACCGATGGAATTTCCAGGTGAAGTACCTGGCGAAGGACAAGACCCCGTAAGTGATGGCAATACGTCAGTCACTCCTACCGTTCAAGAAAGTACCAATAGTGACGGAGATTTCGTCCCAGGAAGTTCGCTTGTCAGACAAGGAAGTTCTGAATCGGCCTTGCGTCTGGATGACTCCGCGCTGGTGAAAGTCACGACACCAAGCATGCATGTGTGGATAGATCGCAATGGAGGCGATGTTGTGCGCGTCCGTTTACCAGAACATCCTGTTTCACTGGATGATCCGGATGAACCTCTGACCATTCTTGATCGCTCTCTAAGTCATGTTTATGTAGCGCAAAGCGGCTTGGTTGGACGAGACGGACCAGATGCAGGTGGTGCGCGACCCAAATATAGTGCACCTCGGGACGAGTACCAGTTGGATAGTGGTGACTTGACAGTTAAGTTGACTCACGAAGCGGACACCTACCGCGTTGAGAAGTGGTTTCTTTTCAATGCGGAGAGCAATTTGATCAATGTGGAACACCACGTAGTCAATCAATCTAATGATCCGTTCGTTGCTAATCTGTACGCTCAGCTCACTCGTGATGGGTTGCCAGTGTCAGAAACTTCGGGATTCTTTGGACCCAGACCGTACTTAGGGGGAGCTTTAACCACTCCTGACGATAGGTATAAGAAGGTTTCGTTTGAGGATCTTGACGAACAAAGATTCAGTCAGGAGAACAATGGCGGGTGGATCGCCATTCTGCAGCATTATTTTCTTTCCGCTTGGGCTGCTTCAGACGAAGCCTCGTACCTGTACTATGGCTTAAGAGATTCAAAAGGCTACTATCGATATGGTTTCACGGGGCCAGAAATTGCGGTTCCTGCTGGTGAGACCGGTATTTATCCCCTCAAACTCTATGTGGGTCCAAAAGATCAGGGCGACCTTGAGGAAATCTCGGAGCACCTTAACCTCACCGTAGATTACGGTTGGTTGTGGTGGCTGTCAATGCCCCTCTTCTACTTGCTTGAGCTATGCCAGAGCTTGGTTGTCAACTGGGGTCTCGCAATCATACTGCTGACCATCGTTGTCAAGGCTGTGCTCTATCCGCTATCAGCCATGAGCTATAAGTCCATGGCAAAAATGCGTGTTGTCGCGCCGCAGATGAAACGCATCCAGGAACGGTTCGGTACC
>MPMU01000080.1 GCA_002238665.1 Gammaproteobacteria bacterium bin55
CAAATTTTGGTAAATTCACAGCTAAAGGAAGGCAGGTGATGGGTCGCAAAGGATTAGGAAAACTCTCACTTTTTTCGGTCGCCAATTCAATTGAAGTACAAACTGCCAAAGAAGGAACGGCTCACGGGATGCTGATGAGTGTTGATGATATTAATTCTGCCATTGAAGATAGAGAAGGGTGTTACTCTCCTCGTCCGCTGTCTCCAGACAAAATAAATACAGAAAAAGGTACAAAGATAATCCTCCGGGAAATAAAGAGACAACGACTAGAAAGAGGAGTGACAGCACTTCGCAAACGACTTGCACGTCGTTTTTCAGTGCTTGGACAACGCTATGGTTTTCATATAACTATTGATGGTGAAGAGTTAACAACTGAGCATAGAGGCGATATGCCCATCATCCAGTTTCTTTGGACCTTAGGAGAGTTCCATCATGAAACTTCATCGTTTCCGATGGTCCTAGAACAGGAAGAGCTCAACGGTGTCGACGAATCTTGGCCGGAAGCTTGGCGTGTCAACGGTTGGATTGGCACTGCAGAACGACCTAAGCAATTAGATAGTAAAGATGCTGGCAACTTGAATAGCTTTGTTGGGTTTGCCAGAGGACGTTTGTACCGTGAAAACATACTAGATAAGATCAATGATGGTCGAATATATACCAAGTATCTGACTGGTCAAATTGAAGCAGACTTCCTAGATGTAGATGACAGCCCCGATATTGCGACCAGTGACAGACAGCGTATACAGGAGGATGATGAGCGATATGAAAAGTTGTTGGAGTTTCTGAGAATTGGCCTCACAAAAATAGAGAAGCGCTGGAGTGAATGGCGGAAAAAACACGAAACCGAAAAAGCAAAAGAGCAATCACCTGCACTGAAAGAATGGTTTGATCGATTACCAAGCGGTTTTAGAGATAGTGCAGAGAAGATGATCGCAAATCTCAGTGCCTTACCGCTCGACAAAGCAGATGATCGAAAACTCCTCTATCGCCATGGAATCTTAGCTTTCGAGCGCATGAGACTTCGAGGTTCGACAGAGGCTTTCGTTTCTAACCTAACGGAAGTAGACAAGCTAATTGAAGTTCTTGCGGACCGAGATGCACTGGAAGTAGCATTGTACTATGACATAGTCATATCACGACTTGAAGCCATTAGGGCGTTCACAAACATCGTTGATGAGGATGACAAAGAGAAGGTACTTCAACAATATCTTTTCGATCACCTCTGGCTTTTTGACCCGTCCTGGGAAAGAGCAACTAGTAGCGAATTTATGGAATCACGGCTTATGCAAGAAGGCGTAATAACAACGGAACTGACCGACAAAGAGAAACTTAGCCGAGTTGATATTGCCTATCGGACCAATGCAGGGAAGCACATCATCGTCGAGATGAAGAGAGTAGGTCGAAAAGTCAAGAGTTTGGATTTACAAGAGCAAGGACAAAAGTATGTTGACAAACTTAAAAAAATCCTCGTGTCACAAGAAGAAAACCACCCAAACATTGAGGTGGTCTTCGTGGTGGGTAAACCTGTGGATGAAGAAACGTCTGATCCGAACCGACTCAAGAACATGATGGCATCTGTTTCACCTGGTTCTCGTATCGTTCACTATGACTCCCTAATAGAGGGCGCTTTAAATGCTTATTCAGAATATCTTGAGAAAGCCGAAACTTTAAATCAGTTGGATAAAATCGTTGATAGAATCTAGTGAAAAATTCTCAATACCTAAGAATGTGTCACCGTTCGGTGTGAAGAGATTGTGATAAGTGAAAACAAGCCGATACGTTGGTTTCTCAGCAAACAAAAATAGTGGCGTGGTAATGGAGAATTGTGACTAACCAAATCTTGCATTTTCTTCTGGTACCTGATGGTAGTGCTGCACGTCGTCTGCGACGAATATTGGCAGAGCAGAGTGCTTCTTCTGGGGTTGTCGTAGGTACTTGGTCGGAACTCATAGAAAGAGCGTGCCGTGCATTCCTAGTACCGGCATCAACCAATGACAACGACAGTGGTTTTAGACAAGCATTGGGAGGGTTCAAAGATGCATTCTGGACCGAGAGCTTATCGGTTGCGCCTGTAGAAACCGCCAAGGCTATTAAATCGTCATTGATACAGATCATATCTGCCACCGATCCTATGGCCGATATCGAAGTTACAGGTTTGGATGAGCTACCTGACAGACCACGACGTCACCTTAAAGACCTCTTTCAGCTAGCTAAGTCGCTGGAAGGGCAATGGCCGCAAGAACTATCAATGATGAGAATGCTGTTCTCAGCAATTTCTGATGATGCTCTTCATATCATCCGTGTGTACCGCTGTGTTGTGAGCCCTCACTTGACCAGATGGCAAGTAGAACTGGTCGAAAAACTTAATCAAAACGCCAATAATTCTGATCTAACGTACGACGAAAAATTTACCCAGATTCTGAACGATGTACTAAGCAACAATATTTCTGGAAAACTAGGTAGCAGCCTACATGTACTGCAAGAGAGGCTGTATGAAAACGTCACAGACAAGAGTGAAGTAGACGAATCTGTACAGTGGGTTGGAACTAGGGACTTCCTACAAGAAGCAGAGATCACAGCGGGAATGGTACAGACCATGCTGAACCAAAACCCCGATCTCGAACCTGCTCATATCGGTCTGCTCATACCAGATAGATTCGAGTATGCCAGAGCGTTGGATGACGCGTGTACGCCTGGTGGAATAGCGTTTTCTGGATTACCCGTAGAACGCAGGCTACGTGATCTTGGGCGAGAGGTTGTCTTTCACTTTCTGTATTGTCGTCAAGAACCTACCCCCATAATGGCAATGGCAACCTGTCTGACTTCGCCTTTGATGCCTTGGTCTCGTCAGGAAGGGGCGAGGCTGGCTCAAAAGGTGATTGATGGTGATTACCAATTACGCTCGTTGCACTTAGACAGACCGAAAGCACGAAAAATGCTAAATCTATTGAGGGATGGTGATAACGAACCAGCCTCGTTAGTCGATGCACTGTCCCAGTTTGTTTTATTACTTGAAGGTGGAAAGAATCTTGAAAAGCATGTGCTACAGGCAAAGAAGGCAATAGAGCAACTCAAAGTCATCCTGAAGGACGACGCTACTATCGATTGGACAGAATTGCGTCAAACTGTGAGTCCAGACTTCATTACGTCAGCGAAGTCTCCGGATTTCAATCTTGAAGGCGTGACGGTGTGGCTGGAATCGCAAGAGTTCTGGCGTCCAGTAAAGCACTTAATCGTCCTTGGGTTCACAAAAGGACATTACCCTTCGGTTTTGGCGAACGATCCGGTGTTCTCGGTTGACGATCTGAAAAATATAAGAGAGTTAACTGGTCTTCAGGTGAGCACGCCGTCCGAAGTACTAGCAAACCGGCGAATCCGCTTCAAGCGCCAGCTAGGTGCTGTCGCCGAATCAATTACTTTCTTGGTTCCACACCATGACACAAGAGGCGAGAGTCAATCACCCTCGGAGAGCTTGGTCTTCATGCACCAGTTGTTTAAAGGTTCGGGAACCGTTGACGAGCGAATTCTTGATTTAGACAATGCTAGTGATCAGCCGAGAATTAGACATTTGGCTTTTGCCAACCGCGCATCTCCACAGTCACCTCGAGAAATTCTCGTAGAAGACCTGAATTTCGATCGAAACTTAATGGCACTTGGAGGCGACGAAGGTCAGCTGAAGCGTGAGTCCCCGAGTAGTCTCGAGACGCTGATGATCTCACGACTGGCGTGGTTGCTTCGCCGCCTCAGGGCAGAACCTCTCCTGTGGACGCCAGAGTCAGCGACACCGGCTTTGTTAGGGACTCTTGCACACGCGGTGTTTGAAGGTCTATTCCGTCCTGAAGAATCACTGCCGGATAGGGATGTGATTCCAGGACGAGTCCGTACTCTGTTGCAAGACGCAACCCTATCACTAGCACCTTTTCTACTCACTCCAGAGTGGCAGGTCGAGCTACGGAATTTCACGACCGAGACCATTAAAGCTGCACAGGCATGGCGGGATGTTTTGAGGCAACTAGGCGCAGATGTCCTAGCCAATGAAACCTGGTTGCAAGGAACGTGGTCCGAGATCCCGATTCATGGACAGACAGACCTGCTTTTAGGTTTACCAGAAAACCGTTTGCTGGTGGTGGACTACAAACGATCAAAATCGACGAGTATTCGTCCACGAATGGAGAAGGGATATGACATTCAGGCGAGCCTCTACCGTGTAATGCTGGAAAGTGGAGGTCCAAGGAAGGACGAAGAAGGGACGTTGTTGAACAGGATTCGTAAATCAACTGAGACAGGGGTTGTCTACTACATGCTGAACGACCAGGTTTCCTTATCCGATTCAAGACTACCGGAATCTGGTAATGTCCCTGGATGGTACGTTCTGGAAAATGAAGTAGCAGGTGAGGCTATGGAGGGTATCAAGCAACGGGTGGAGGAAGTAAGTACCGGTGAGGTGCGTTTAAATCGTCAAGGTGATGTTGACTCTTTAGAAAAGCAAACTGGGATAAAACCTTATGCATTGGAAACTAGCCCTCTGATTGAACTCTTTACTATGGCTGGTGAGTCGGAGGAAGCACCGTGACCATGCCATCTTTGACTGTTATTCTCGCCGGTGCAGGATCAGGGAAAACGTACAGGATTCAGCAGCAATTAGCGGATTGGGTTAAGGCTGGAATAGTCAAGCCAGAGCGGATTGTTGCGGTAACGTTTACGGAAGCAGCGGCTGCTGAGTTGCGGCAACGCGTTAGTACTGAATTGCTAGACAATGGACAGTTGAAAGAAGCGCTACGACTCGACCAGGCTTATATCTCCACAATCCACGGATTTGGACTTCGGATTCTGACCGAGTTCGCATTTGAGGCAAGTTCATCACCACAGCCTCGTTTGCTCAACGAAGACGAAAAGAATGCGTTGATTCGACAAGCATTGTCGAGCACGGAAAAAGCAAACGAAGTCATATCAAATCTCGCGGCGTACGGTTACTCCCATGAATTTAATACTCAAAAAAGCGCAGAGGACAAATTTCGCGACGACCTGCTAAGAATCGTCGAACTTTTACATTCGCTGGGATGGCAGACCTATTCCGATATATACGCCAGCCAAGCTGCGGCATGGATCTCTGATAGTTACGGGCCGACCTTGGAAGCCGACGCTCTTAGTTATAGTCTGCGAAAAAGCGTAGAGGTCCTGCTAGAGGCGTATCCCACAAGTCTTGAACAGGAGTATGGAAACAATAAGACTGCTGCCAATGCGTTTAGCAAGAATTTTCAAGATCTGAAACGGTCGCTTATCGGAGATTCTCTCGACACAGACTGGAATCTGTGGGAAAAGCTTCGTGGTTTACGTCAGTCAATGCGTAGATCAAAAATACCGGAAATGTACGACACCTTGTCGTCTGCGGTGAAGGAGGCTGCTAATCAGTTACCACTCCATCCAGGTCCTCTAGAGCATGCGAAAGTACATGTACAGGCACTCTTTTCGGCAGGACAGGAGGTATTGGTTCACTATGCTGAGGCTAAGCAGGAGGCAGGATTGGTGGACTATAGCGACATGATCGCAATGGCGGGTCAGTTGCTGCGATCGCGTTCCGATGTACGTGACAGTCTGAAACAGCGAGTTGACTGCTTGATTGTCGACGAGTTCCAAGATACCAACCCGTTGCAATTCGATTTGTTGTGGCAACTGAAAACAGTCGGTATCCCAACTATTCTGGTGGGTGACTTGAAGCAAGCCATCATGGGATTCCAAGGGGCAGATCCTCGATTGTTTGAGTCCCTGATAGACCAACACCCCGCGGAAACTCAGCCTTTAACCCAAAACTGGCGATCTCAACCTAGACTAATGCTTCTTCTCAATGCGATCGGACCGGGTCTATTCGGCGAAGAATACGTCACACTGGCCCCGCGGAGAACGGCTAGTCGCCTTGAACCACTGGACATAGTGTCATTCCCGAGCAAGGCGGAAAAGGATCAGCACAAAATACGCGCTATTACTGTGGGGGAGCGGTTAAAAACACTACTCAATGATAGCAATCAACAGATTAAGGACGAGCGAACCAAAAAGTTTCGGCGACTCAGTGGAGGGGATATCGCGGTGCTTTGTCCGACTAATTCGATGTTAAACACGTACGCAGAAGTACTGCGTGCGCAAGGATTACGGGTGCGACTGCATGAAGATGGTTGGTTCACTTCGAGGATAGTGCAGCTTGTCTGGCACGCATTGTCTTATCTAGCTAATCCTGGCGACCGCCACGCGGCACTTTATCTTGCGGTGACTGAGTTGGGGTCTTTGAGCCTTCAAGAAGCATTAACCCAGCTGATGGATCAAGGCTCTATCGACGATCCATTGCTTGATAGGCTTGGGGAACTCGCAGAAGGCGTAGCGGAGCGAAATATGCACACGGTGGTCGCGGACTCGATTAACACCCTAGGTCTATTTGATAAGGCGGCACTATGGACAGATGGTGACCAGGCTCGCGCTAATGTGTTGCGACTTCTGGCGATGGCGGGTGAGTTCATGGATGCTAATCGCGAAGCGCTGACGAGCGGTGGTTTTCACGGATCTGGAATCCAAAGCTTTATGGCCTGGGTATCAGCCAAGAGAAAGGAAAAAGATGGCGACAAACAGCCGGACGCTCGTGTATTTGATGAAAATGCCATCCAACTTACGACTTGGCATAGTGCCAAAGGAAGGGAGTGGCCTGTAGTTGCGGTATGTGGTCTCGACCGAGAAATAAAAGCACGGTTACCAAACTTCGAAATGGGATACAGCGACTTTGACGATTTGTCGGGATTACTCAAGCGTGCCTACATTGAATACTCCCCTAATTTCGCTGCGTCTGAGACGAAAGATAGATTTCTTAAAAAGCTTCAACTTAATGAGGAAATCGAGGCAAGACGCGAACTGTATGTTGCGCTCACACGCGCTAGGGACAAGATCGTGCTGGAGTGGCCAGGTTATCTTGTTAGATCAAAATCGAAGAGTCCAACCTTTTGGTCGATACTGAAGGGTGGTTGTGGCATCACTTTGGGGGAGCAGAGTATCCAGGTAGGTGAGCAGGAATTTACCTGTACCGTTATTGAAGATCTATCTGAGCTTCCAGATGACTTCGACGATGATACCGAAACGGAGGATTCAGCTTTGCCAGTTACAGGTCGGCGCGCGATCCAAGTCGGTGTGGTCCCGAAGTCGCTCACGGCAGATAGCCTAGCACCTTCAACAACAGAAGCGATTACCGATAGAGTACGAAAGGAAGATTTGCTCGTTGAGCGGTATGGATCGGGATTAGACGTTGGTATAGACTTGACGGGGAGGGTTTTCGGAACCTTCATCCACCGATGCTTCGAGATCTTAGGAGCTAGGCCAGATATCAAGGAGAGGATTACCCAGATTACTGGTGTGGAAATCGAAAAGGATGATTTGGAAAAGATCTGCTTTGCAGTAGGACAGTTCGAGTCCTGGCTTGAGGATCACTTTGGCGGCAATTCGGTGTTGCGGGAGCAGTCGATCTTGGCACTAGACGAACACGGGTCAGTCATATACGGTACCGTTGACCTGATTGTGGAAACTTCAAAAGGTGTATGGGTGATTGATCACAAATCGGATCAAGTAGATGATCCGACTCAGGAATTTACTAAGTATCAATCTCAGCTTGAGTCCTATGCCGTAGCTCTTTCGAAGGAAGGTAAATCTATCTTGGGTATTGCTATCAACTGGATTCGGCGAGGGGAAGTATCTCTGCAGGCGTTAGGTACGCACTGATACACATTACAGAAGTACCAAAAAAGTGCCTTGAATTCGCTTTGAGCGGGATGAGCGTCATTGCCTAGGTCGTTTGGCATCTCGTTCATACCTATCGGGTTCAGTGGTAGCCGCCACCTCCACTCCGGTCATCCGACCATCAGTGGATGTGGCGCAGCGACCTATATCGGAATATGCGGCGCTGGTTCAATGACGATGACTTTACGAGACCGGATCCGCGCGAAGTTAGCGGACTTGAAATTGCCGGGTGCACTGGCGGCTGTCGATGATGTACTGGCACGAGCGGATGGTGGTGGTATCAGCGCTGCGGGTGCCATAAATTCGCTTCTGGATGCACAGATCGAACTGCGCCGCCGACAACGGTGTCTAGAAAGTGCTAAGAATTCAGCAAGGCTACCGCACAATAAGACCTTGGCGGACTTTGATTTCAGCATGCAACCCGGCATTGATCGCAACCAAATCATGAGTTTACATGAACTGGACTTTGTCCGTCGACGCGAAAATCTTGTACTCTGTGGGCCTCCGGGTGTGGGTAAGACCCACCTGTGTGTCAGTTTGGCACGTTGGCTGAGATAGTGGAGTTCTTGAGCCAAGCACAAGTCAATGGTACGTTCACCCGTCGTCTACGTCTGTTACTCAGCCTGAAACTACTGATCATTGATGAGGTAGGCTACCTACTACAGACAGAGCATGCGGGACGCTTATTGTTTCAACTCATTAATGTGAGGCATGAAAAGGCTTCCACGATTCTGACTACCAATCGAGGCTTTGAAGAATGGGGATCGGTCGTTGGAGACGAAGTGATGACGACCGCCAAGCTTGATCGCATCCTGCATCGGTGTCATATCGTCAACATCCGCGGACCGAGTTACCGAATGCGTCAGTATCGGGCGATGCATGGCATCGCTCAATATGACACGGGCATGACCCAATCAAGCGACTCCGCGGATACACGAACGAGGCACACATGAGAGACATTAGATTAGAAAATCCGGGTTATTTAAGCTCGGAAAAAGTGAGACACTTTAATTTGGGAAAATGCGACATTTAAAGTCGGGAATGACAAAAGATCGGGGATGTCGTGGCCGACAATTTCAAGGACAAGAAAGAGCAGGCGCACGAGTTTCGGCTACTCAGGGTCTGGTTGAAACGCGGTAAGTTGGATGGGGTGTTGAAGCGACTGTCGACCATGCAAAACGCCGAGACGACGATTCGTTATCTGTAGAACAACCGTGCACGGATGGACTATCTGCGATGTCGTCGTGAAGGACTACCATGTACCTCGTCGCAGGTGAGGAGCGCATGTAAGAACGTTGTCGGTGCTCGAATGAAGCGAGCTAGCATGCAGAGGACGGTACAAGGGACGAACGCGATCTTAGCGCTACGATGTAGCATTGAGAGTAGGCTATTGGACGGCTATTTCGATCGCGTTAGGAAGGCGGTTGCACGCGAACTGCGGGCACTCGCTACGAATCCAGTTGATAGCGCCATCCCTGCGTAGCGAATATTTAATAAGATTTGTCGTACACCCATTTTTGATCCCCTTCAGATCAATGTACATTTTGGACGCGATCATTGGCCCGCATATTGCACGACCATTAGGAATGGAATATACTTCTATTGACCCTCAAATTTCGGGGAATAGGTCTTATCCGAAGGTAACGTGGAATGGGCAATCTTTGATGGTGTCTCTCCCAACTAGATTCGCCGGCACAATCAAAGCTAGTTGGCACGTTAATGTAACATCAGTAATCCGAATCAGATAATCTGGAACCGAGGAATGGAGTCCAGGATTTGTAACACCTTTTGAAAACTGCACGTTTGTTGGCTTAAAACCAGATACCAACTACGAACTCAGTTTGACGCATATGAAAGACTCGTTTGAGGGTGACCCCGTGATTACAGAGACTAAATCCAAACCACATCTCATACATAGGTGATTTTTTTGGACAGACTTATATTCGCTCAGCGTTGACTTAAAAAATAGCAAAATCAGACTCCGATACACCAGTAGTTGAGTCTTTTAATATTCAAAATGTCTTTATAGAAAGTAAGCCCGCCTGGGTGTCAGTCGAAGGATCAACAGTTCAATTTTCAGATTTTTCAGAGGAAATAGCTTCGCTGCTACTAAATGATGCTCAAGTACGTTTGTGGTTTACGCAGTTGGGGTCATCGGAACGTGTGTTTAAATTTGCAGAGAAGGTAAATGAGGAGGACAAAAAACGAAGAATGTCAATTAACCAACTTCGTACTGAAATGAGATCATACTTGGAATTTTCTGACGATTGGGATAGTGAAGGTGCTTTGCCAATAAGTACTTCTTCAATAAAGGATGCATTGACTTCTATTGGTCGTATGCCTAAAACCGTACCAATTCCCTTTGCAGAAGCCGGTACCTTAGGGGAGGTAGGTGTGTTTTGGGAAGATGTCGGTTGTTGCAAATTCGCCGAAATAGTGTGGGATGGAGATGGCACAATGACGTATATTGCTACCCAACGCAAGTCGAACGGAGAGATTTTGAGGCACGGTGAGGAAGGAATCGATGTCAGTGGACCTTGGCCCTCAACACTATTGCGATTACTTTCTCGTTAGACTGTCTGCTTTGATCGAGACCTGAGAATCACAAAACTGATGTCCTGTGACTGTAAAGACCTAGAGAGCCGGTACGCGAATGACGATTGTAAGTGTTCACGTTAGCGAGAGTATTTTCCAGATTGTCAGTGTGAAACACAGCGTGTAAGTGCTCACTCACCAGGGGTGTACGACAAATCTTGTTGAATATTCGTTACGCAGAGGTAGCGCTATCAACCGGATTCGTAGTGAATGCACTTAGTTCGCGTGCAAACACCTCCCTGACGCGATCGAAGTAACCGTCTAAAGGCCCGCTCTCGATGCTACATCGTAGCGCTAAGATCGCGTTAGCCCCTTGCACCTTCCACCGCATGCCGCCTCGTTCCATCCGAGCGCCGACAGCGTTCTTACATGTGCTTTGACAACATAGCAGTCAATCAACAGTTTACTGTCAGGAGCAACAAAAATACAGGGTTGATCTGTAGAAATTTATGAAAACAAGATTTGTCGTAAACCCAGGTGAATATCCCTTTCTGTTTGGAGCTTGTGTAAATTTCCTCAATGTATGGATAGGGCTAGTTGTGGTTGAGATCTTGAGTGACAAAGAATACATCTTCCTGTCAAGAAACTGGTTCTCACGAATATCAATATCGCTTGCAAGGGTATATTGACTCCAGCCGTTCTTCTGTACAGCGTGTCTTGGTTAGTACTGAACTCTGCATGTGAGAAATTCATCTAGAATTAAAAAGCCGAATGCTGGTAAACCGTTCGGCTTCATAAGCAATGAAAACAACGACTGGAGGCAGTTATAAATGATAGAACAAATTGTGAACTTTAAAAGAATCAAACAATCCAAGCTTTCCCATGAAAAAGATAGCAATTCAACTGGTGAAGCGTTAAGATCATGGACATTAAAAATGTCTATCTATTATCTCTTTGTAGGTACATTTGTTCTCATAGCATTGACTGTAATTTCTCCATGGATTAATGGTATAGACGCAGATGTTTTAGAATCTGCAAGGAAAATATACTCAAATTCTGCAGTAGTTGCAGCATTCATCATATGTTCCATATGTTCTACTGTACCTTTCAATTGGAAATAGTTATTTCTTCGACTTCCTCTTTGAATCTGCTTTCTTGAACAAAGCTTGAGCCAGCTACTCTGCGGAAGCGTCAATCTTTTCAAGCGGTCTATTTTGGGGCATTTTTTCGATTTTTTCTTGCACATCAGGACTACTTGATCAGCTCTTCATAGGGAAGCTGCCTGTATTACATTTTGTGAAACAGTCCCTCCATCTGCCGGATGGTGTCCAGCTCTCTGACGTTGTGCCGTCTTGCGAACTCTGCGATGTAGCGTTGCAGGTGCTTGGGATTGAGATGATGGTACGTTCCATGATAGCTTCTCTTCAACATCGACCAGAATGATTCGATGCCGTTGGTGTGGGTCATGTCATCTACGTACTGACCGACTGAGTGCTTGACTGAAAGGTGTTCATACTCGGAAAGTCCAAGATACGTAGCCGCTTCATCTGTGTAGAGGGTTGAACCTTCCTTTGCGTACTGTCTCACGAACTTCTGAAGAACTTCCCCGCTGGTTTGTTTTACGTGGTTGGCAATGACTGTGCCGGACCCTCTTTCTTTCATCCCAGCAACGACTTCGTTGCCGACCGGACCGCGTCCCTTACGAATTTCCTTGTCTGTGCTTGTTCGCTTCCTTGCCACCGATGAAGGTCTCGTCTACTTCTATCTTGCCCTCTAGCATGGCATGAACATAGTCCCATCCCTCACGAATACGCTGGGTCATGAACCAAGCAGCTTTCTGTGAGATACCCAGATCTCTATGCAACTTCATGCTGGCGACACCCTTCAGTCTGGTAGACATGAGATGAAGAGCGAACACCCATTTTCCCAAGGGTATTCGACTGCATTCCATTACCTCATAAGAGAACTCTCGTGGTAGCGCTTACTTATGTCGCCATAAATAAATCTTCGGACCAACGACACCGTATTGGTCAGTGTCTGAGCGCTCAGATCGACCCGCTTTGACCTCACTGAGCAGCGTGGCAATCGTCATCGTTGTATCGTTTCTTTTCATTCTGACATTATCCTTGTTTCAGGACCGAGTACAGAAAATCGACCAAAGGCTAGTCTGTCCACAAAATATCGCCGAAAATAGCAACATATTCAACAGTATCTAGATTACAATTAATATCTCTACCGAGTAACGACAATGGGTAACGAACTGCATCCAACCAGTGCAATGGCTGTAGCGAACTGGTTCCTAGAGAAGAGTTGGCGCGAATTACATCTCCCTCCATGCGACCAAATGAAATTAAACAAGCTAGTGTATTACTCACATGGTTGGTACTTGGGTAACTACCACACAGAACTTTTTGCGGAAGACATAGAAGCATGGCCTCACGGCCCCATAGTTCGAGACCTGTACTATGAGTTCATGAGCTTCGGTAGGAGACCTATCGATCGGTTGGGTAAGAGAATTGAAATGAAGGACGGCGAATTTACCATCGGCATTCCCAAGCACAATGGATCTCTAAACGATTTCTTTGAGAGTGTTTGGGCTGTGTATGGGAAATACACTGGTATTCAGCTTTCCAACATGACACATCAAAAGAATGAGCCGTGGACTATCGTAGCCAAACAATACGATTACGACTTAAAAGCTAAACCAACGATTCCGCCTGAAATCATAAGCGCGGTCTTTGAGCGGAAGATTATGCGTGCCAGACAATCCGACTAACGGAGAGCAAGATCCTCCGACTATTGACGAGTCGGAATCCACGGATTCAGCATCTCGTTTAACACCGGACAAATACACAAAAAAACACAGTGCATTCTTTGAGGGAGGTGCACCCGGGCAGGTGTTTAAGTTTGTTCGCTGGGGTATATCCTACGGCACGGATGACAAAGGGCATGCCGCATCCATAATCTTGTCATTAATCATTGCAATCCTGCTGGTACTAGTACTTTTGATTGGTGCGTTCACTGATCGAAGTTGGATATCCGACGCATTCAAACTGTTTGGCCCAATATTTACCTTTGTCGCAGGAGTTGCAATCGGTAAATCAACCAGTCCAGAGTGAGTTGGACCATTGCTACCATCCAGCTGATCGTTCAGTTTTAAAACACTATTTGTTTCGAGGTGTCAGACTCGGGAAATGAGTCATTGCGAAAGTGAATCCATTCAAATCGGAGTAGCACTAACCTAGTGTCTGTGTAAAAACTCAATTAAACTGCAATTTCCCTTGAACTGACAATATAATGCACGCCATATAATGAATAGTATATTTATCGTAAATACCAGCTCTAAACCAGTGCTATAGGAATCTAAATACCTCAACGTCAATCCTATCTACTCTGTGAACAGGATAATGGCAAATAGCGTAGATCTCGTCAGATTCTCATTGGATTTGCTTTTGGGAAAACTTGATCAAAGTACTTAGTCATTAGGGACGCGAGTTTGGGATCGTTGAAATTTGCTACAGCTCGTACTCGAGAGTTATTGGAATCAATTTCCAGCCTAAAGGCTCTACGGTCAACTACAAGAAATGGGTTAACCGTAGACAGCTTTGAATCTGAGATCTTGGAAATCTCAAAATTTCCGCGAATACCCTCATCGGTCTTAATCGCGTTCAACAATGGATGATCTTTTGGTTCTTGTTCGTCGAGTACATCAAGTTCCTTAGTCAATAAGATGCGTAGAGTCACATCGGCATTCCGAAGGAAAGCAAGCGCTGATTCAATAATTCTGGAATCCGAATACAACGGTTCAGTTTGTTGAACAGTTTGTTGTAGTGAAGTGGAATACAGGGATACGTTTTCTTTTGCGGTTTTGAACAGCGTTGCAACCAGATGTCGAGCATGTGCGGGTATGCTGTTGTTAACAAGCTCGTTTTCTGTATTCTCTGCATATCTGTCTATCAATTTGAAATAGAGCTCGCTTTCCTCGGTTGTGAACTTGGACAAGCTATAGGTTCTGAACAAAGGTGCTCTCCTAAAAATCCTAGTTTTGTGGGTGCTGAGAGTATTGAGTTGAAACATACATCAATACGTTCATGTCAATAAATACATCTTACATAGATTTTCTAAGTATTACTAAGTATTTCTAAGTTTTTCTGATTTAGTTCATTTGCTCGTATTCAGTTCTTAGGACACATATGGAGAGGTGGAGTGGTGGTCGCGAAAATTGGGACAAGTTGAGTTGATAGTCTAAAGTCGAGTTGGACCCGTACTTTTGATCAACGGGGGATCAACGTGGTTAACAAAAGAGGGCGACGACAATTTTCGCCAGACTTCAAACCTAAAGTAGACGTAGCGGCGATTGAAGGTGAGCATACGCTTGCTGAACTTTCGTCTCGCTTTGAGATTCAGGCGGCACAGATACATCAGTGGAAGTGACAACTACCGGGAGAATGTCGCATAGTGTTTGCGCCACGCACCCGGACGGAAGACAAGAATGGACCCGACCCTGACATCTTGCATCAAAGATTTGGGAACTCACGGTTGAACGAGATTACCTGAACGAAAAGTTGGTAACCTGGAGTGACCACAGAAATATTTGATGCGTACCAAGCTCGATGGGTTGACGATCCACAGGCAGTGTGAACTGCTGGATGTCTCATGCACGTAGGGCGACAATCAAGATGAGAGTGCAGCGAAAATCTGTGTGAGAATGTGTCGCTACTTTGATGACACCTAATTGGAGGCGAACGAGGCAAAGGGCGTTTATACCACCATTGCTAGTTCATGCTTGGGAGTTGTGTCACGAGCTGTTTTCCTGGACCTATCTGTTGGTTGATGGGTCGCTGTCTGGCAACTTGCCTGGGGTGTTGTCTAGCGTGGCTAGAGGGTGCCGCGCCCGCGTTGGGTTCCGGTGCGGCGCGCCGTCAATGGCTTTCGACGTTGAGTTCAAAGATGGTGGCGCGATGCACGAGCGAGTGTACGACAAATCTTGTTGAGTATTCGCTACACAGGGATGGTGCTATCAACTGGATTCGGGGTATGTTCGGTATAGCGATGACCGTCATGAAACTCATGTAGCAACATCAACGGCAGTGCCTTAAGTTGATTAGCCAGTTCCATCAATCGCGCATAGTCGCAATCGAACCCTTGTTTCACAATCGCCAGTATCAGGATTCGCCACCAGTGCATCTCCGGACGACCGGTGTCATGGTCGATATCCGGAGTCACATGCTCACGCATCAAGATCAACACCTGTTGAAGCAACTCCTTGTCGTTGTACAGGTGCTACAATCCAATCAAAATCGCCGGAATGTCGTCTCAACAATCCGTATCGATCTCAATCTGCTCAATAG
>MPMU01000081.1 GCA_002238665.1 Gammaproteobacteria bacterium bin55
GACGGCTGAAGATGAACCAGTGACAGTCGACGTATTGGCAAACGACTCGGACATCGACGGTGACGTCCTATACGTCGATTCGGTATCACAGCCGGCGCACGGAATGGCGCGGGTAGCTACTAACGGCGGAGTGGAATACTCGCCCGAGGCAGATTGGTACGGCACGGACCGGTTCACTTACACAGTGGCCGACGGTAACGGTGGAACTGCGGAAGCAGAGGTCGTGGTGCAAATGACGTCCGTGAATGACGCACCCGTGGCCACGGCCGACATTGCCGCAACGGACGAAGACGCATTGGTTACGATTGACGTGATGGCAAACGACTCGGACGTCGACGGGGACATCCTGAGCGTAGAGTCGGTATCGCAGCCGGCGCACGGGACGTCGCGAATAACCTCTAACGGGGCTGTGGAATACGCGTCCGAGGCAGACTGGAATGGCACGGACCGGTTTACGTACACGGTGGGCGACGGCAACGGCGGGTTGGCAGAAGCAGAGGTCGAGGTCACGGTAGCACCCGTGAATGATGCACCTGTGGCCGTGGGGACGATTCATGACCAAGAGATCGAAGAGGGAGGGGAAGTTGTAGTCATCCATCTGACACCCTTCTTTGAGGACCCGGACGGTGACCCGCTGACCTACAGGGCCGCGTCATCGGATCCGGAAGCTACTTCGGTGTCATTGAGGGGCTCGGCGTTGACGCTGACACCCGTCGGGTACGGTCCGACGACCATCGTGGTGTCGGCTCACGACCCTGGCGGGCTTTCCGCCGAGCAAACTTTCTTAGTGAACTCGAGCGACCGGGTGATACGCACCGTGCTAGACGATACGCTTGCCGCGATGGCGCGCACACATCTGGCGAGTGCGCGCATGACGTTGGGCCGCCGATCGGAGCTGGGCGGCACAGGTGCCCAATCGCGGCTGGTAGTAGGTGGCAGATCGGTGACGCTAGACAGGTCGGGTGTTCGCACGATTGCGGACTGGATCGTCTCTCGATACCTGAGGAGCGGAAATCACATGGAGGCAGATCGATCGCGAACGGGGAAGTTGGCGGTGGGTGTCGTTGATCGCCGCGGTCGGGACGATCCTCTGGACACGGAAGCGGTGGTGAGTCTAAACGGCTACGGCACCCCGGCCGATCTAGCTGGCTCATCCGACGGCGGTGTCATGGAATTCCTAGTCGCGTTAGAGGGCAAGGCCGATGCACAGGACGCGAGAAGCGGAAGTTGGTGGCTGTGGGGCCAGGGTGACCTTCAGACTTTCGTCGGTGATCCGTCGCCGGTGCGCGGCTACGAGGGCGAACTGCTGACAGGGTGGCTCGGACTCGATCGCACGGTTGGCGAGCGTTGGATCGCCGGCGCGTCGGTGGCAAGGAGCCGGGGCGAAGGCGACTGGCGTGCCGGCACCGCTAGCGGGCGCTTAGAGACGTCGCTGACGGCAGTTCATCCTTACCTGCGCTGGTCGGACGGAGCTACGTCTGTGTGGACGATGACGGGCGTAGGCCAGGGGTCAGCGAAGAACACGCGTGCGACAAGTCGGGTAGGCGAGAGCGAACTGGACCTGCGGCTTGGGCTTGTTGAGGTTCGCCACCGTTTTGCTGAATGGGTCGGACTACGGGCCGACGCGGGGTGGGCGCAGCTCTCAACTCGATCGGGAGCTGAAACTGTCGACAATCGGAGTGCGACAGTCGACCAACAGCGGCTAGGCATTGAACTAGCACCTTCGATGCGCCTCGGTGGCCTCGATTTTGAGTTGTTCAGTGAAGCCAGCGCGCGGCGAGATGGGGGCACGGGCCAGACGGGGACGGGGCTTGAAGTCGCAGGTGGGTTTCGTGTGGCAGGTGGTCACGTTCGGATTGATGCTCAAGGCCGTACCCTAGTGCTTCACTCCGCCGAGGGCTACGAAGAGCGCGGTTTGGGTGTAACAATCAGCGTAGGTAGCCCGAGAGCCGAGGAGGGCTTCTCGCTCTCTATTTCGCCACGCTGGGGTGGAACATCGGCCGCTTCAGATCTACTCTGGCATGAGCAGCTCGGCGGTCACAATCAACCTTTGTCCGTGGAACGATCTTGGTCGCTTGATGTGCGAGGTCGTTATGCCCGACGCTTTCCAGGTTACCGGCTACTCAGTTGGTCAGGTGGGTTCAGGTGTTCCGCCCTCGACTGGGGCTTGAGTATCAGTGGCGGCATAGAGCTGTCTCGCTCCAATCACATCCTTGGTCCGCCGGTTGACTTGCCTGTCCAGGCGCAAATCCATTAGAGGCCGAAGCGATTGCTCGAGTTAACCTGCGACAGATATTAACACGAATAGTCACCCGCTGTGCTGGCTCAATACCTTGGGTACTGGGACTAGGTGGCATCCCGATCGACCAGGTCCTCGTATAGGTGGGGTTCGAAAGGCGTGCGCTGCATGAGAACCTTCGTAGTTGAAAAAGAACTCTTACTTTGCGAGTTGTGGGATTACGTGTTTTTCTTTACACACTGTGGCATTTTCTCATCTTGATTGTCGCTGTAGACGTGATATATCGGCCCGCTTCTTTTGTGGATTTTGTTCGTGACAGAACGACTAGCTTTAGTGTACTACTGAACCTGTTTAAAACTCCCTCAGTAGTCTTCAGAAATGTCTCACTTGTGTGACATTTAAAGTCGGAAAAAGTGGGACAAAAGTTTTCAGAACCCGTACTCGTGTCAACAAGGCAAAGATCCTCAAATTACATTCGCATTTTGAATTAGCCTAGCGGCTTTATTGTCATACTAGAGGTAGAAACCGTGAGCAACTAAAATTCGCAACTCAAGCTGGAAGTGACCTTGGCTGAAGCTACCCCCTATCAACCCCGTTGGCAGGCTTATTTTGTCCTGACTAAACCCCGAGTCGTAGCGTTGATGCTACTTTGCGCGCTCGTGGGTATGCTGTTGGCACAAGATGCATCTACTGTAATCTCCTTACAGTTGGTGATTGTGGCGTTGCTTGGAATTGCATTAGTTGCTGGTTCTGCGGCAGTTGTGAATCATGTAGCCGATGCCCATATCGATGCCAAGATGGCGAGAACGGAAGATCGTCCGATTCCGTCTGGTAGATTGACGACCAACCAAGGTTTGGTATTTGCCGCCGTTCTGGCCGTCGCTGGTTTTTTAATCCTCTTCTACTTGGTTAACCCATTAACGGCATGGCTAAACCTCGCTTCGTGGATTGGATACGCAGTTGTCTACACGTTGTGGTTAAAACACGCGACGGCACAAAACATCGTCATTGGTGGATTATTTGGTGCTGCCCCTCCTTTATTTGGATGGACTGCAGTTACAGGGAATATCGCTCTAGAGCCAATTCTCCTTGTGCTCATCATCTTCCTTTGGACACCGCCTCATTTTTGGAGCCTGGCGCTTGCAAGAATAGAGGATTATGAGCGATCTTCTGTGCCGATGTTACCTACCACTAAAGGCATAGTCCACACGAAGTGGCAGATTCTCCTTTATATCGTGCTACTTGTGCTATGTACGTTGGTGTTGCCGGTTCTTGAGTTTGCTGGGCTTCTCTACATTGTCCTCGCAATTGCATTGGGGTGTTTCTTCATCTACCTAGGTGTTTCGATGATTACACGCAACGATGACACACTGTATATGTTCATGTTCAAGTATTCAATCCTTTACCTAGGGTTACTCTTTACAGCGTTGCTTGCTGATCACTACTTAGAGCTATTGATCTAAGACTGTAGAGCATCTGTCTCTACCTTCAGCAACGAAGTTTGTTTTGCAAAGCGGAAAGAGATTGTCAATCTACAGAAGAACCTGTTCATAAACATTGCATGTGGTAGTATTTTGCTGTGGCTTGTGACTAAACACTAGATCACTGGCGAACGAAGACATTTTCCGTGGTTGATTAGAGGTGCTGGTTTGAAATTTGGTTTGTTCTATGAGTTGCAGCTTCCAAAGCCTGCTGGACAGGAACAGTGGGATCCAGACGACGAAAAGCGTATTTACCACGAAATGCTGGACCAAGTTGAACTTGCAGACAGTCTTGGTTTCGATTACGTTTTCGAAGTTGAACATCACTTCCTAGAAGAATATTCGCATTCCTCTGCACCTGAAATGGTCATGGCCGCGCTTTCTCAACGGACGAAGAACATTCGTCTAGGCCATGGAATCGTGCTGATGCCTCCTGGATATAACCATCCTGCGAGAGTTGCAGAACGGATCGGCGCACTTGATATCTTGTCGGGTGGCAGAGTTGAATTCGGTACCGGTGAGTCAGCTTCCGAAATGGAATTAGGTGGCTATGGTGTTGAACGTAGTTTGAAAAAAGCCATGTGGGAGGAAGCTACGCGAGAAGCTACCAACATGATGGTGCAAACGCCTTACCAAGGATACCAAGGCGAGTTTTTCTCAATGCCGCCGCGGAATGTAATCCCTAAGCCCGTACAAAGTCCCCATCCTCCTCTTTGGGTCGCGGCTTCTCGTCGCGAGACAACGATGCTGGCAGCAAGATTTGGTATGGGTAGTCTTGGTTTCGGCTTTGAAACACCCGACGAGCTTGCAGAACGTACTAATGAGTACTACAGGATTATTCGCGAGGAGTGCTATCCGATTGGACATGCGATCAATCCTGCGCTGGCGGTACTTACCACGTTCATGATGGGTCCGAGCGATGAAGAAGCACTCATCAGAAGTGCGAATGGACCTGCATTTTTCTCGCATTCGCTGGGATACTACTACAACCCCGTGACGGCTAGCAAGCATCAGCCTGGAGAGAAGAACATATACGACAGTTTCTTGGAGACGAACAAAAAGGCAAATACGATTTCCGCACAGACTGGCTTCATTGAAGAAGGGGATATTCGGAAGGATGAACCAAACGAGGAAGTTCAGCGCGCGTTGTATCGGGCTGCTCGCAGTGGCACCGCGGTAGGTACTGTTGATCGAGTCAATGAGACTTTAAAGACTTATGAAGAAAACCATCTGGACGTGATGATTTTCGTCGCCCAGTGTGGCGACAGAAAGCACGAACACATCATGGAGTCTATTGAACTGTTTGGGAAGGAGCTCTTACCTGAATACAAGGAACGACACGAGAAAGAGCATACCAAGTGGCGAGCAGAGCAATTGGCTGATGTTGAGTTTACAGTAAATTCAAGTATTTGATATGGCAAAACCTGACCAAGTGTCCGATCAAGCACTTCGAGAAATGCTCGAACATGCACAGCAAGAACTCAGAAAGAATCAAGCAACTGACGCGGTGCATACTCTGGTGAAGGCTTTATTCCGACTATTGGAATTGAAACCAGAACTGATTACTGAGAATATGCAACCTAGACCAGACTGGAAGATTCCATTTCTATCCAGGTGGCCTCAGCTCGGTGCGAATTGGAAAAAAGGTTCTTTGGAGGCGGAAAAACCTGAAATCGAGTTCGTGCGAGAAAAATTCGCGCTTTCTGAAGCCATTATTTACTATGAGTTCGTCCTAGAAACCTCAATAAAACGCGAGGTGTGAATAAACGCGGGTAACCTCGTACATCCGTTGGTTGATCCAGAGGTTTCAAGAATCCGACAAAGGTTCATAGATCAAGACAATGAGTGATCTATTTCAGAGCACTGGTCATGGTGTTTAGAAATGTAGCGTTATCGAAGTTGAGTGGTGCAGAAGTCGCGTGGTAATTCCCGCCTGATCTCACAATACTTCCGTCTCCTGCACGCGTGTACTGGCTAAAACGCAAGATTACCAAATCATCGTTAGGATAAACGGCCACGATTTGGCTATTCAGTCCAAATGCACCAAAACCCTCAATGAGTGGCCACCAGTAATAAGCATAAGTACCTTCTAGAGCAGGCTTGGTTGATCTTTCGACCCAGTCCTGTGGCACAACTTGAGTCCCGTTCCATTCACCGTCGCGTGCATACAACAGACCGAAACGCGCGAATTCTCGAGCGGTTGCGTCGATACAGCAATATGAGAGTACGTGGTTTTCTGTATCTACCCACCATTCGCTTTCAAAACCAATGATCGCCCCGACATTTTGGAGAAAGTAGTCGTTGATATTTAAACCCACGGATGCTGCGATGACTTCACCTGCCAGCATCACGTCCGCATTTGAGTAGGTATAGAGTTCCTGTCCTGGTGTACCAATCAGATTTCTGTCCTTCGAGAACTCTAACTGGTCCGCGGCTTGATAGAGCTGGCCAGCGTCGACAGTCTCCAATGCGGTTTTCAGAGTCATCATGTGGTCTATGGTAATTTGATCTTTGGGTGTACCACGCCACTCGGTTAAGTAATCTGAGAGAGATTGATCTAGACCAGAAAGGTACTGTTGTTCTAATGCAATACCCATCATCATGCTGGTGACACTTTTCCCGACAGACCAACTAGTGACCAAGTTCTCTGCATCTCGACCAGATGAGTATTCCTCTCGAACTATGTAGCCATTTTTGATTATGAGAACCGCACCCGTGGTGTTCCCTAAAGCGAAAGCGTAGTCGACCGCGTCTTCAATTTCGTCGGGACATAGCCCTTGAGATTCAGGTGATCTGGATTCCCACAATTGCCCAGGCCAAGCTTTCACGAATGGACCTTGCGCGATTGCAACTGAGCAGTTAGCTGGTGTAGCGGGAGGAGTTACAGTAGGTGGAGATGGTGGTGGGGGAGTAGGAGGAGGGGGCGAAGACCCACCGCCTCCACCGCATCCAGTCAGTCCAGCAAAAATGGTTAAGAGCAGACAGGCGGAAAGGAATCTGTCGTACCCATACCGAGAGCAAAATTTAAGTAGGTCGCAGTTCAACGAAAATCGATCATTTCGATGTGAAGGTAGGACGCTAGCATGTGTACTTACCTAAAAAGCTAAATCCACTGACCGCCGTAGTTACCAAAGCGTTCTTGAATTACTTTGTCGAGAGAAGTTTCCTGTGGTACGACATGATCACCACTTCTGACCAAATAGGCATCAGGGTCCTGCGAGCCAAGAGGGTGGGCACCATTTTCTTTCATTACTTCAGACAAGATGAGATTGCGAAAACGAACAACTCCTAAGTCTGTTTGTACTAACAGTTCCTTTGTTCGATCAGCTATGAATCCTTGGCTATCCGCAATTGCTTGGTCCTGTTCAGAAATACCTTCGATTCCTGAAAAACTGACGGTCTTCTGTCGTTCCCGACTGATTAGATAGTCATTCTCCCGACGTCTAATAGGCATAAAGTCGTCGTCTACTTCCGCAAATATTCCAGACCCAGCGGCGAGTCGAGCGCGCTCCTTTTCTCCGATTTCGCGATCTGGATGCCACGCGTAGCAGAAAATCCAACAAGAATGTTCATCGATCGGCACCCAAGTATTGGCCAAGGAAGTATCTTCCGGGAAGTTACCGGGCGTTAACGAGTGATTCGGCATCAGAAATTGAGTCATTCTCCAATAAGTTTGACCCTGATCGCCCGTTCGCGCCGCACAAAGTAGCAAGCCTGCTTTATGAGCCTTAACTGTGAATCGCGGTGCTCCGTCTTCTGCTAACCATCTGAGTCTCTTCAGACTCACAGGTTCATTGTCACCCCGTACTTGGTTTCTGGAGGACACCTCATGAAGTCCAACCTTCATGCCATCTCGAATGCCTGCGTGTAAGTACGAGAAGTGAGAGGTGTCCAAACCTCCTTCCACGGCTTGTGCCCAATTACATTGTTGAAATTTCTTTGACACGAATCTTTGTTCCGGTGGTACCTGCATGAACTCAAACTTTGGTAGCTCAGGAGCTTGGCCCTCGCCGAAATAGGCCCAGACAATATCCGCTTGTTCTTTAATATGTAGTGCTCGAACCTTAGCTTTAGGTTTCAATTGGATTGCTACTTGCTCTGAAGCATTGGGTATATCGACGCACTGACCTTTGACGTCGAATTTCCAGCCGTGATAGGCACATCGAAGACCGCACTGTTCATTTCGACCAAAGAATAGATTTGCGCCACGGTGAGGGCAATTGGGTTCGATTACACCTACCTTCCCCTCGGAATCTCTGAAAGCCAGAAAATCCTCATTTAAGAGCTTGATACGTAAAGGTGCACCGTCGGAACGTAACTCCTGCGATAGACATGCCGGTTGCCAGTATTTCCGGATCAGATTTCCCATGGCAGAGCTCGGATGAGTTTCTGTTAACGTTTTGTTTTCGGCTTCAGTCAACATGGTTAACGCGTCTCCCGATTGGTTGAGCAAACAGGTCAAAGTTAGGTCGAAGCGGACTCATGAAACTTCACAGTTCAAACGCCGGTGACATTTCGACCTTTCAGCTTTTTCAAGGTAGCTTCTAGTCACTCTAGTAAGGTCATCAAGAAACAAGGATAATGCCACAGCTACACCAAGAATCAATACCACCTTTTCACGAGCGTTTGTATTGATTAAGCTCATAGCTCATTGAGGTATCTTTATACTACCCCAGACGAAAGTGTGTTCCAACAATCTAGGCTACTCACATCCACAACGTCGATGTTTCAGATTGTTCTCAGTCTTCACAATACGAGCCTTCTTCTGCAAGTGTAGGTTTCATTTCTTTCTCTGTTGTAGAACTGTTTGAATGGTTTTAGATGCTGGAAACATGGCAACCCTCCAGCAGATTGAGGACTCGTCGTTGAAGAACGAGTTGACCTGCGGCGCGACAGTGGAAATGTCATATCGGATACTGCATGATTACAATGCAACCGAGCTAAGAATAAATATTTCCTGACAATTGAGGACAAAACCATGGCAAGTATCACAATCCGCAATCTCAATGATCAGGTAAAAACTCGGCTACGCGTACGGGCAGCAGACAACGGTCGTTCCATGGAAGAGGAAGCCCAAATGATTCTGAGAAAGACCTTGGAACCAAAGGTGTGTCGCCGGAATCTCGCGCGGGCGATTCGGGCCCGGATTGCGCGTCTCAACGGTGTGGACTTGGAATTGCCGCCGCGGGAGCCTGGCCGTCTGTTTCCAACGTTCGACTGAGGCCAAAGCAGTGACCTTTCTGCTAGATACCAATATTGTCTCCGAACTCTTGCGTCCGTCGCCAGAGCCAGCGGTGGAGGCTTGGGTGGGTGAACATCTCGCAGGAGATCTTTATTTCTCGACCATAGGCGAAGCGGAGTTGCGTATGGAGTTGCATTACTAGCTCCAGGCTGACGAAAGGATGCGATAACTGCGGCGATAGAGGCAATTTTGCGAGAGGACTTTGAAGAGAGGATATTGCCATTCAACAGCGTCGCAGCTCGCGAATATGCAGTTATCGCCACGACGCGTCGTTCCACAGGATGTCTAATTGCTCCGGCAGACTGCCAGATTGCAGCGATCGCCCGCTCCGTAGGCATGACGTTGGCGACGCGCAACGTCCGGGACCTCAAGGATGTCGACATCACGCTCGTCAATCCCTGGACGGTTGGATGAGTAGCCCAGCCGAAGCCCTTGCATGTGCCAAGATAGAACTGCTGCTCAAGGACGCAGACTGGTACCTGACTGACTATTCGAACGTTTTGTTCGAGTACGAGCTGGCCGATGGCACGTCGGCAGACTATGTGCTCTGCGACAGGCAGAGCCGGTAGATGGCTAAGCTTGAGGTCAAGCGCGCGAGCACCGCAACTGATGTCAGTGGACATTCGTGGACGTATGATTACGATCCTCTAGGCCAGATTGTGTCAGCCGCACATCCACATCCGGATGGCGACACCTATCTTGAGATTGGATACGATCATGTAGAGAAAGTAGCCCGATTTTCGTCCGTCTCAGATTTGACCTATAGCTACATTGAAGATGCAACTACAGTAAGCGAACCCTGCGGAAACAAGCACTTTTCAAACGTAAGGATTCTGGCATCCCCGTTGGGTACCATAACAAGCATGGTGTCAAATGGGAAGTAGGACTGGATGAATCTGATCGTCCTGCATAGTTATCTAAGAATGTAAATGTGTTTCGATCCGAGTACGCTGGGATGAATCTAAGTTCAATCAAGCCTGACACCGGAGTACATCTATGTGTAGCGACCCTAGTGACGATTGCGCTTGGGTTCCAATCGAGCATCTTCGCGGAGGAAACTGAACCTCTGATAGACGAGAGGTGCGAATCCGACAAACTTCTCTATACCAGTAGCCTACCGATTGAGCACTCTTGCTGGGACCGAGAATACAACGCATGCATTGAAGCGCGAATATTAGCCACGGACGAAACACACGAACAGGCAGAAGAGTTTTGTAGGAATCGCCCAGTCGGATCGGATCCGAGTTTCTTGGGGCCGTGTCCAGAGTATTTAGAGGAACTGGAGTCAGCTACGTTTGACGGGGAAGAATGGCTCCTCCCAAGAATCGATCTTCGAATGAGTTTTTCAACACTAAACGAGCATGGCCAACGGTCATCCGACTATTACAAACGAGAGGAATCCGTCCAGAGCCTTCGTCGGTTGCTCATAAAAGATCCTGATAATGTCGTTGCATTATCCTACCTCAGGTCGAACTTGTATCATATAGACGATATCGTTCAAGACTTAACCATCGAAATGAAGTTGCATGAGCTGGATCCCGATTGTCCTAGTTTCCGAATGCTGAAAGAAGCAAGTATATTCAGTTCAGTAAATAAGCTGGCAGACAACTGGTTGTCGGGAAGAGGTGCTGGATCTGATCTTACTCAAAGTGAACGCAAGGAACTCCTACAACAGGCGCGGTCCACCTTACTTAATATGTATGACATCGCCGTCAAGCAAGACACAGGGACGGATCGACTTTTTTGGGCACTACAGTCGATCCATGATGCCATTCTCTCTGGAATGTTCGAAAATCTGAGGGAAATTGCTGATCAACTTGACATTGATCTTGAGGATTTTGCAGAGCGACGGACTTCAGAGCTGGTACAAGCTTTCTCTGACGAATTCAACTTAGATTCAGCGCATGGACGTACACACTCACTCGGTATGATTTGCAACGACTATGCGTTCGAACTTGGACTCGCGAATCATTGTGTCAACCTTCTGGAATACCATGGTCGGAAAGATGCCGAGTTACATGGGACACTCGCATCCGATTGGGCACAAGGTGCTATTTTGCTCGTGAATTGGCTAACGTTGGATTGTCCCGAAGAGCCTTATACGACGTTAGGTTGGAGCCCTAACTGGTGGGGTGACAGAAGGTGTCCAACCGAAGAAAATGTCAAATCTATTGAGCGCGTAAGTACGTTGCTCGCACAGTTTTCTGGTAAGGGATCAAGTGCAGAAAGGGAACTGCTCGAAGCATATCTCAGTTTGGACGATAAGAGTCATGAGGGATTCCGTCGTGCACTTGCAATCGACACTTCGGTTGCACCTTACGGACCGAGATTGGCAAAGCGTCTTCTGCTACGAGAAATCAAAGACTCAGCTCACGGAGTCATAGTGAGTATTTATAAAGCGGGTATCGCAACCGACTTTCACTATTCCGAGAAGAATCTACTTGATGAAATAAAAGAATCTGTCGATAAAGGCACTTACAGCAACCATCCCGAACCGCACCGGGATATGTTCTGATTGGGAAAATTCGCTATTGGGACGGTAACCGGTATCATCCGTATCACTCTAGCTCCTACAAATATGGATTTCGACACTCTTTGCATTGGGTAGGCTGTTTGGTAGTTCGCCTTAAAGGTAGTGAATGAATCCCACTAATGCGCCTGTTTAAGAGCTTCTTCAAACCACAAGGAATCAGGTTGGATTCGGAATTCCGGGACTATTGATCCATCAAACGATCTGGTAGATCAGGATTAAGCGTGTTTTCGAATACTGGTGATTTTCTGAAGAAAAGACTTGGTGAGAGTAGACTGCGTCGAGTTTAGGATCTCAAAAACATCCTTATAGGTATCGATGTCTAAAGAGAACGAGGAGAGAGAGAGTTCACTCGTAATTAAGCCGATTGCTCTTGCAGCCCGTAAATGGGGTCGGTAGCTCTTACCATCGAAAACATATTTAAAAGCATTCGGTGGCGTACAGATCAGGCCATTCGTTCCAATTTGATGTTGATCTGGAATGACGGTTACTTCAACGTGCTGATCAACTGCTTGTTTCAAATCTTCAACCGTGATCAGAGGTACATCTGCAGGTATGATGAATACTGTTCGCACCTTATGAACGTTCGCAAGCCAGTTACTCGAATCGATCAGAGCATCTGGTAGGTTTGTGCTACGGTCTTTATAAAAGGAAATCCCGTACTCGTCTGCGATCGTTTCTGCATCCGATGCTCTGGAGACCAACAAAATATCATCAAAAACTGCGCTGGCAACTAACGTGGTCAACACGTCGTTGAGCATTGCATGCACTAAATCTGCACGTTCACTGGGTGTGAGTTGCTCGGCTAATCTTTGTTTGGGATTGACCTTACCTTTGTAAGGTACAACTGCCCAGATAGGGTGTTTCATCTAAAGGCTCATCGCAAAATCAATCGCAGATTGGGCAAGTACTTTGCGATCTTCTAGAGTTCGCATGATCGTCTGTTCCACTGCTACGCGCAAACCGAGATTTTTGATGTCCGCCTGATTGGTCGAATCCAACTTGTCGATGATGATACCATTGACTAGGCCTTGATAGTGTTTCGCAATTTGGTAGCTGGTCACGGGAAGGTTAAGTTCAGATAGCATCTTGGCAGCAGGACCTTTTATCGCTTTACCATCAATGATTGGTGAGACAGCTACAACTGGACAATGCAATGAATGTAAATAGTCTCGCATCCCTGGGACCGCGAGAATCGGATCGACTGAAACAAATGGATTGGATGGGCAAATTATCACGCAATCGAAGCTGAGTATGGTTAAGTCAGGCACCATTTGTGCCTTTTCAATGCCATCAAATCGAAATCCGGTGACCACGGGCTCGCACTTCTGCTCTACAAAATAGCGCTGGAACTCTAGTTCCCCATGTACTGTGTTTACTCTTGTACTAATGGGCTCGTTACTCATGGGAAAGATCTTGTGTTCTATTCCTAATTGAGTGGCGACGTGACCGATCACCTCCGTCAGAGTCATTGATTCCTTTAACAGTTTGGTTCTCACCAGATGTAACGCTAAATCTCGATCACCTAGTTGAAACCAGCTTTCACCCCCTAGTGTGTCGAGCGTTTTGAGACAGTTCCAAGATTCGCCTTCTCGTCCCCAACCTAATTCCTGATTGTTTAAACCGGCTAAGGTGTAGAGCAATGTGTCTACGTCTGGTGATACGTGCAGACCATAGTGTTCAAAGTCGTCGCCGGTGTTTACTAAGAAAGCAACTTCATCGGCACTTCGAATAGAAGCAAGACCTAGCGCAAGTTTTGCGCCTCCTACACCGCCTGTCAAGGCTAATATCCTCAACGGAAAAGATCCTCCTCTAGCGGCCGATGGATGATCGTTGCAGTATCTTCGGAGGATTGATTGTCCGTGCCGCGAACGATCGCAATGGGTATGGCTTCCGTCGTTTCTCCCATAACGAGATTAGCAGCACCTGCAATAGCATCTGCACGATTACTCAAAGTCACTTTGAGTTCTCTACCGAACAAATCAATCGTTCCACGTTTATCGGTTAGCACTTCCGTGTTGGAACAGCCAATCGCAACTCCTACGGTTCCCAATCGCCAAGGTCGATTCGCAGAATCGGCAATAATGACGCCTACTTCTATGCCAGTTTGGTCTTCGATTTTTACTCGAATGTCGTGGGCACTTCGATCAGGATCAATCGGGAGAAGCAAGGCGGAGCCATCGTCCGAATGATCGATATTTGATTGGTCGATGCCAGCATGGGCTCCTACATGTCCTAATTTGTGTCGAACGATTAAGACACCAGGTTTTTTGCGAACGACTTCGGTCGATTCCTGCAATATCAGTTCCACCAACCTTGGGTCTTTCTCCGTCTCTATTGCAAGTTGAACCGCTTGGTTGGATGGTTCCACACTCGAGAGTGGAATTTGTCTACCCTCGACTTTTGAGACGATTTTCTGAGCTAGAACAAGCACGTCGCCGCGTTCTAGTGTTAGTTGCTGGTGCGCTAAGTGTTCCAGCAGAATGGAAACAATGTCATCGCCTTCCTTGAATTTTGGAAGGTTGACAACAGGGATTACAGATAACGTGTTCAATCAGTGATCGTCCTGCCCGACGATTCGAACTCCCGAATGTGAGATGTCATGTCGACGATTGATCTGAATTAACACACTCGTCAATGCTTCGGCGGCGGCTGAGTTTTCGATCGGTCCCGCATGCCAAGCCTGCATACCGGCTTCCTTTGCCAAGTCGATGACAGTCTGTCTAGCAGCTCTCTTATTCCCGCAGACAAGGACATCACACTCAATTTGCACATCAGTCTGCAGAAGATGGGCTGCGACATTTTGAAATGCGGTGACTACCTGAACTTCGTCCCCAAGAAAATCCTGTGCTCTCTTACCTGCACTTCCTACATCAGGTAACTGTACTGTGCCCACTTTAGGTGGTACCAGTGGCACGGTAACATCAATGAGAATTTTGCTGGTAAGACCTGGCTGTACAGATTTAAGCGTGGATATTTGGTGCTCTGCCGGTACAGTTAGCACGACAAGATCCCCTGCAGCTGCTGCGTCGGGGTTTTCAAGTGCCAGTGCCTCCGTTTGCGGCGAGATTTCTTTTAAATCAGCGACGGCTTTTTCGGCTTTTGCCAAAGTACGGGAGCCAATAATGATCTCGTGTCCGACTTTAGCCCAGCGAATGGCCAAGCCAGTTCCGAGGTCTCCAGTTCCGCCAAGAATTGCGATTTTTTGAGGGGTATCCATACGACGTAGAAGGGTAAATAAGGTGCGAATTATGTGAATCAGCTTTTTCGCTAATCTGCGAAGACGAAACATCTCTCCCTCTTGCTATCTATGCGCGGTGGTAAGGCGTTGTTGCAGATGGTCAGAAATTACGTAGAGCGCAAGTAGTGTGCCGGCTAAGACCAGTGCAGGAAACGTCAACTGCCAAGGAGAAGAATGTATGTTCTTCGTACCAATAGATATTAGCACGCCCCAGCTTGTGAGAGGTTCTTGTACACCTAAGCCTAGATAGCTGATGAAACTCTCGGCAATGATCACTCCAGGAACGGTTAACGTAGCGTAAACAATTGCGGGATTGAGGATATTAGGTATGACGTGGCGTAGCAGAATTTGAGCTTCACTCAATCCCATGGCTTTTGCAGAAAGCACATAACTTTGCTGGTTTACGACCATAGCTTGACCGCGACTGATTCTCGCAATATCTAGCCAACTGAGTGCGCCTAATCCTAAAAACAGTAAATAAATAGAACGCCCAAAAAGCACCACGAGCAGAATGACGACTAATACAAAAGGGACTGCGTAAAGACCGTCTACGATCCTCATGAGTATCTGGTCTACCCAACCACCCAAATAACCGCAAGCGCCACCGATGATTATGCCGATGGAAAAACTGACCAATGTTGCGAGTAATGCAATTGTCAGGCTGATACG
>MPMU01000082.1 GCA_002238665.1 Gammaproteobacteria bacterium bin55
TCACCTTCATCATGGCTCTGGATACCTTCGCGGAGCAATATGTGAATGAAAACAACCTTGCGATCATGATGAAACCAAGTCCTATCAAATAGGCCGTAGCTCCTTCACTGAACTCAGAGTTGCTGTCAACATTGACCCTGCTTGCGACTAGCTTATTTGCTACTTTCCGTAGGTCATCTTCTTTTCTTTATGTTTTTTGTCTCTTAGTCTAGAACATTTTGGCGGCACTGGAGTAGAGAAGCTCCCTATCAAAGCTCCTATCGTTTTCCAGCATGGTTTGCAGAGAAACTAGAACTTGGTCTAAGACGGTTAATTGAGCACCCCTCATCGACTAGGTGCATCGTTAGAATTGGCTTCTTTATAATTGTGCATCCATTCCGGCTTAGCTCAGTTGGTAGAGCAATTGACTGTTAATCAATGGGTCGCTGGTTCGAGTCCAGCAGCCGGAGCCATATATCAGTAACCAGCTCGTGGCGCGCGCTGATTACACTGTAAAGACCTCTCTCACTAGCGTGAAGAATCGTTCGAATTCTCGCGTTGCTATAGGACTCCACCATGATTCTTGCAAACACCTTTAGGCAAAAGTTGGATCGGGGTGAGCCGACAATGGGTACCCATTTTCTGTTCGCTGAACCTGATATTCCAGAGATGATCGGAGACTCTGGTTATTTTGACTATGCAGAATTTGTAGGGGAATACTCGACTTTTGACATGAGCTTGCTATATCACCTAGCACGCGCAGGTCAGTGCGGAAATCTCCCGTTGATGATCAAGCTGGATCAAGAATCTCAAGCTTTTTGGGCGCAAGTCGCACTGGGCGCAGGATTTAAATCTGTACTCTTTACCGATGTGAGAACTCCAGAAGATGTCGATGACTGTTATGCTGCAGTTTCAGCCGACAAACCGGGATACGAAGCAAAAATGGGCGTCAAGCTAAGGCGACCAGCTCTTAGTGGATACCGAACTGGATCCTATGGTGAAGATCTAGATGCCATTGTAAAGGTCATCATGATCGAGAAAGCAGTGACTGTTGACAACATAGACGCGGTTCTTGAGCGTGCCCGGGAACGAAATATCGACATGACTCAATGGGGACCTGCTGACTTCACTTTCTCAAAAGGCGAATCCGCCTTACAGCAAAGCTATGAAATTAGGGACTATGAAGAGTTAGTCATCAAAAAGTCGATTGAGTATGGTGTCGCGCCACGAATCGAAATTGGCCAGGTCGAACAAGCGAAGAGATATATCGATCTAGGTGTACGACACTTCTGCGTCGGCTGGGATAGGTTTATCTATAGTGCTGAAATAGCACGTCTAGGAGATGGACTACAAAAAGTTCTTAGCGATCTGTAGAACTTAGTCCCACACTTTCTCCCACGTTCCACTTTTAGCGGAACGATACATAGCTAGCGCAGTACGAAGCTCACCGAGGGCAACTTCTGGTCCTGCTACAGGAGACTTTCCATGCAGAACGAGGTTTGAAAATTCGGTTAGCTCAGCTCCGAAACTACCTATTCTCCCCTGCATCGTACTCATAAGCTCTTGTCCATCGGGATGATCTTGTGTGTATCCCAAGAGCCGGCCTTCGCGACCTCGTTCCATTACCAACTCTCCTTGCGTTCCGGTAATGCGAAAATCTTCAATAGGAGCTATCACCGCATCGCTTTTTAGTGCTTGGAAAGAGGCAAGCACTCCCGAGTCGAATTTGAATACCGCATGTGCAAGAGATTCACCTTCCATGTTTTCGATCAAGATCGCAGTTGCAGCAAATACCGAATCAATCTCTCCTAGTAGCATCCGCATAGGTCTGATCCAGTGCGCACCGCCATCAATAGAAATTCCCCCACCTGACCTTTCGATACTGTATCTCCAAGGAATTGGATCGGCCGGATCTACAACGAGTCGATCAAAGAAATAAGCTCTAGCAGTCAGCACTTCGCCGACGTACCCTTGATCGATTAGTTCACGCGCCTTAACAACGTCCATCCAGTACTGGGCTTGTTCTGCAACCATTAAGGTCGAAGCTGATTCCTTTGCCGTTGCCAAAATCCGTTCAGCACCAGCTAGGGTATTAGAAATCGGTTTTTCTAGGAGGACAGCTTTACCTGCCTGAAAACAGGTCATGCATGCACCTTCGTGAACATCGTGAGGCAACATCAAGTCAACTGCATCAAAGTCACCTTTGGCTAGTGCCTCGTCGAGTGACCTAAAAGGTTGCGCTCCTGTGAGCTTGGCAAATTCTTTAGCTCGATTAAAGTCACTATCAATCGTTGCAGTGACTTTAATCTTGGTTGCGTACTCTTGTATGGCGTGCCAGTGAGCTCTTGCAATAAGCCCACACCCAACAAGCGCTAATTTCAACATCGATGTTCGATCCTAAATCCCTAGATCCTGCATGTTGTAGTCTCTTAGAGTTGCTAGCTTGTCAATGTGCCATTCGTATGCTTTTTCTTCAAGCTGTAGTGGTTCGTAACAGTAAGGAATTTCATCAGGGAATCTCTGTCGTCTTGCATCGATACCGTACATGATTAGGCGAGAGCGACTCTTGATGTACTCATCTGTGTAGATTGAAACTGGGTTATGAACTCCCCCACTCTTCACGCCATGTACAGATTTTCGACGATGAAAACCGAAATTAAAAGTCACTCGGAACGAGTCACTGGTATTTGAGAAAGAACCATGCAGTACCTGACGATTGGTAATCGCTACGTCTCCTGGCTTACAGATCAATGGCACTGCATCTGGCAATCGATCTGATCCAGCTTCTTCTACCATTGCTTTGATATCCAGCCTTCTGCCTAGACGATGAGTACCTGGTACAACCCACAAGCCATTTTCCGCGTCGCATCCGTACAGCTGACCCATGAAATTAAAACCATGTGTGTTTTCGTCGAGCTCTGAACTGTCCCAATGAGTCCAACCATCTTGGTGCCAGGCTACCGGTCCTCCTAAGCGGGGTTGTTTAATCCAAACCGCTTCGTTAAACGGAGTGAAGTCCTTACCATGTATTGCCTCTGCGACTGCAAGTAGCTGAGGATGCCCGTATAGCCTAAGAAATGCTTCTGAAAACTGTAGAGGTCCAAGGACAATCTGGACTATCTCTTCAGGCGCGTCACTTGGTGGAGTTAACTCATGCATCTTCGCTGGATGACGGCCATAGTTTGAGCTAGTACCCCCGATCGGATCTGAGAATGGTTTTACAAAGCCGTAATTTCTGCCATCACAGTCCGCGTTTAGCGCAGTGCTTCCGTTCTTGTCAACTTTACTCTGCCGATGTGTCGGTGCTCGTTCTATGAGCATCGCTACATCTGCTTCTAATTCTCTCAGTTCTTCTAGCTCGATGACATTCTCAAAGACATAGAAACCGTACTCAGAATAAGCTCGTCGAATAGACTCGCTCAGTTCACCGGATCGTGAGAACTCTATTGGTCCTCGATTCGGTAGTTCGAGTGCGCGCCTTGTGCCTGCCGCTCGATACTCCACCATTTCTTGGTGTGATGATCCGTAATCGGATTTAGGTACTGTAATCCTTGGTAAGTTCTGTTTCATTCTCGTGTGTGCTCGTGGTCGCTTTAAGTAATTTTGAACTAGTGTTAACGATTTGGAATAAGTGGTTCGCCTGCGTCTATTTTTGCTTGGATTTCCTGAACGATTTTCTCCTGGATCACGAGGCGTTCCGCATAGGATGGATGAGTACGTGATTTTTTATCACCACCTCGAAATCTAACGGCGATATCCTCCCAACCATTGACAGCATCAGAAATTTCAATTCCCGCATTTGCCAGCAAATAGTAAGCCACGTAGTCCGCTTCTCGTTCAAATTCTTTATTGAATATGCCACCACATACCGATGCGAAGAAACCGCCGCTATAGATACGCTGTGCGAGCAAACCTAGATCAAGCACTAGTCCAACCGCGGCTCGAGGCATGATTTTTATTGGGTGCTTGTGGATTCCATGTGCGAGTTCATGAGCGAACACTGCTTGGAGAAAACGGTCATCGTCCGACAAGTTCAACAGGCCTTGATTAAACGAGATTCTGTATCCATCCGTAAATGCATTGATAGTCGAGCTGTCATTGATTTCCAGCGCAAACTTGCACACTTCAACTGGAATCAGTTCTCGTTCCTCTATTTTGCCAACCCGTGAAAACTTGATGGGGAACGGTTTACCTTGTCTCGTTAGCTTTCTCAATTCGGATTTTGCTCGTCGCCCAAACTGAGTTGCCTTTGTTGAGTTGGGTTGGTACTCCAAGGTACCAACTGCTACGATTTGATCGCCCTTTTTAATTCCTATGTCGTGACTAGGTGAACCCTCAACCGCGAATTGGACAACAGGTTTGCCGTCAAACAGGAAACTCCTTTTGTACAACGCCTCAGTTCCTTTCGGGAAATCAAATTCCGAAATCGTCCTGAGCCCTACGGAGTACATGCGATGATTTCCACAAATCTCTAGGTTCCGACTCACAATAGGCCAAGAGAGATTGGATAGATTTTCGAGTTGCTCCAGCTTCCTTGTCTTGTTTTTTAAAACGAGTTCTTGAGTTTTCTCACGAATCTCAACTTTGGTGATCGACGAACTATGACTTGGAGGCTGCGTAGTGGTACAAGCCGACACCATAAACGCCGCGAATAGGAGTACGCTAAATTGGATTGGTCTGGATGTTCGATCCATGTCTAAAGAAGATAACAGGTCTTGGAGACGTACTTGAACAGAAGAGTATAAATTGAGTTGTCCAACAAACTGTGTGGCTATCTAGTCTAAATAAGGTGCTGAAGAACCTAAGTCGAAGGTGAAGTTAACGCCCGTCAAGTGCAGATTTTTAATGTGCAGTGATTACGCAATGACACATTTACTCGTTCTACGTTTCATCCGTTGAGAGTGCTGACACGCGACATCTATCGGGCAACAAAACATCATCACCGAGACATCCAGCAAGCTCGATCTGCGTCAACCAGCTACTGTCTCAAACTAGATTTCCTCTGTCTCTAAACGATGCCTTTCAACCTGAAATTAAGCTGGTGCAACTTAGTTGCCAAAGCCATCATGGTTAGCTAAACTTGAGAATTCTATGCTTCGTGTAACACGATTTAAAGGCTAGACAATCGAGTTAGCACATTTCTATCGAGAGGTGTTAGTCCAGCTCTAAGAGTGAGATTTTGGCTACATTGGGCAGTTTGCGAAGCGCGGAGAAACTGTCCCAGTGGACGAGTAACTGACCTAATATGAGACAGATTCCAACTAAACAAAGCGCAGACGTAAAGCTGTCTGTTTCCTCCGATTCACGATTCCCATTTTCACCCTTTCCCATTGGTTGGTACTGGGTGGAATTTAGTGAAAATCTCAAAAAAGAAAGACTGTATAGTAAGCAGTGGATGGGACAGCAGGTTATTTACTGGCGCGATAACAAAGGCCAAGTATGTGTTTCTGAGGCTACCTGTCCGCATTTAGGTGCGAATCTGTCTCCAGAACTGGGCGGAAAATTGGAAGATGGACTGCTAGTGTGTCCCTTTCATGGGTATCGATACGATGTAGACGGGCGATGTGTACGCACGCTTTCCGGACCGCCTAATACACCCGTTGAATTGAAAACATTTCCGACCTACGAGTCTGGTGGTGTAGTTTTTGCGTACTGGCACCCCGATGGTGCTGAGCCTACATGGGGTATTCCTGACCTTAGCATCGGCGATTGGTCAAAGTTTTTGTACAACTCCGCAGTGATTCGAACTCATCCTCAAGAGACATCAGAAAATGGCGTAGATATAAGCCACCTACCCTATGTACATGGCTATGAGGCCGTCGAAATCCTGAAACCGCTAGTTGTAGAAGGTCCGTGTCTTCAGAACTTTTTCAGGATCAACAGACGCGTAGGACCAAGCAAGTTAGTCAGTTTTACTCTGGACGTTGACGTAACAGTCACCATGCGGGGGTTAGGTTTTTCCATGATAGAACCAGTTGCTCAAGAGGCTGGCATATATGTTCGCCAGCTTGCGCTCTGTACTCCTATCGATGAAGAGCATGTCAATTTTGTCATGGCGATACAGACTAAGGATATCGAGCGGCCCAATGTCTTAATTCCAGGGTTGAGTCTGTTGCCTCGTCGCCTTCTAAATTACTGGCTTCGAAAGATATTTTTCAAAATTTACATGACGGACATCTCTCAAGATTTCCATATCTGGGAGAATAAAAAATATCTCACCTATCCTAGACTTGGTCCTGCCGAGCAAGATATTCTTCGATTTCGACGTTACTGCGAACAGTTCCACATAATCGACTAGGACCTAATCAACAAAGACCGACCTGTGGCTTATGGCTTTGTCATGCAGACAAGCTGATTGGTTTTTAAGACGAACTGCGTTCAGTCTCTAGAGTTTGTTCTCTTGAACGAAAGAGAACCTTTGAAAGGTAACTTCCAATCTTCCCAAATCCATTCTTGCAAATGGAAGGTAATAACAATAAGGAAGGTGTAACGATTAGGGTGAGGATTGTCGCAAAACTCAATCCGAACATAATCGCTTGAGACAAAGGTACCCAATACGAAGAAACGGGTCCACCAAATACCCAGACTCGATTAATGAAGTCGATGGAATTGTCAGTCGCTAAAGGCAGTAAACCGATGACGGTTGTACCCGTGGTAATTAAGACTGGACGAAGCCGCTGAAGACCTGTTAAAACAACGATCTCTTTGATATCTCGATCAGGATTTTCTTTTACTCCGGCGTTGAATGTATCGATCAGGACGATGTTATTGTTTACCACAATACCAGCAAGTGTCAAGACACCTATCCCACTCAGAAGAACACTAAATGGATCCCCTGTGATCATTAGACCCAAGAATACTCCAGCGGTCGAAAGAATGATCGCCAACATTGTAAGAAATGGATGGTAGAAGTTGTTGTAGTGAAGCACTAGCAACCCAAACATCAGCAAAAGAGCAAAGGAAAAAGCTTTTGAGAGATAGGCTTCAGATTCCTCTTGTTCTTCATTCGTACCGCGAAATCGAATATTCACTCGATGATCGAAGTTTTGCTCGTCGATCCAATTTTGAATTTCGTTGACCTTGTTATCCGACAGAAAGCCTTGCCTTACGGCCGCTCTGATCATGTGCATGTTGGACTGGTCACGTCTTTGTAAAGCATCTGACTTAATCCGGGGAGTTCGCTCGACAAATTGATGAATCGGTATCGGACCTCGCGACGTCATGACTTCCAATCCTTGCAAGGCCTCAAGACCTCGATGCTCAGACGGGTAGCGAACTCTGATGTCGAGTGCATCCTCCGCGTTATCTGGTCGGTACTCACCTAGTTTTACGCCAGTAGTTAATAGCTGGGTCGCCAAACCAACGGTAGTTACATCGGCGCCGTATAGTGCTGCCTTCGCACGATCTACATTCAACTCCCATTCGATGGCACCTAGAGGCAGTGTATCCTCCAGGGCTGTGAGTCCTTCGACTTGATTCAGCATGTATTCTCGAACTTGTAGGACCACTAATTCGAGTAAGTTACGATCCTCCGCGGTGAATTGGATCGCTATTGGTTTATCAGCAGTAAGCGTACCGAGGAACGGTACAACTTCCACGATGATTCCACTAATTTGTGAAGTTCGAACTCGAATTTCCTCCAATATTTCGTTTCCGGTTCTTTCCCGCTCGTCTGAAGGAAGCATCTCGACAAAGAGAAGGCCAATTACATCCGAACTTCCTCCACCTGAAAACTCCGTTCGAGTTCCCTCAGCTTGTCCTAAGCCCGCAGTCGACATCATGTTAATGTCTTTCAAGCCGATTACTTCGACCAGTTCGGCTTCTACCTGAGATACCAGGGAATAGGCTTCCTCTGCACTGAAATTACCTTGTGCCTTCACGAAGAGATTGACATACTGGGGTTGATTTTCGTTTAGGAAAATAACTCCCAGACCCATGGAACCATGAACCGTAAAGATGGCGAATACGGAGAACAATGCCAATACAACCGTGATTACTGCATGTCGAACCGAAAATGCAAGTACCTTCACGTACCACTTTTTAAATCCTCTAAGGCGGGAAAGATCTACGTTCCACATCAATTGGACCGAATCTTTGGCTTCGATACGCCCCGGTCGGTTTCTCATTAAAACATTAGCCAAGGCTGGTGCTAATACGATTGAATAGAGAAGTGCTCCTACCATCACCAGGAGGACTGTTTTCGGCAGGTATCCTAAGAATGCTCCCGTAGATCCTGGCCAGAACAACAGTGGAAAAAACACTGCCAAGGTAGTCAATGTGGACGTAATGACCGGGTTAGCCATACGAGAGGCAGCGGAGGTATACGCCTCGGCGCTGGACACGCCGTCGGCCAACCTTCTATCTGCATCTTCAGCGATAACGATCACACCATCAATGAGCATGCCCAGACATAGCAACATACCGAACATGACCATGAAATTAAACGATTGCCCTGATAACCATAGGAAGATCAAAGCAAATAGGAATGAGATCGGAATGGCGACACCAACCACCACACTTGATCTAAATCCCATGGTTGCAAGCACGACAACCATTACCAGAACTAACGCCGTGACAATATTCCCTTCTAACTCAGTAACCAGTCGCTCTGCAAACACGGCATAGTTTGAGGACATAAATACACGAATGGTCGGCGGCACCTCCGACTGAAACACCTCAACTAAATCCTTCACTTCGTAGGACGCATCGATCAGAAATGCTTCAGGACTTCGGTAGACGAATAGAGAGATAGACTGTTCGCCGTTAGCATGGGCGTAGCTCACTCGGTCCTTAAAGGTACGACGAACCTTCGCGACATCGCCGAGTGTGATCACTGTCGATGAGTTTGCAAAGATTGGCACATCCAGCAGATCTTCGGGATCTTCGACGACGCTTGGAATATTTATGGACAAACTACCCTGTCCTGACTGCAGCGAACCTGCTGGAATAAGTCGATTGTTTCGGTTGATTGCAACAATGAGTTGCTCAGCAGATAACCGGTATCTATGCATCTGTGCGGGATCGATTGCAATCTCAAGAAACTCTTCACGCGCCCCTTGCATACTCACGTCTCGCACGCTTTCTAACGCTTCAAGTCGAGACTTGAATTCACGTGCAGTCTGGTAGATCAAAGCTTCAGGTGCACCTTTACCGACGAGATTAACTTGGACTACACGGCTATTGTGATCTCCCCTTTCCGAAATAATGGGTTCATCAGCGGTTGAAGGGAAATTCTGAATAGCGCGATTTACAGCTTCTCGTAAATCTGCCTTGGCAAAGTTGTGCTCGACATCAGATGTGAATTCAACGATCACTGCGGCCATATGCTCTGCACCGACGCCGCTAACTTCCTTAATGTTGTCCACACTCTTGAGTTCAGTTTCTAACGGTGCGACAAGAAGGCGCAATGCATCGTCTGGCGAAATACCTTCATGCGGTACCGTGACAATGAAGGTAGGGATGTCTATCTTTGGTTCGTTTTCGATAGGAATCGCGAGCCTGGCGACGATGCCGAACACAAGAATTGTCAGCATCACTAGAAGTGTTGTCCGAGTATGACTTATCGCAAAGCCAACGATTCTTTTCATTTGAATTTACATTAGGCTCGATTTTTTTGAGTTTTCAACGAGTATCGTTACTCTAACTCAACTGCTACTCGTTCGCCTTCAACGACGAGTCCCTGTCCGACAGTTATGATCTGCGAGACAAGCGGTAACCCAGATACCCAGATGCCATCTTCTTCTTCTCGAACAGTATCGACAGCATGAAACTCAACAGTTTCATTTGAGCTAACAGTTTTCAGACCGAGAGTGCCACTCTCATTCAGCACGATCGCCGAAGTAGGCACTTTATGAGCATATTTTCTATCGATGTTCAATTTAATGGAGGCACTCATACCCGACCGTATTGAGTAATCGTCGTTGGATAAAGCGATTTCGATTTTGAACGTTTTAGATTGATCGTCTGCTTTGGGATTGACAAATACAAGCCGCCCTTTTCTGACTTCACCAGTAGGTAGCGTTACTTCAGCCCCAGCATCCAGATTGAGGTGTGCCACATATTCTTCCGAGACGAAAGCTTCAGCATAGAGTGGATCCATTACGAGAATCGTTGCACAAGGTAGACCGACCCCAAGATAGTCTCCGACATTCGCGTGAGTTTCTTGTACTGTACCTGCTATCGGGGCGAGAATCTTTGTATTTTCGAGTTCAATCTCGGAGGCTAGCAAACGTTGAAGAGACGCACTAAGTTGTGCTTTTTTGCGCGCGAGATCCAATTCTTGAACGAAGTCTTTCTCGGTGAGTTCGAGTGAACTTTCGTATTCTTTAGCGGCTAACCCATGTGCATCTCTGGCTACATCAACTTGAGCTTGTCTATCCGCGAGTTCGATTTCACAGAGTACATCTCCCGCGTTGACGTGATCGCCGATGTCAACAGGTCGCTCAACGACTTGCCCGCGTACTCGTGCTGCGACAGTGGCTTGATTTCGATCAATGATCCTGCCGCGTAACACAATTGCGCGATCTTGTTCCGTCGCTGTACTATGTCTAACTCTCACCAACACAGCACCTGAATCACTCGCCATGTCATCACGTAGTTCCTTGGCTTCAGCCAACGAAATCGCTTCCGCCGGAGGAGGTTTTGTGAGAATTCCAGACAACAACCACCCAACGATGATGACAAGGACAAGCACTATCAAGAAAATTCGGGACTTACTCAATTTTGAATTCCCTACCTATTTCATCACGAAAGCAAATCTGTAATGTCATTACTGAGGATCTCAGACTTATTCCTGTGACAAAGAGCAATGCATACTGAGATTGCCAATTTTCTAGTTAATGTGTTTGCTAATTGCGAATGGGATGCAATCACTTCTAGAAGTCTATGTTTTAGATTGAATGGTCAATCAGATGGAACACGCGAATTCCAAATGACTTCAATATGGAGTGCGTGACCATAAGATCGCTAGTCCACACCCCACTACTCGTCGCAACCCTTTGAGGTAACGGAGTTTCCGCTGGTGAGAAGCTGATCAAACTTGACGTCTTCCCCGTGTTACTTAGATTCATTAGATGGGCCGTATTCCAAACGCTACATGCTAACTTCTGCTAAATCTCCATTTTACTCTGAATGACAGGGTTTCTGACTTCGGCGACCCGAATTCTCATATTGCGCCGAGGTGCTGCCGTGGGGAAAGGGTTGAGTTTCATTTCATAGGACGAGGGCGCTAATTCCAGCTTAAAGTGGTAGACCAGAAGCATGATGTTCACGATCATTTGAATTTCCACATATCGATGCCCCAAACAATGATGTGTTCCCAGACCGTAAGGAGCATAGTTCGACCCTGACGTAGTTTCTCTCCCAGATAAAAAACGATCAGGGTTAAACTCGAATGGGTCAGAATAAAACTCCTCCATGAAGTGAGGCACTGTCTGACCGATAATCACTCGAGTATCCGGCTTCAACTCGTAATCTTGTACGTAGCAATGGTTCATCACTGAACGAACCTGTATAGGAATGACTGGCCAGAGTCGCTCAGATTCAATGAAGACACTGTGTGTAACTTTCGTGTTTTCATCGGAGAAATCTTCGGCGGTGGGTTCGTTTCCCCCGCCAAAAATCTTTGCTGCCTCTTCATAGACGCGTTCGTAATACTCTGGATGTTTGATAAGTTCGTAAAGAACAAAACCTAGAGCGCTACCGAGATAAACGCCTGCGATTAAAGCAGCGGCAAATTGGAATGTAATGTCAGTTTCGGGGAAAAACTGAGGATCCTGTCGATGTAGTTCAATGATCGTATCTGCCAAATCTTGAGGTTTACCTTGGCGAAGTGCAGGTGTATGAGCTGCCTTGATTGACTCGATATAGTCAGCCACCTTACCTTTGGCCCGTTTCATCTTTGGTGTAGCAAGAGTGCACTTCGGCAATATGTTGGCAGCGTAGACCCTCATAGCTCTCTCTTTGTATTGAAGCAGAGAATCTAATTCTTGTTCGCAGTCTACTCCTACTTTTAGATGGCCTAGCTGAATCCCCATGGTGTTTTTAAATTTCTCTGGTGCCGAGAATTCGCTTCCTTCTTTCAAGCCCAGAATGCCTCTTCTGCTCAGGTGCAAAAGTTCAGGAAGCCGTGCTAACAAAGAGCCTCGAGAATAGACATTACGCAACGTTTTTCGCAAACGAAAATGTTCAGCACCGTCCAATCCTGGAAGAGTTCGATTAGCACCAAATGCTCCCTCAAGCCCTTTGATATAGTCCTTGGTTCGCAGATAGAGGCGACCACTTCTATTGAACCACTGGTTGACCTCGGGACCCATCAGGAGCTTAACTCCTTGCCCCCCCATCTTGTAGGGTGTGTCAATTACAGGCCCAAGTTCTCGATATAACTTGAGCAAACCTCTTGGTAGATTACCGGCGAAGAATTCCTTGCGGCTCTTTATAAGGTGCTTTAGTTTAAGTGGAGTGTGTGGTTGAAGTCTCCCCTTTAATTTTGCACGAGGCAATAGAGAGGTAGTCTGGATTGACGTGACAATGGATTGTCCGATCAAATCAGCATTTGATAGAGTCTGAATTCGCTCGAATTGCTCCGCATAGTCTTCTTCACTTAAAAGTAACTTAAAGTAGAAGCAACTATTTAAGATGGAGATCAATAGTACGTCTCGAGGACTGGGAATCTCATCGTTCAGGATCGCGTTTGTAATTCTGAACTTAGCCTCTTGGACGGTAGAACCATCAGCTCCTCTATATTGACGTGTCTTCGCGACCGAATGTGACAATTCCCAATATCCACCTGCCTCATACGTAAGGATGTCCTTTTCAACGAGATTATTCATAACTTCATGGACGATCTCGTCAGAGTAAACTGCAAACTTCTCAATCCAGAATTGAACGGTGCGCTCAGTGTCATCAACAACGATCTCGTTCAAGAATCGATCCAAGATAGGATCTCCGGGCGGCTCGGAATCGATCACAGTTAGCTTCTCTAGATCTGAGTCAATCTTGAATATCAGTGCTAGGTCAGCAATAATTGAGCCTGCAACAACACATGAGAAATCCCAACTATCGATCAAATCGATATACCCGACTTTTTCGTCAAGGAGTATGAGAATGAGTTCATCAATCAACTTCATAATTTCGTTCTAACCAAATCACGTAGTTCTTGTTAAGTATGTCGCACATTCGGTTCTGTCCTCAGAAAAGACATAAGAACTGTGCAAAATCCCTCAAATGCTGAGATCAATCAAACTAGTTTAGAGAGAAGTCCTAAGATACACGGTTTAGAGCAGGAGCACACCGCCTCGACATGTGTCTAAACTGCATTTAGCCTTCCTAGAAATCTGCGAGATGTGGCTGTAGTCCGTTTCCCAAAGTCTTAGCAATACTTTAGCACAGTTAGAAAGCCTCATATTCGATCAGTGATGTCGCGATTTAGTAGATTCAAGAATTGACGAAATCAGTATTTTCGCAATACAATCGCAGACTTATTTACTGGTGAATTCAATGGATAACTCATATCCATTGATCCTTTCCAACCAAGTTTAGGAGTGGAAGGCATCAGTTCGTTTCGAATATCAAATGAAAGCTCAAAGGAGAAAAATTGTCAGGAACACTTGAAGGTAAAGTAGCCATCGTTACAGGTGGTAACAGTGGAATAGGTGAAACAACATGCCATGTTTTCGCCAGAGAAGGTGCAAAAGTGATCTTGATGGCGCGCCGGGAGGTACAGGGTGAAGAAGTTGCCAATGCTATTCGAGAAGCCGGCGGTGAGGCATCGTTCGTTCAGTGCGATGTTCGAAGCAAGCAGTCCATAGTCGACGCGGTCGCTAAATCTGCCGAAATTTACGGAAGAATCGATATTCTGTTTAACAATGCCGGTGGCGGTGCTGGCAACAACTTTCCAGATGAACCAGACGACGAATGGAACCGTGTCATCGAAACGAATCTCACTGGTACATTCCTGATGTCAAAGGAAGTTTGGCCTCATTTGGTTGCTGCAGGCGGTGGTGCGGTCGTCAACATGTCTTCTTTAGCGGCGCAGAGAGGATTTAGCCCTGCCATGCGCGCGGAATACGGTGCGACCTCTTCTTCGTACTATGTAGCGAAAGCTGGAGTAGACGCTTTGACTCGCTATATAGCTGGCATAGGAGGAGAGCACAACATCCGCGTCAATTGTGTGAGACCTGGACAGATCCTGACACCCGGAGCAACCCGCGGTACTACTAGTGATCCTGATGGTGGACACCACGTATTTGAAAAGATGTTCAATTTCGCGCAGATTATCCCTGGTGCAGGCTTACCGGAGGATGTCGCTAATTTGGTTTTGTTTTTAGTGTCTGATGCGGCTCGTTTTCTGACTGCTGAAATAATCAATATTGATGGCGGTGTCGCAGCGAAAATCTAAATCACGAAGACTGAATCGATGGAAATCAAAGATTGGAGTTCTGCAAAGCAGTTACCCGCACTCTATCGCGAACTTAAGCAACTCGACTTGCTGGAGAACATCGCTGAACTTGAGGCGTTTGGTTATACGGTCGTACCTCCGGACAAAGTTGGAACGGATGCGGATCATAGGGCGATGCGAGATGCCCTGTTAAACGTCGCTAACGACAGAAAAACTTGCAACAACAATGAATTAGAGAGTCTATATAAGGATGGACAAGAACTACTTCGATTCATTCTTTGGGACAATCCAATCTTCGAAAAGACACTTCTAAACCCAGCAGGTCTTGGTCTTGTTCAGTATCTATTGGGTACTGGTTGCATATTGAGTCTTTGTGACGGATGGGTGAAGGGAAAAGGTGAAGCTAGAACCGGAATACATTGCGATTGGGCACAATTTGAGATGCCTACGTTCCCACCTGAACCCTATACGGCCAACTTCAACTACCTACTATCTGATTACAGTAAAGACGATGGTGCCTTAGCTTTTGTGCCAGGCAGTCATCGCTGGCGTCGTTGGCCATCTAGCGAAGAAGCTAAGTACTGGGCTGACAACGCTGAACCAGTAGAGGCCGAAATGGGATCGATGATCATCTGGGGTGATCACACATGGCATGGTTCCTATCCACGGAAGAATAATGGACTAAGGCTGATGCTTCTGGCCACATTTTGTCGAACTCACATGCAAACTCAAGAACCGTTCCGATCCACCGTAACTCAAGAAGCGCTAGACCGAAATCCGATTCGATTTGCTCAACTTATGGATATTAGAGGCGCGTTTCCATTTGGCAAATCCCCTCACCTCAATGCACCCCGAAAAGATCCGAGCATTGCAAGCAGAAAAATCCCAGCCTATCTCAGTCTCTT